>CAJCIP010000120.1 GCA_903970445.1 Verrucomicrobia bacterium Tous-C9LFEB | reverse complement strand
CCCTGCAGCCCGCGGCGGGTGCACACGGTGAATTCACGGGCATTCTGCTGGCGCGCGCGTATCACGAGTCCAAGGGCAATCCGCGCACGAAGATTCTCATCCCCGACTCAGCTCACGGCACGAACCCCGCAACGGCTGCGGTCTGCGGCTACCAGGTGGCGAACCTGAAGTCGAATGCCAAGGGCATGGTTGACCTGGCCGAGCTGGAAAAGCTGGTGACGGACGATGTCGCCGCGCTGATGTTGACAAACCCGTCGACAATCGGCGTGTTCGAAAGCGACATTCACAAGATTGCGGACATCCTCCACGCGAAGGGCGCGCTCTTGTACATGGACGGTGCGAATATGAACGCGCTGGTCGGCAAAACGCGGCCCGGAGATTTCGGTGCAGACGTGATGCACCTGAACCTGCATAAGACGTTTTCCACACCGCATGGCGGCGGCGGTCCGGGCTCGGGGCCGGTAGCGTGCAAAAAGATTCTTGAGCCGTTTCTCCCGACGCCGGTGCTCGCCACGAAGGCTGATGGCTCACTTACGTTCAAGTACGACCGGCCACAATCCGTTGGCCGTGTGAAGGCCTGGTACGGCAACTTCGGAATGTTTGTTCGTGCGCTGGCATACATCCTGGCAAACGGACCTGACGGCTTGCGTCAGACCACGGAAGATGCCGTGCTCAACGCCAACTACCTGCGCAAGAAGCTGGAGCCAACATTTGAGCTGCCGTACAAATCGCCGTCACTGCACGAAGTCGTTTTCAGCGACAAGCTGCAAGCCAAGAACGGTGTCAAAACCGGAGACATGGGCAAGCGATTGATCGACTACGGTTTCCATGCGTATACCGTGTCGTTTCCGCTCGTCGTCAGCGGCGCGATGATGATCGAACCCACGGAGAGCGAGTCGCGCGAGGAACTTGACCTGCTGGTCGACGCGTTGCAGCAGATCGCTCGCGAAGCAGAGGAGAACCCTGAGCTCGTGAGGACAGCTCCGCATACGACGCGACTACAGAGACTGGATGAAACGACCGCCGCTCGTAAACCGATTCTGCGCTGGAAGGCTCCTGCGGCAAGCACGCCCCTGGAGCCGAGTACTGCGGCTAAAGAGTGGTAGCTAATTAACCGCGAGGCTCTAAATGAGCTCTCACATCGGGTTCTTGGGGCAGCCCTGCGTGTGCATACTGAGCTTGGACCTGGGCTGCTGGAAAGTACCTACAAAGCTTGCCCGCCTACGAGCGAAGGAAGTCAGGTATCGAGGTTCAGGCAGAAGTTCCAGTTGCTGTCGTCTACGACGGAACGAAGCTGAGCGACGTAGGATATCGGATCGATCTGCTTGTAGAAGGTGAGTTGGTGATCGAGGTCAAGGCTCTCGACGCTATCGCTCCTGTCCATTGTGCGCAACTTGTTTCATACCTGAAGCTCACCGGAAAGCGGCTAGGGATCCTACTCAACTTCGATGTGGTTCGATTGCAGGACGGAATCTACCGTCGTGTAAATGGTCTTTGAAGCGGAACGCGAAGAGCGCAGAGTAGTACGCAAAGGGCGCGAAGTGGAACCTTGCGGTGTAAGTTTGCGAGCTTTTCTTTGCGATGTTCTTTGCGACCTCCGCGTTCCCGATTTGTCTGCTCACTACGCTTCCTCCGCCTACTGCGCTTCGACCTTCACCCACTCGTCCGCTTTGTCCCACTTCACATGCAGTTCGGTGGCTTTGCCCTGAACCTTCGTAAAGGAGATGGTCATCTGCTCCTGCGGTTCTGAAGCCATGCTGCTCATCATTTCTGTGCGGCCGACATCTTTGGTTTGGTCGTAGTCGGTTCCCCACTGGCCAATCTGGTTATTCACGATCAGCGTCCACTTCTTGCTTGGCGCTTCAGGTATGGCATAGAGCGTGTGCGTGCCCGCAGGAACCATGACGCTACCGATCTTCAGAGGTACTTCACTCACGAGCGTCGTGGAAGGGTTTGCGCCGAGCCGCCATACTTTGCCGAAGGGTTCGAGCTCACCGAAGACTTTGCGGCAGCGTACCGAAGGTGCGCTGTAATACACCGTGGCGACTTTGTTGCCGAAGAAGACAAAAGACATGGCAGCCGGTGAGCTGAGCTGCCCGTTCGGCTGCTTCATCGGGACCTTGCCGGCGGCACACGGAGCCTTTGTTTCCGGCAACGAGCCGGGTTCCTGAGCAGGAACGGAAAGAGTGCCGGTCGACAGCAACGCGACGGCGAGAAGAGCAATGGAAAGAACGCGCATGGCGACCATCTTACGCCCACTTCGACGCCTGACAGCCCTGTGCTAGGCTGAATTTGCGCGCCCGTAGCTCAGCTGGATAGAGCGGCAGCCTCCGAAGCTGTAGGTCAGAAGTTCGAATCTTCTCGGGCGCACCATCCCTTCCACCAGGAAGTGTCAGCCCCAGGCTTCGACAGTGACCGCCCGCGCGCCGTCACGCTGAAAGCGCTCAAGAAGGCGTTCGGTGGCGATCAGGGTGTCGGTACGGTCCGTCCCCATCGTCTTATCGAAGCCATCGTGCAAAAGGATGTTGGCTCCCTGGCCGCGTTTGCGGCTTCGCGCGAGCCCACCGTCGATATGCTCGTAAATTTTGTCAGCGCCAATCGGTTCCCAGTCAAAGCCCATCACATTCCATTGCACCGGCACCAGACCGAGTTCCCGCGCAGCGCGCAATACCACCGGGCGGCGCGCGCCGTGCGGTGGACGAAAATAGCGGATAGCGCAGCCAAGCGTATCTTCCAGGGCTTCATTGCAGGCCTTCAGCTCGGTCCGGATCAAATCCGCCGGCTTATTCGTCAGCCACGGATGGGTCATGGTGTGGTTGCCGACAACGTGGCCTGCCGCGTGCACCGCTCGCACGATCTCCGGACGCATGCGCACGAATCGCCCAATCATGAAGAACGTCGCCTTCGCCCCGTAGCGCTCAAGGAGTTCCAGGAGTTCCATCGTGGCGGCGTCGTTAGGTCCGTCGTCGTACGTGAGTGCCATCTCATCGGGATTTATCCCGGCGATGAGCGTACGTCCGAAGATCTGAGATTCAGGATGGAGAGCTGCTTTCGTGAAGACGGCGAGACCGCCGAGCGTGACTCCGGCGCCTGCAGCAAACTCGACCACTCCACGCATGTCCACAGTACTGGAAGTGTAGCGCGTGGTTGCTGATTCGGTACAAACATCTCGACCCAAAGAGAGCGGGGTGCAACGGCTGCCGAGATCTGACCCATCGAATGTTGGAACCGCTATCAGCGGTCCGATAGGAACACTTGTGAGTCTCCGGCACGACGCAACGTATTGTCTCTTCGCACTTGCTCTGATGGGCACGCACCTCAGCCTCGCTCAGGTCACCCAGTCACATCCGGTGACGGATTCTAGCGCGCAGGCAAGTCCGTTAGGCCCCACACTCAACGTTCCGGCCACCGACACAAGCACGCAGGCGAGCCCAATCGACGCGGCAACTCGCGGCGGAACTGGCGTCGCCGCCCACACAACGCTGGTGATTGAGTTGAACGAGGCTGTCGACTCTGGAAGCTTGAAGAACGGCCAAGTCGTTCACGGAAAGGTAACGTCCGCGACGGTTGCGAGCAATGCTCCTGCGAAACAAGGCGGAAAGGCACTCGTGAAGCCTGGAACACCTGTGTCGATCTCGGTGATTGCCACTGTCCCAGCCGGAAAGCTGAATGCCGTCGGAGAGATGTCGCTAGAGTTGGTGAAGGTCGGGGCCCAAAGCGTGCACACGAACACGCTTACGTTTCGCGGTAAGCCCGGCAAGCGCGACGTGGCAGATAGCGCGCCAATGGTCGGTACGAACGCCGGATTGGCGGCGGGTGCTTCACTGACGTTCGTGGTAGAACCGCAGCCGGCATTTTCTGAGCCCACTCCGCAGCCAAGCAAGCTGACGCCGGGTTCCGTCACTGGCCTCGCTTCAGGTTCCAAGCCGGCGAACTTCGGCCAGCCCACAGTATCAGGAGCGCCGGGCAGCAATCCTGGCGGCGGAACGATGCCGCCTGCGCAGAACAACGGTCAAGCCATCCCTGCTGCGAACCAACAGGCTGCTCCAGCAAATGCAACGCCGACTTCAACCACTCAGCCTCACTAAGGCTCTTCTACTTCTCATTGAGCAGCGCGACAACTTCTTCGGCATGGCCTTCCGGCTTCACCTTGGAGAAGACGTGGATCAGTTTCTGGTCCGGTCCGATGACGAACGTGGTGCGCTCAATGCCCGTCACCGGCTTGCCATACATTGTCTTGTCGCGGATCACATCGAAACGCTTGCAGATCGCCTGGTCGGCATCCGCTAACAGCGGGTACGGCAGATCGTACTTCAACTGAAATTTCTTCTGTGCCTTTACCGTGTCGCGTGATATGCCCAGCACGACAGCTCCGGCCTTCTGCAGCTTTGTGAACTGATTACGAAATCCGCAGGCCTCGATGGTGCAGCCCGGTGTGTCCGCTTTCGGATAGAAGAAGAGCACGACCGGCTTGCCTGCAAAGTCCGTCAGGTTGATGGTGTCCCCGTCTTGATCGGGGAGCGCGAAATTTTCAATAAGATCACCGGGTGCTGGCTGCATGCGAAAGCTCCTACTTTGGAAGTTCAGGATATCGTGCGCGGAAGAAGAGGGCCACGGACGCGGAGGAACACCAAACTAGACGGTTGTGCGGTCCATGAACGGCAGCTTCATCGCAAGAGCAACCAGAAACGCCAGCACAAACGACAACACAGTGATTGCGCCTGAAGAACGAAAGCGCCTGGTCGCTGCCTCGACGCCAAGGATGAGTAGAAGCACGAGAAACGCAAGAATCGGGCCATCCAAGACGAAGTAATGCGTGGCTCCGGCTACAACCCGCCACATGGGAATCGAAGTGAGAATGCCAGGCAGGAACGAGCCGATGGCAAACACCAGTACGAAAAAGATCGTCTGGACCACAATTGCGACGATGCGCATGAACACTGCATTCCTCCGATGGGGCAAGCATCGCCCGTGCGAGTCAGTCTAGCAGCCGGGCGCCTTAGTGAGAATCTGCTTCAAAGGCCGCGAAGCGCCGCTCCAGCTCCCACTGCAACTGCGCGCGCTCATTGGACTTTAGGAGTTCAGAACAACGCTCTGACGGCTTACTTTCGGGCAGAATGGCTTCAACGCAGGCCGTCTTCCGATGAGAAAAATCGTCCGGCGCGTTCCACAGACTTTCACCGTGCAGAAAGGCATGCTCGAGTGAAGTCCGAGCCATAGCTTTCAAGCCAGCGTAGTTGACGTTCTGTTCCAACGCAGCTTTCACGTACTCGTGTGTCAGATCGATGCGACTGACACCTTCGTCATCTGTAGAGAGCGCGGTCGGCACATGCGCGGCGCGGTAGGCTGCGAACGGGCTGTCAGTTCCTCTCACGCCGAGAATCACGTCGTTCGACGTGAGGTTGACCTCGACCATGACATGCTTCTGCGCCATTTCCTTGAGCAGATCCGTGGGGCGATCTTCGTAGAGCACATCCACACCATGTCCAATGCGCTCTGCATGGCCAAGGTCGATCGCTTCGCGAATGTGGGAGCTCAGGCCGGCGGGAGGCACCATGCCAGGCGCAAGCTCGCCCGCGTGAAGCGAGGTATGCACTTTCGGATACACGCCGTGCAGGTAGTCCAGCATCAGCATCTGCAGGTGATAATCCTGCATGGAAACACGGCCGTCTTCCGGCATGACGAAGTTCAGGCCAACGACGTCCGGATTCGCGGTGGCAACCTCAAACGCGAGCAGCGTTTGCGCGAATACATGCTGCGGTGGATAGCCACGCAGCACCTGGTACAGCCAGTGAACGGAAATGTGACATGCCGGCAGGGCAGTCTGACTGCAGTGTTCAAGCTGATTCCGCGAAGCTCCAATCTCCGCAAACTCCGAAGAATCCAGTGCGACATCTTCACGCAAACCATTCGCCAATAGCTCGTCACGTACTTTCGCGAGAGCAGCTTTGTAATTGGAATCGTTGATTCCAGCCGGCAGGCCGATCTTTTCCGCAGCCGCAACTGCATGGGCCGAGCTTGGCGTGCTCATGATCTCCAGATATTGCTCATTCTGCGCAGCAGCGCGTGTTGCTACTTCATCCAGCCACTCGCCCTTCGACCCTTTCAATCCGCTGAACCGCGCAAAGGTTGAGAAGAACTGGTCGTGCCCATTGATGCCTGGTGTCGGCACATAGGCCCGCATGGAGAAGCTGTCGATGAGATCGTCGTACAGGCTCTGATTCTTGAGCGCATCTGTAATCGGCACCGCACCGACCGGGCAGACAATGTCTTTGCCTTGCAAGGGAGCCACGAAATGCAGCGCGCCGTGCGCGACAGGGACTGCTGGTGTTGCGGGCTCCACATTCGCCACGCACATTCCCTGCTTCACTGCATCCGCGATAAACGTCTCAGCGTAGATCGCTCCATCCAGATGCATATGCAGGTCGGCGCCTTTGGGCATTGTCTTCAGGAAGGCATAGAGTTCCGGCGCGCCTTGCTTCTTCGCCGCTTCAAACGCTTTGCTCGCTTTTAGCTCGACGGAGGAAAGCGGCGCGGAGGGCGGGTATATTGCCGATTGCCCCGCGAGTTGCGCTGGGCCAAACGCACCTACGCTTAGGCTGGCCGAAAGCAAAGCAGCTTTGCAATTGCGGAAGAGGAAGTCAGGGATGGCATCACCTCAAAAGAACCGGAAATCACATTCATGCAGCCTGGAAGAGCTGCTTCAGGATAACGGACTCGCCCTTAGCGGGTGGCGCGACGGCGGCACGATTGCTATACTGACATCGACGTTCTCGATGACTGCGTGCAGCTGTGCAAGACGCTGACCGGTCAATCCTCCCACGCAGGCAGGTTTTTCGAAACGCAGCATACGGCGATCTTGGCGGCCCGCGTGTTTCTTTTCATTGCCAAGGCCAGATAGCTCAGTGGTAGAGCGCGGCCCTGAAAAGGCCGGCGTCGGCGGTTCGATCCCGTCTCTGGCCACCATCTTTTCCAGACCTCAGATCAGCTCAGACCAGGACCGACATTTCCTTAGACCCTCGTCCACCGAGCAAGGTAATTTGGCCAATCTCAAGCCATGCGTGCGCCGATAAGGCGCCGTCGCTCAAGCGCACTCCAATCCGGATCGTTGAACGATAGCCGCGGCGCGCGAGCAGGAGTTTGCCGGCAATGGCGCGCGGCAGGCAAACGCAATTCCAAGGCAGATTTCGTGCTGCAATGCTGATGCCGCGACGCACTTCATCCTGGATGTGTGGCGGGGGCATCAAGCTGTGACTTGGCGCCGGACGAGTGGCCCAGGACCCTATCTTTGGAAAGAAGAACCGCACCGCTAACCAAGAAGCTGTGAGCAAGAAGGCAGATTCAAGCACGGCAAGCCGGCCTCGGATGGGCATTCTGCGCCAGGTTTGCAATTTGCTGCTCAAGTGACGATCCTAATAGACGGCTCCCCTTGATCGTAACCGCGCAACGCCAGTCATGAACCTGTTACGCCCACTTCCTGATGTGGTCATCCTTGGCGCAATGCGTTCTGGAACGACCTTTCTACATGCGGCGTTGCAGCAGCATGCGGAAGTCGCGGCAACCAAACACAAAGAGTTGCACTTCTTCACGTTGCACTGGAACAAGGGTCTGGAGTACTACCGCAGCCAGATGCCGTTGCGCTGGCCAAGGTGGATGTATCGGGCCTTATTCAGGAAGCGTCCGATCGTGCTGGACTCCACGCCTTACTATCTCTTCCATCCTGAAGCGGCGAAGCGGTTGCACGATGTGCTTGGCGCACCAAAGTGCATCGTCTTGCTGCGAGAATCTGGCGCCCGCGCGTGGTCACACTACCACCACATGCTCACGCTGGGTTGCGAGCACCTCGGGTTTCGAGACGCCGTAGATCAGGAAAGGAAGCGAAGCACGTTCGAATCAGCCTGTCCTGAACTTGATCCTGCGGCGACGGGTCACATGCTGTATAGCTATACAGCGCGCGGCTTCTACGCGGACCAGCTGCGGCAGTGGTGGCAGTATGTTCCGCGCGATCGATTCCTGATCCTGCGCAGTGAAGATCTGTTCGCCGAGCCGCAGAAGGTGTTTGACCAAGTTTGCGCATTCCTTGAGTTAGAACGAATGACGCTACCTGGCGGTCTTCCTCACAACGCTCGAACGCAATCTCCTCTACCGCATTTCATGCGTGCTCGGTTCGACGCCCTGTATGAGACACCGAATCAGGACTTATTTGAGCTGACAGGAATAAGCTGGCCGCGTAAAGTTTCCTCCGCTGAGGCGGTTCAGGGTGACGCATGTTTGTAATCATCGCTGGTTCTCAGAGAGACGACCTCCGCCACGCGATCCAAGCCATGGCGTCAGCGCTCCTCGGCGCGTCTGGGAAGCTCGGGATCTGGTACGACGAAGCAAAAGGTTTGGCCGCCGCCGGACTTGCGCGGGGCATACAAGCAGAGGATAGCTTCGATACACAACCGTACGTTAATGAGCAGCTTTGTTTCGTCGCGGATGGCTATGTTTACGACCGCGGCGAGCTCGGAGACTCGCTCGCTTTTGGCGGAAACCAGGTCGCAGCCATGTCCGATGCCGAGCTTTTGTTTCATGCGT
Source organism: Verrucomicrobia bacterium Tous-C9LFEB (assembly GCA_903970445.1). Classification (GTDB taxonomy): domain Bacteria; phylum Acidobacteriota; class Terriglobia; order Terriglobales; family Acidobacteriaceae; genus Granulicella. Next base: position 41,487 of record CAJCIP010000120.1, on the reverse strand, counting down.
ACGTTCGCTTCGGCGAGGACTTGCCACGAAAGGTCTACGGCGATTACGCCTTCGCCGCCCTTCATCGGCAGTCAGGCGAAGTCTTCATCTCCGACAATCATGTCGGCGCGAAAACTGTGTATTACGCCGAGCGGGCCGGGGCGCTGATCGTCTCGAGTCAGGTGATTGGGATGCTGGCGAATCCTGCGATTCAACGGAAGCCTAACCTCGTCGCGTTGCCGCTGCTTGTCGCACCGAAAATGATAAGCGGCGCCAGCCCTGTGGAGGACGTTCACCTGCTGCCAGGAGGCCACCTTCTTCACTACGCACCAGGCAGAGCAGCTTATCTCACACGTTGGTGGACGCCTGGAGCAGTCCCGGAGCTTCGCTTTAGCAAGGAGCAAGAGTATGTGCAGCTTGCGTCAGAAGTTTTTGAGCGCGCGGTAGGCAGCACGCTCACGTGCGTAACTGGCGTGAACACTACCTTGAGTGGCGGACTGGACTCTACGCTGATGGCAGCCGTTGCAGCTCGGCAACTTCACGGACGCGGGCAACACCTGACGGCCTACACCTCTGTTCCGGAAGAAGGCCTCAAGGGAGAAGAGAAGCGCAACTGGGATCACGATGAGTCACACCTGGCCCGCGCCCTGGTCGAGCGCAACGCCAATATGGACCTCGTGCTCATTCGCCCGGGCGGACGGTGCTATCTCGACGTGATGCCGGAGATCCATGAGACGTCTTGTACTGCGGTCAGAAACACCTCAAATCAACTCTGGGGCTTGCGCATGGCGGAATTGACGGCAGCAGATGGAAAGCGCGTTTTGCTCGCCGGCGGCCGAGGCAATGCCACCGCTAGCTTCGAAGGACGGAGCGTGTTTTCCATTCTCTTTGCTTCCGGGCGATGGTTGGAAGCGATGAAGTTTGCGCAGCGAGACAGCAAGCTGGGTGGAGGCGTCCCCGCCTGGAAGGCGCTTGCACTAGAGTTGCGGTCTCGCTATCAGACGCGCCGGAATCCACATCGCAGGAGAGAGCGGGCCGGGGCAATTCTCCTCAGCCCAGCTTTCCGGGAAGAACAAGCTCATCTGCTGAATAAGTCCGTGGACGACATGCGAGGCAAACAGAATCTGATCGCCTTTGCGACGATGAGCAGCCGCTTTTGTGGTGCAGACACGATGCACACCAGCGGCGTGGAAGGACGTGACCCATTCAGCGATAGAAGGTTCATCGAGCTCCTTCTCTCGTTTCCCGTCGAAGCGTTCTTGGCGGGTGGGCGAAGCCGTGGGTTAGCTCGAGAGATGGGCGCGGGATTGGTACCGGATGCTATCCGGCTGCGCAGAAACCGTGGAGCGCAGTCACCGGAGTCTGCGGGTATCATTCAGAAGCACGCGGACCGATACCGGAGCGCGCTCGACGCGTTAAATGATTCACCAGCGTGCGCGGAGGCTTTCGACCTGACTGCCGCATCGCAAACCTTAGAGAAGCTCGCAGCAGGGAATGGCAATCTGGCTGAAGCATACTCGATCGAGCGTCTGATCGACGCCGGATCGCTGATACGGGAATGGGGCTGCTGATTTGATCGCACGAGAGCTCGCTGGCGTGCCCGACGCGCAGGTGCTGGAAGTCGATACCCTTCCAGACCAACTGGAGGGAGCCGAACAGGTTGGGCAGTACATGCAGATTCGCCCCGGTGCAATGCTGCTGCGCGTTCCTGAAGTGGGCGCGTTTCTTGCAGAAGATGGCACAACGGTGCGTGTAGCGCCAGTCGTGGGCGCCGACCCGGGCGCAGTGGATATGTATCTCCATGGCGCAGCTCGGGCAGCCATCCTGCATCAGCGTGGCGAGCTGCCGCTGCATGCCTCCTGCTTGCTGCCGCCTGACGGCTTGGCATGTATCGCTGTGTGCGGATTTTCTGGTGCAGGTAAATCGACCCTCGCCGCCGAAATGCATCGTCGCGGGTGGATGGTGCTTGCCGACGACAGCACGCGGGTCAGCCTGCGGGACGGAAAGCCGTTCGCCTGGCCGAGCCATCGAGGCATCAAGCTGTGGCAGGATGCATGCGAACGCCTTGAGCTTCCAACAGAAAAGCTACAGACCGTCAGGACCGGATTGCAGAAGTTTTTCTACCCAGTCACGCAAGACACCGAGCCTCTGCGTCTCGGAACGGTGGTCGAGCTGACGTTGTCCGAGCCGGGGTTGGTGGAGTTGCCGAGCATTCCTGAACGCATGGCTCTGCTGACACGACACACGTTTCGGCAACGGCAAGTGGCGCCTCTGGGCATGCTGAAGCAGCATCTGCAGCTTGTCGGCACAATCGCGGGCCAGATCACCGCCGGAATCCTGGGCGGCGGTCGCCGCTCGACCGTCGAAGAATTAGGTAATGCTTTGGAGGAGGTGGCGCAATGGAAGCCCCTCTCGTCCTGATTGCCAGCTACCCGAAATCGGGAAACACGTGGGTACGTGCGGTCATCCAGGGACTGCTCACACCGGAACATGCGGGCGACATCAATCGCATCGACATAGGCCTGTACGGTCACTCACGCCGGCGTGTCTTCGATTACTACGCGGCAGCTTCTGCCGCGGACATGACTCCGGAAGAGATCGAGCTGACACTCCCTTCGGTGTATGAGGATGTTGCGGCAGACGCAAGAAACCTCGTCTTCATCAAGGTTCATGATCGAGCACGTAGAACGCCTCGTGGTGAATGGGTGTTCCCGCCGCAAGCAGTCCGCCAGGTGATTTATCTCGTGCGCCATCCCTTCGATGTGGCCGCTTCCTTCAGCAATCATCTGGGATTTTCGATTGAGGAAACGGTCCGCATCATGTCCGGCGAACGTCCAAACTGGTTCCGGGCGGAGTCGATGCTTCCGCTTTCCTTGCAAGAAACCGATGGGAGCTGGAGCCAGAATGCGGAAAGCTGGTTGAATCCGGATATACCGTACAGTGTGCTCTGCATGCGATACGAGGACATGCAACGTGATGAACTAGGTGCCTTTCGAAGGATTGCAGAAGCGCTCAGTCTGCCGACGGATGATCGTCTTCAGCAAGCTGTCGAAGCCGCTCATATCAACCGTCTCAAGGCCTCTGAAGTGCGAGGAGGATTTCGCGAGCGGCCAACTACTTCCCTAAGCTTTTTCCGGCAGGGCGGCTCTATGACGTGGAAGGATAAGCTGACCGAAGAGCTACGCGCGACACTGGTCCGCGAGAACGAGGCTGTGATGAAGATGCTAGGGTACGGGGAAGACGGAACGTCTGCCGAACGAGCTCTGAATCGTCACTCTGATCAAGTGAACGGTAGGTCACGGCTTCAGCCGTGACAATACACCGTGCCCACCAAAGTGGATTCCGCGATGGAGGGAGCATCCCTTAAGTTGTATGTCTGTTTGATATCACTTATGCCAATCAGTGGCCCGCCTGACGATACATTGCCCACAGACCTTGGTTCGCACACAAGGTTACGTGGAGAAAACTCATGCAGGAATCTTCGTTGTCAGCCGAGCAGTTAGCAGTCCAACGTCCAGAAGTTTGGCAAACCCCTGATGCGGTAGTGTCTTCGTGCGCTACAGTCACGCAGAACAATATCTCCGGTACCTTTAGCGGACCTAGCGACGCCATGTATAGCTGTTCCTAGTTAAGCCATACTGTCATTGATCGCCTATGCGCATCTATGACACCTTCATCTTCGACAATGAATTCGACTTGTTGGAGCACCGCTTAGCTGAAATCTACGAACTTGTAGATGTGCTGGTGCTCGTGGAAGCCGCGCAGACGTTCCAAGGCCAGCCCAAGCCTCTTCTCTTTCATCAGCATCGTGAGCGGTTTGCCTGGGCAATGCCGAAGCTACGCCACGTCGCTCTACCGAGATTGCCGGGCGAAAGCACCTGGGCGCGGGAGGCATTTCAGCGCAATGCTATTCAGCTCGGGCTTCACGACGCAGAACCAGAGGACGTAGTACTCATCCTGGACGCGGATGAGGTTCCCAGCCGGGGCGTGCTACAGCGGCTTCGCGCCGACGGACTCTCCCGGCCGCATCGATTGCTGATGACCCGGCACTATGGACGCTTCGACACGCTTGCGCCCCGCTCCGCCTGCTGCGCGAACACGGACGATCCTTTCCCCTTCGCTGTGCCTCATCTACATCCAGAATCCTGGGATCATCTCTCGCCGACCTGGTGGTGCATGCCGGGCGTAGCGGTGCGGTTCAAGGACATCCGAGGTGATCAGGAGTGTGCCTTACCGCCGCGAACACCGCACGCGCTCCGCCGCGAGAACCAATACGCGCCGCGCCTTCCAGATGCGGGCCGGCACCTGAGCTCGATTGCAAGCTCGAAAGACCTTCAGACCAAACTCAGCCACTTCTCGCACGCGGAATTCGCAGACGAGCGGTCGCTCGCTTCCATTCATCTACAACGAACACGCGACGCCGGAGTTCATGCCCGCGGCTGGTGGTACGCGGAGCGTCCGGTTGGGCAGCTCCCGGAAGATTTGCAGAGGTTACGCGCGGGGACATCGGGTGGTGAGGGCGCGTCTGTCACAAGCTCGCGCAAACGGCGCGTGGTAAGGACGTGGGCGTGGCTGAGGCACTCACCGCGAATGCCGCAGGTCTGTGTCCCTTTCGTGGATCGCCACTTCGAGCGACTTACGCCGCTGCTGCTTCCTCTTCTGCTTGTTGACTGCGTCCGCGCCGCATGCGCCTGGCTGCAGAGGCGCAAAAGCATGGGCCAGCCAACAGCACACTAGGTTGCAATCACAAATTCTTCGTCGAGCAGCTTCTGAAGGAACTGCTCCGTTTCTCGACGGCACGTGTCTTCGTCGATATCGAAGCGCATGCGCAACGCAGCGATCAGCGCTTCAAAACTCATCGGCTCTGCGAGAGCTTGCCAGATGGCTGCCCCGCTGCCGGTGAAATGCAGGTACTGCCAGCGAGTGGAATGCAGAAGCACGGGCTCGTCATTCACGGTTGTTTCAAGCACGTCAGGTGATCGTCGCAGAACGATCTTAGAATCCAATTCAGCTTTCAAGCTAACAATCCTTCGAACACGCTATTCAGAGTCTGGAAACATCTCTCTACAGTAATCGTAGAGATGGAAATCTGCCTCATACCACCTATGTACATTGGCCTCGGCGTGCTTCGAGAGGAGCCGATTCGAATTTGAAGGCGCGCGGTGAGCGACGACGTCATCTGTCGGTAATACTGCTGCCTCGGGAAGGCCGAGAAGCTCTCGCAGTCTGAAGAAGTCATTTTCTAATCGTTCTTGGAAGCCGACAAAAAGGATATCGCTACGCCTGAGATGGAGATATTGCTCATCTTCAAGCCACAAAGTGAGCGGGCGCGCTAAATGCCTAATTTGCTCCATAGCTTGTCTGGCATGGGCGCCTTGAGGACCGGTTGCTGAAAGTGCTTCCGCCAGATCGTTCACACTAGGAAAGCGCGTAAAGGCGGCATGTTCCTCTGCGGTCCAAGGGTAGTAGTATCGCGGCCTGCCCTGGCGTTGCCGACTCAGAAACCCGCTTACGAAGCGTTCCAAGGGGGAACGCACGAAGAAGAAGGCTTGTTGTCCGTCGGGTATGTCCCGCAGCCGCACCTTGTGCGGGTGCAGTAATAAATTCAAACTTCTTGCATACGGCCCCAAGGCATGCTTCAGAGCGGAACCGCCCGATTTGCTGACATGAAGAAAATGTCTGGGGGTCATTTCGATAGATGTCGGCTCCACTGCCGGGTGAAACGCGAGCATCTCCAGCTGGCAGGCGGCCGATCAAGCTGGGTGTGGACCGTTGGAAGATCGGGGAAGTATTTGGGATCTTTCATCATTGTGTCCACAACGCGACGGCATCGGGATGCGTTGCCAGCCGTCGCGCCAATCGTGACGTTTTTCTTCCAAAGTGCGATTATGTGATCTCTTTACGATGCCTTTTTGCACCGCTAACGATGTGGAACAGAATGAAATCAGATAGACCAGCTGCTCGCCCGACATTTGGAGCTATACTTAGCAAAGTAGATTTAGAAAAGCTCATGTTGGAGGATTTGTGAAGACTTTGCCGAACGATCAGGTACGAGAAATAACCAGAGAGATGTGGCAGAGGCCTGGGATTAACATTTCATCCTGCGCAGCCGTTACCGAACACCAAACCGGCGGCAATAGCAATTTCAACGATACCCACAATAACTGCTCCTAATCCAGCTGAGCGGTTGAAAATCACGCTTGCTTCGTCTCTAATGGCGATCGGTCTCTGACGAATGTTGTCGGAATATTACGAGCCGATTGCTGACCTTCGATTCCGACCAGCGATAAGAGGCTTCGGTACCGAATTCTCTCCTGTGCTCCTGCCTTAGTAGCGGTTCACATGGCGAAATCAGGCTTTGCTCGATCTGATTGCCGAATGCTCCCTGAAGTGCTATGAACCCGATGCGTCGCTGCGCAGTGGTTTCCAGTTTTGAACATGGACACCAAGCGACATCATTCCTTTTGGAATGGCGAGAAATCCCAGTCGTTTGATATAACCCAAACACTTGCGCGATGCCGCACAGTAGACCAAGTTGCACCATGACGACGCGCCACCATGGTCGGTTTGACACAGTTGCACCTTAGCATGTTGCGCTTGGTCGAAGATACGTTCTTTCAGCATCTTCGCTCTCGCACCTGAGATCGCGTTTTGTGAAGAATGCTCTGGGCAGCGTCATACTCCAAGCACTAGACAGGATAAGCTGTGCTGTGACAAGCACTTTGAGGCCCTTGTGACCGCTTCTGTTTTTGTCGCTAGTAAGGCGGAGGGATCTGCGTAACGAGGGGCCGAGTTGGGCGTTTTTCCTGGCGTCTAGAGCAAGAATCGCTCTGCAAACGCACTGCTCTGCAACGTGGATCGCCGAGCGCGAGCGTATTTCGGCATCTGCAGCAGATCTCTAGATGAGGATCAGACAATTAGGCTCTCGCAAAAGAAGCCCCGGCGAATGCCGGGGCTTCTGCCAAATGAAGTAGTTATGCTTTGACGAGTTTCCGGCGAACAACTCCAGCTACACCCAGAAGACCAGTGCCAAGCAGAGCAAGGCTGGATGGTTCAGGTGTTGCTGCGGGTGAGAGATTGATTGTGCTATTCGCGCTCGCATTCGGATTGAGTGTAATCGCGTACTTCTCGGTAACAGAGTACGTACCATTTCCCAGGTTCGCAGTGGCAGTGGAGGTGGATGTACCAATGGCAGTAAATGTTGCAGTACCAAGCTGCGAGCCTGAGTACGCGTTATTCATTGCGCTGTAGAGGGTTGTCTCCATAACTGAGCCTCCTGCACCCCCGAAGCTGTTTTCTGTGAAGCTACTCAGAAAGGGTGTCTGCCCAGTCGGTGATGTCAGACCTGTCTCGGTGATATAGACATAAATAGATCCCGTAGTTGCCGACGATGACGACACGCTAATCGCGTTGGTCATTAGGTTTCCCTGCTGCATTGTAAACGGGTAACCGGTCGCGTTCAGGGAAAGGCTGTAACCGTTGAAAGTCGCGTAAGTTGAACTAGACGAATTCTGGGAAAAGTTCACAACTCCACTTCCACCATCGGTCGCAACTGTAGTAACTGGACCCGTTGAAGTTGTTGCTAAGCCGATCGAAATCGACGTTGCGAAAGCCGACGTTGCAGGTAGGGCGAGTGCCGCACCGAGGATTGAGAGTTTCATGAAACGCGTCATTAGAAGGCTCCTTAGATTACAAATCCGAACAGACGATACTCCGACTCGGCCCGGGTCTTGCGAAATAACGAGACCGTGAGTTGAATCACGATCTTGCAATTCTCAGACCACAGCAATTCCGGGGAGAGTCAGACACTGTTGATGTCCGCTCAGTCGGGGCCGTGCACATTTCGCGTCAGCAATGACTCGAAGGTGTTATCTGGAGTGCATCCTTAGAGTACAAGATGTTTTTCGATTTAATATGACAAAGTGGTAACGATCTGCAGTTACTGAAGGTGACACGGCAGTGAGCAAAACAGCTCACCGGAGAAGCACGGCATATCACGACAGAATGCGGAGCAAAGCTGGGCTTTTCGAAGCCTCGCTGAACCCGTAGCACGGCGAAAGACCCCTGGGGGATTCCCAGCCCAGATTCATCAGAAAAGTGCATCGAGCGCCTTGCAGAAGCCCACCACAGCAACGGCCCGTGCCGCCGCGCCGGCCCGCAAGAACCAGCCTGCGCTCACATGAGCTTCGCGAGTGCATCCCCAGCCTGCTTTGCCGCAGGCGACCCGTTCCCGATAGCAACAGCCTTCTTGAGGTGAGCCGAGGCATTCGCCTTGTCCCCAAGCTGGCTGTAGGTCATGCCGAGATGGTACTGAACCGAGGCATCGTTCGGATTGACCTTGACTGCATCCTCCAGCAGGTCGCGGGCGGAGGCATAGCGGCCCAGGTGGAAGTACACCCACGCCAACGTGTCCGCTGTCTGCGGAGACTTGGGAAGAGCGCGCCGAGCGTCCTGTGCATACGTGAGCGCGTCGTCGGCACTCTGGCCGCTGTCAACCATCAAGAACGCCAGATTGTTGTTGGCAATCGCATTATCGGGCTTCAGCTGCAGGGCCTTCTTGTACGACTCCATCGCGGCGCTCTTATCGCCCTTCGACTCCTGAACCATCCCGAGCATCGTGATCCCCTGCCCGTCTGCCGGATGCGCGTTGACCCAGGTCTGCCAGATGTTCACTGCCGCGCCGGCGTCTCCCATGCCGACGGCGGCGTCCGCCTGCTGCTGCACCGCGTTCTCGTCGCCCGGGTTGAGCTGCAGGGCTTTGCCGGCGGCGTCCCTGGCTCCAGGAAAATCCTTGAGGTTGAGCTTCAGCCCGGCAAGCATGCTGTAAAGAATCGGGTTTTTCGGCGAACGCGCAATCTGCTGGTTGATCCTGTCGACGGCCACCGTGGGCTGCTTGGCGTTGAGATCGATAGCTACCAGAGCGTGCAGAGCTTCGACCGAGTTCGGATTCGCCTGGAGAGCCTTCGTCAGCAGGCTCGTTGCCTCCGGCACATGTTTCTGTGCTAAGCGAATCTGTGCCAGTTCGACAAGCGCCGGCTGATTGTTGGGATCTTTTTGCAGGGCCGTCTGGAAGTCCTGTTCCGCCTTTGCTGTCTCATTCTGATTTGCTTCCGCAGTGGCGCGCCATACGTACCCTGACGGGAATCCGGGCGCGATCGCGATGGTTTTCTCCGCAACCTGCAAGAGGGTGCCGTAATCGTGCTTGCGGTCGGCAATGGTAGCTACGCCGGTTGCTGCTTCCAGATTGCGAGGTGCGAGCCGCAACGCTTCTCCATAGGCGGTCTGCGCGGCATTGAAATCGCCCTGCTGCATGCTCACTTTTCCGAGCGCCATTTGCAGCTCGGCATTGTCAGGAGCATCCTTGACAGCCTTGTGGATGACGTCTGCTGCCTCGTTCACTTTGCCATTGACGGCAAGAAGGCTCCCGTTCAGGATGGCCACTTCAGGATCGTTCGGGTTGCTCTTCACAAGTTCGGCGACCACCTTCGTTGCCTTGTCCTTCTGTCCTTCCAGCAGAAGGATACGGGCATAGGCGGCCTTGATCGGCACGCTCTTTGGATGTGCGCTTGTCAGAGATTCATAAGCGCTGTCAGCCGCCCCAATCTGCCCTGTTTGCAGGTAGTAGGCACTGAGGAGCGTGGCGCCGGTCTTGTCGTCGGGAAAGTCGTTGGCGATCTTGCGCAACTCCAACTCCGCGCCCTGCTTGTTGCCCGCGTGCATGTAGGCGTTCACCAGGTTTTCCCGGAAGACGAGGCTCTTCGGCTGAGCGTCCGCAGCGGCCTGGACCTGCTGCACTGCGTCCTGTGGCTTGCCGTCCTGCTCAAGGAGAGCCGCCATCATCATGTGCGCCTGGCCGTTCTTGGAATCGAGCGAAATCGCCTTTTGCAACTCCGCCTGCGCGGCGGGCATGTCTTTCTGCGCGCCACCCTCAATCGCAGCAAGGGTTACATGGAATTCCGACCGATTTGGGTCAATGGCGAGCGCCTGCTGAATCTGTTTACGCGCCTCATCCGTCTGGCCCTGCCGCACGGCGATCTGCGCCAGCAGAGCGTGCCCATCGGCATTGTTAGGCTGGGCTGCAAGAATCGCCTCCGCCTGCTCCTTTGCCTTGTCCGGCAGGCCGCCGCCCATTTGCAGCTGCCCGAGTGTCAGCCGCGCAGCAAGATCCGTGGGCTTGAGATCGACTGCGGCCAGCAGTTCAGGGTATGCGGCCTGTGGCGCTCCCATGTCGAGATACAGCTTGCCGAGTTGGTAGTGAGCCTCGGCGAAGTTACGGTCGATCTTGATTGCGTTTGAAAACTGGATGACGGCTTCGCGCTGCTTGCCGTTCTTCTCATAACGCTCACCGCTTTCCAGGTATTTCTGCTTACGCACGTTGGGGTCGCGATGGCAACCGCTGAGCGCGAGCAGAGGAAACAGTGAGACGGCGATGAACGGAACGAAGTTGGGGCGGCGAATGTACATACGAACTCCAGACAGTAATACTTACTTGAAAAACTTTAATTTTCTGCCGATGGCAAGACCAGCTCAATTTGGAACATACAGCGGCAGTATCGGAAGAAAGTTTTGTGTGAAGGCCTTTGCGCGGTTTCTCGCAACATCGCGGCTTTCACCCTTTCGAATAGGGGTGATGACACGAACCAGTGCGGCATCGGAGCGGCTGGAACGTATCGAGTCAGCCATCAGCTGCAGTTTGGCGCGGTAATCACTGGCGATGGCCTTCCCCTGCGTTTGATACCAGTAGAGAATTTCCATTTTTGCCGGCCCGTTGGACACAACGTAGTCCCCCACCTCAAGATCTTTGCCGGAGGGTGAGGGTACAGTAGTCACGCCGGACGAATCAAAGGTCCATCCGGCTCCAGGCAGACAATTCTGCGGCGAATGGATGGTGGAACCGGTTCTTTGTGTCGGAAAGTAGCCGATGAACAAGGACACCGGTGCCTGTAATTGTGGATTGTCTGATCCAGCCGTCTCCGGCAGGTAAATGCGATTGAGGAAGATGCCCTTGCCAAGAACGTCCAATGCTTCCTGCGCGATGGGCTGATCTTCCCCTCGCCACGGTCCAAATTGCACAGGCATTTCCGACAATGGCCTGCTGGGTGGCACGTGGTCCGTTGTTCCGCGGTGATGCAGGAAATACGCTGTCAGCGCCAGCAAAAGAGTGACAAACCAGATTGGAAGGGGCTTCATCGTGCTGACTCTACTCGGCGGGCGAAGTATGTGAGTGCCTGATGGACAAGGTAGAGGCAGGCGAGTGACACCAGGAACATCAGCCAGCCGGAAAACTCATGGAAGAATCCGAGCGCCTTGTCGGGATCCCAGTACTGCACGCACAAACCTGTGCCGACAATGCGTGCCACGTTCGCGACAATCGCAATCGGGACACTGGCGAGAGCAAGGAAAACGCGAAGCGAAATGCGGCGCTCCATCAAAGCGCCGTAGATCACGGCTACGGTGAACAGGCTCATCAGGGAACGAATGCCGCTGCAGGCTTCCGCCACTTCAAGCGGCATCGCGGGCAGCGTAATGACATTGCCCTCACGCAATACGGGAACACCCGCTAATGGAAGAAGTCCGCTGGCAACTTTGGAAGCGAAAAGCTGCAGCGGGAATGTGATGTGATTCAGCAGAAGAACAGGCAGCGGAATCGCAAGAAACAGAACGAAGAGGAAGAACGTGACTCGCTGCAGCATGGACCAGCCGAACAGCGTCCAGGTGAGACCTGCAACGATCAGAACAAAAGAGACACGTGACAGAAAAAGCTCTGCTCCGAAAATGCCAAGGAGCAGAACAAAGAGTCCGAACGCAACGAGCGGAATGCCTGCCCAGACGGATTGAACAGGCGTGTCTCGCAACTGGCGGCGCCGATCCCAGAGGAGATACGCGATGAAGAATGGGATGAGCAGCCCGTGTGAGTACTCGGGATAATCCATCCAGTCGTGGAAGAGCTTGATGCCTACGCGCCAGTAGATGCCGACCAACAAAAGGAGAGTCGCAGCGACGCCCAGCCAGGTCTGCCAGGCGACAGCCTGGATCACAGCGCGGCGGGATTGAGGTATCGCTTGGGGCTGATCGGATGTTGAGTTCGCATCAGCGAGTGATGCGATGGGCGTTGAATTCAGCATTATGGACAATTCGTTCTGTGGGTATTCCGATTAGCTAAGGTACACAATCTAACCGACCGTACACAATTTGTTTTAGACTGAAGTGCAGCGTCTTTGTGTGGGTATAGCTTCACTCTATCCAGCGAGAGAGCTGGCCGCAAATCCCTCCAACGTTCGCTTAGGCTCGATGAAATGAAGAAAATGGCCCTTTTTCTGTCGGCCGCACTTCTGTATGCTGTTCCGTCTCTCACGGCACAAACCGGCGTCAGCAAGCCTGTTTTGTCCCCGGCCCCGGCGACGCAGACCGCACCAGCCCTGACGACAGCAGCAACACCGGTGGATACGCATGCTCCAAACGCTGCAAGCAACAGTCTTGCTTCCTCGCCGACCTACATCATTGGCCCCGAAGATGTGCTGCTCGTCACCGTTTGGAAGGAACCTAGCTTTTCCGGAACATTCACCGTACGACCCGATGGTGTGATATCGCTACCCCTTGTCGGCGATATACCTTCGTCAGGTATGACGCCGCTGAAGCTTTCAGACGACATTGCAGTTCGGCTCAAGAAGTACATCACCACGCCACTCGTGACGGTGAGCGTACAGGGCGTCAACAGCAAGCGCGTTTATATGGTGGGGCAGATCGGCCGAGTGGGGCCGTTGCCGCTCACTCCGAACATGACCCCACTCGAAGCAATCGCCACAGCGGGAGGTCCCGCTCCGTTTGCGAACTTGAAACACATCTACCTGCTGAGGAATGTCGGCGGAAAGCAGCAAAGGATTCCCTTCAACTACAAAACAGCCGTGAAGAACGGCGATATGCAAGGAATCACGCTTCAGCCGGGTGACACGATTGTTGTTCCATGATCCGCAGCCACTCAATACGATTCCTGCTCACGTTGATGGGAGCTCTCACCATGGTGCCAACAAGCGGCGCGCAAGACATCCCCGCGTACACACCTGCGCCTGAGTCGCCCGGCTTTCGGCTGCCCAGTGTAGGAGGAACTCTCACCTACGCGGCAAGTGCTTCAGAAAGCGTTGCTCTGGGCTACAACGGCAGCAACCAGACATACGAATCGACCAACGTTTCAGGCGACCTAGCTTATCTTTCGTCGAGCCGCAGTTCGCCGTTCAGTCTCGTCTATTCGGGGGGTTACCTCTTCGCCACATCGAACCAGCCGGGCAGCTTCTTTCATAATCTCGCAGCATCCCAGGTCTTTGTTCTTGGCAGATGGAGTGGTGTGGCTTCGGACTCGGTCAGCTACCTGCCGAATTCACCGGTCAGCGGACTGTCAGGGATTCCGGGTCTCGGCGACCAGGGTGTGAGCCCAGTTCAGGTGCTTCAGGGAGACGAAGGCGGCCTGTACTCGAACTACGGTCCCCGCGTCACAAATACCGTCACAGGTACATTGAGCCGCAGCCTTACGAATCGAACATCTATCTTCGGCAGTGGGTCTTCGTCCATCATTCGGTTTCCTGGCAGCGATGCGGGTGGAGTGGAGACGAACCAGGTGTCGGGAAGCGTCGGCCTTTCACACAACTTGAGTGCGAGGTCTTCCTATGCTGCGAACTATTCCTTTTCTCGAAGCACATATCCTGAGTACACGCTTGCCTATGACACGCAGAGTTTCTTTGTGTCGGTCACGAGGCAGTTCACGGCACGGCTTACTTCCAACGCTTCCGTTGGTCCTCAGTTATCGAGCACGGCGAACTCAGGTTCAACGTTGAGCGTTGCGGCGTCGGCCAGTTTGAATTACCAGCTTGGGAAGGGCGGCCTGGGCGTCTCGTTTTCACGCGGCGTAAACAGCGGGCAAGGCGTTACAACGACCGGCACGTCAAACTCACTCAGTGCCAGCTACAGTCGATCGCTGGGTCGGTACACCGGGTTTTCCGCCAATGCTTCTTACAATCAGTTCTCTTCATTGCCGCTTGCGGCTGGCCCGGAAACCTCAACGAACTCGCTCGGCACCGGAGCACAGCTTTCGAGATCGATCACCAGGAAGATTTCGGCATATGCAAGCTACAACTTGCAACGGCAGACCAATGCCAACAGCACGCTTGCTGTGAATGCATTTCACGGAACCACGCAAACCCTAGGATTTGGCCTTACGTACTCTCCCATGCGGCCGATCGTACTGGGTCACTAGAGAGGAATCTGATGCTGGGACATAGAAAGCTCGAGGTCGCCGATTATCTTCAGATTCTGAAGAGAAGGAAGTGGTTAATCCTCATTCCGCTCGTGATCTTTCCGATAGCGGCAGTTGTCTGGTCCACCTTCCTCCCTCCTCGCTACACATCGCAAACGCTGGTACTCATCGATCGGCAGAAGGTTCCGGATGAGTACGTCAAGGCGATTGTGAGCTCTGATCTGGACAGTCGCGTCGCTTCGATGAAAGAGCAGATGCTCAGCCGTTCGCGCCTGCAGCCGATCATCGAGAAGTTCAATCTCTACGCCAATCAGCACATGTCGATGGATGACCGGATCGAAGCGACCCGGAAGTCCATCGAGATCAAGTCCATTCCTTCGATTACGGGTGCGGGCGGCTTGCCTGGCTTCTTCATCCTGTTTACATCAAGCGATCCCCACACGGCACAGTTGGTGTGCGGCGAGGTCACATCGCTGTTCTTGAATGAAAATGCGCGTGCGCGGGAAGCTTCGGCCGAGGGCACTTCGGACTTCATCAAAGGACAGTTGGACGATGCGAAACGTTCCCTGGACGATCAGGACGCAAAACTAGCAGCGTTCCAGCGCGAGCACTTCGGGAAACTGCCCGGAGACGAGTCAGCGAACATGAATATGCTGACCAGCTTGAACACACAGTTAGAAGCTGCCAATCAGGCGCTCGCGCGCATGGAACAAGATCGCACTTACATGCAGACCATGCTTTCGCAGATTTCATCCGGCAGTCTCAGCACCGGGTCCGGATCTACAGCTACGATCTCGTCAGTGCCGAACGCCCAACGCGCTGCCAAGGAAACCGAGCTGCAAACCTTGCAGAATGAAGAAACGGATGTGGCGGCACACTACACAGCCGATTACCCCGATCTGATCGCGCTGCGCAAAAGAATCGCCGCATTGCGACAACAGGTCGCGTCGATGCCGGCGACAGTTCCCGCAGGCAGTACATCTGCGGGAGGAGCGTCCATCAACCCTCTCGCCGTTCAGCAACTGAGAGCGCAGCTCAAGGCTGCGGATCTCGCCATTGCCGCGAAAACCCATGAACAGGCCGAACTCCAGGAGTCAGTGCGAACGTATCAGGACCGCATCCAGTCCAGCCCGCAGGTAGAAGCGGAATTCAAACAACTCACCCGCGACTACGACACGGCGAAGACGTTCTACGACGCACTGCTTACCAAGCGGAACGATTCCAAGATGGCAGCGGATCTCGAACTAAGGCAAGAGGGAGAGCAATTCCGCGTGATGGACAAGGCGAACCTGCCGGAGGATCCAACCTTCCCAAAGCGAAGCGTATTTGCGGGCGGAGGCTTCGCGGCTGGGCTTGCGGTCGGCCTGCTGATTACCGCGTTTCTGGAATACCGCAACACCGCACTGCGGACCGAACAGGATATCTGGACGTTCACGAAGTTGCCGACTCTGGGGATCATTACTCTGAAAGATCCCGTTGGTGACGCCGTGGACGCAAGGAATGAGAAACGAGAGAAAAAGAAGCGCAACGACCGTTCTCTTGCGGACGCGCAGGCTTGACCATGTATAAAAACTTTTTCAAGCTGCAAAGCAATCCGTTCACGACCAGCCCGGACCCCCGATTCCTCTACATGCTTCCGCATACGAGGGAAGCGTTGGCGAAGGTGCAGTATGGCATTTCGTACCGCGTCGGGTTCATGGTTCTCTCCGGAGAGGTGGGCACTGGCAAGACGACCATCTTGCGGCGTGCACTGATGTCGCTGGACCAGCGTACGGTCCACAGTGCGTTCATCTTCAACCCGCGTCTTGAGGTGCTCGAACTTCTCGAGTTCATTCTGGCCGACTTCGGGATTACACCGGAGAGTCGCACGAAGTCGACAATGCTCATCCAGCTGAACCGCTGGCTTATTGACAAGTTTCGGCGAAACGAAACATGCGTCATCATCATCGACGAAGCGCAGAACCTTACCGCTGAGTTGCTCGAAGAGATCCGTCTGCTTACGAACTTGGAAACATCATCCGAGAAGCTGGTCCAGATTATTCTGTCAGGGCAACCCGAATTAGAGGAGATGCTTCGGCAGCCGAATCTGCGACAGCTCCGCCAGCGAGTCGCAGTCTGGGCAAGAACCGAAGCACTTACCGAACCACAAACGGGTGAGTACATCGCTGAGCGTCTCCGCCTGGCCGGCACGAGCGAGCTTATCTTTCTGCCCGAGGCAGTGACGGAGATTTACAGGGCCAGCCGGGGTATACCGCGTGTGATCAATGTCATTTGCGAACATGCCTTGATCTCCGCCTATGTCGCAGACTCACGTCAGATACCTGCGGCAATGCTTGGAGACGTCATCCAGGATCTCGACCTGGGCACGCCGTCCGTCCTCTTCTCCTCAGCACCCAAAGCGTATTCGCACTCGGATAAAGAGCCATGAGCAAGATTTATGAGGCACTACTTCGGGCTGAACAAGAGAAGGCTGCTCAAGACGAGCGCAGCCAGACCGGCAAGCAGGAAAGTGCCGCCGTCGCGCCTATGCGGCAGAGCCAGGAACACTCGGTAGCGGTGGATGTGGTCGATCCTCCACCCGTGGCGTTAGACTCGCCCGAGAACGAGGCATCCGACGTCAGGCTGAATTTTTCTCGAGCACTGCACACAGCCAATCTGCAGACCTGGAAGCCCGACTTAGACAGGCTGCCGGCAATGCAATCGCGCGGCGGCAAGATCGAGCAGTTCCGAAGTCTCCGCTCGAAGTTGACGGGCCTGCGACACGCTCAGCCGTTGACCTCGATCTACGTCGGGAGCGGGCATGCAGGCGAAGGCAAGAGCTTTGTAGCTTCCAACCTCGCGGTAACGCTTGCACGGCATAAGACCGCGCGGGTGTTACTGATTGACGGAGATATGCGTCGTGGCACACTACACAAGGTGCTCGGTTGCCCGAATGAAGTCGGACTCGCCGAATACCTGAACGGAAAGGCTGACGCCGGTAGCATCTTCCAACGTGGGCAAGTACTCGAGGGCGGGGAGCCCCTGCCTCCAGGCCTTTCCAACCTGACCTTCTGCTCTTGCGGCCACGCGGGAGATCGAGCCGCCGAACTCTCGGGAAGTCCGCGCTTTCCAGAACTCATTCGCGCCATCTCAGACGATTTCGACTGGATTATCGTGGACTCCTCGCCAGTGAACATCGTTTCCGACGGCGTCAACCTCGCTCGAGCTTGCGACAGTGCGCTGCTGGTAGTTCGCGGTGGTGAGACGAAGTTCGAGACGGCGCAGCGCGCGCTGCGGGAACTAAAGTCGGCAAAGCTGCTGGGCGTCGTCCTGAATGCCGTCAGCGAGTTTGCGCCTAACGAAGGCCACTACGGGTACCAGGGCTACGAAAGTCTGGATGAGTAGCCACGACCCACGATGATACGTTTCCTCAATGTCTACTATCCGACTCGCACTGTACTGCTGCTGCTGTGCGAAGCGATCCTGGTTGGGAGTTGTTTCGTCGCGGCTACCTTTATCAGCTTGGGCTCTTTGAATGCTGGCATTGCCTTGGGCTACGAATACGGTTGGCTGAAGATCGCTGCGGTAACAGCTTTGAGCGTGATGTTTTCGTACTATTTCGATCTCTACGAACCGCAAATTGTTCAAACCCGCCAGGAGATTTACACCAGAATCCTTCTTGTTTTGGGATTCGGATGCTTCATCGTTTCCGCAGTCATTTTCTACTTCCCTCCCTTCCTGATCACCGATGGTCATGTCTACGCGATCGGCTACGCATTTCTTGCGCCTGCCCTGATTTTCTGGCGCCGCGCCTACGAGTGGATTGTGTCGCAGCCACTCTTCCGAGAACGGGTCTATGTGCTGGGAGGCGGAGAGTACGCGAAGTCGATCGTGGACACGATTCGTTCCCGTAGAGACGTCGGCATGGAAGTGGTCGACTGGCGGCCCTTAGGCGGAAGTCCGCAGGAACGCAGAGAGATCTGGGTTGCCAAACTGCGGGCACTCGGTAAAGCTTCCAATCGCGTATCACGAGTGATCGTCGCCATGGACGCGCAACGTGGCGAGCTGCCCGCTGAAGATCTGCTTTATCTTCGCTTCCGCGGAATCAAAGTGGAGGAAGCTGGCACGTTGATGGAGCGGCTTTCTGGAAAGATCCATCTTGACGGGCTTCGACCGACAAACCTTCTTTACAGCGAAGGCTTTCGCTTGAAGAAACATTACCAGCTGGCACGACAGGTCGTCTCGACGTTCGTTGCCGGTGTCGGACTTCTGCTGTTCCTGCCGCTCTTTCCTTTCGTTGTGTTCTTGGTGAGGATCTCGTCGAAGGGCCCGATCTTCTTCAGCCAAACACGAGTCGGCATGGGCGGCAAGAACTTCGAGGTGTACAAATTCCGTTCCATGTTCATTGATGCCGAGTCAGCAGGTGCCCGCTGGGCGACGAAGAACGACCCTCGCGTCACAAAGGTAGGTATGTTCATGCGCAAGACGCGCATCGACGAAATCCCTCAACTTTGGAATGTTCTCAAAGGTGATATGGGCTTTGTAGGACCCCGGCCTGAGCGCCCGGAGTTTACCTCGATGCTCGCGGAACAGCTTCCCTTCTACGACCTGAGACATCTGATTCGGCCGGGTCTGACAGGGTGGGCGCAGATTCGCTACGGATACGGCGCCACACTGGAAGAAATGAAAGAAAAGCTCCAGTACGATCTCTACTACATCAAGCACATGTCGTTGGGGCTGGATCTCTTGATCATGTTTGAAACCGTCAAGACGATAGTCCGCAGGCGCGGAGCTCAGTAAGAGGAGTATTCCTTATTCGCGTTGAGTGCCAGCTCAGGCGTAGATGCGTTCTCGACATACCAATCCACCGTCTGCTTCAGGCCTTGGAAAAAGCCTGTGGTGGGGGCATAGCCAAGCTCGGTGCGAGCGCGATCGATGGAGGCGAGCGAGTGTTGTACGTCACCCGCGCGCGCTATGCCGAACTTTGCTTCAGCGTTAAAGCCGAGCAGTTCCGCAAGCGCGGAGTAGAGTTCCAGGATCGTGTGGCTTTCCCCTGTTCCGACGTTATATACGCGGCCGTCAGCGAACTCACTTGCTGCACCACAGGCCAAAAGGTTCGCTTGGACCGCATTCTCCACAAACGTAAAATCACGGCTGTTCATGCCGTCGCCATGGATTGTGGGCGTGACGCCCGCGAGCATCTTGTACACAAATTGAGCGATGACTCCAGAGTATGGCGAATCGGCGGCCTGGCGCGGCCCAAAGATATTGAAGTACCGCAGGCACACAGCCTCCATACCATACACGCGGCAGAAGGCCTGAATGTAGTACTCACCTGTGAGCTTCTGAACTGCATAGGGCGATAACGGCTGCGGAATCATCTGTTCGTGTTTCGGTTGTGTCGGTTGATCTCCGTAAGCTGACGAAGAGGCTGCGTACACAAGCCGTCGCACGCCGGCATCTCGCGCTGCGAGCAGGACGTTGAGAGTTCCGTTGATGTTCGATTCGTGAGAAGTGATTGGATCCTCAACTGACCTTGGCACCGAAGCCATCGCTGCTTGGTGTGACACGAAATCAACGCCCTCAAACATCGGACGAATCGCATCAACGTCTCGAATGTCAGCCTTCTTGAAGAAAATAGACGACTGTATGTCAGCGAGATTGTCCATGCTGCCGGTCGAAAGGTTATCGATTCCACTGACTTGATGGCCCTGCGTCACGAGTGACCGCGCGAGCGTGGAACCAATAAAGCCGGCAATACCTGTAATGAGATACCGTGCCATCTACTTCCCCGTGCGAAACGACGTTCGCTTAGAATCTCCCGTAGTTTTGCACTGCTAAGGGATGTACTCAATGCAACTTCCGCCACACACTCCTCGGGCCGAAAAGACTATCTTAACAAAGACCTCGTCTCTACTCTTCTTCTCCTGTGAGCTTGGCGCTACTTTATGAAGTGTTTCCATGCCGTGCCTCGGTCATGCCTCTGCTGCGCAGTGAGGAGCGCACGATGACACTCGCTTTCTGGATTGCCGCGGCGCTCGTCCTCTATACGTACGCTGGATATCCACTCTGTATAGCGTTGCTTGCGCGTACGTTCCCACGCAGTTGGCGCAGGGAGACCTGGCCGCTTTCTTCGCAGCAGAAACCGGTCTCCATCGTCATGGCCGTACATAACGGCGAACGCCTCTTGCCCTGGAAGCTCGAGCACCTGCTCTCCATTCATCCAGAGTTGGTTCACGAAGTCATCGTTGTTTCCGACGGTTCCAAGGATGCGACGAACACCATTTTGAATGCAGTTGACGATCAGCGTTGTCGCGCGATTATCTTGCATGGGCAAGTAGGGAAAGCTGCGGCATTGAACAGAGGAGTTGCCGCGGCAACCGGTGAAGTCCTCTTGTTCATCGACATTCGACCTACCGTTGCAGAGGGCGCGATTCCGGCCCTGCTCGCTAACTTCTCGGACCCTGCGGTTGGTTGCGTAGCAGGCGAACTCATTTTGCGGACCGGCGATCACGATGCAACGGCTGCAGTCATCAGCGGAGCTTACTGGCGATATGAACAGTGGATCAGGAACTGTGAAGCTCGATTCGATTCGCCTGTCGGGGTATACGGCGGCTTCTATGCGGTACGAAGGAGCGTAGCTACAGAGATTCCCGCGGGGACCATCCTGGACGACATGTACCAACCCCTCGCTATCATTCGCCAGGGATATCGCAGCGTCATTGATCGAACAGCGGTCGTTTATGACACGTGGCCAAGCAAGATCTCCGGTGAGTTCTCACGCAAAGTCCGAACGCTGGCGGGCAACTTTCAATTGATTGCTATCGCGCCTTGGACCCTGTCCCCGCGCAACCGAGTCCTGTTGCAATTTGTTTCCCACAAAGTGCTCAGATTGTTTGTGCCCTACTTACTTCTCATAACGCTAGTCACCTCTTTGTTGATCGGCCGGCACTCCAACCTGTATCTTGCTGTCGCAATCGCGCAAATAGCTTTCTGGCTGCTTGCGGCTCTCTCCATGCGAGTGCGGGTCCCCTTCTTGTACCGGATCGGAACACCGGCAGGCGCCTTGCTCTCCCTGAATGCTGCTGCTGTCGTGGGCTTTGGGAAGTTTCTGTTTACGCGTGGCCCACTCTGGAAAATCTGGTCGCCGACCGAGACGAAAGTGGGTGCCTGAAAATGAGGGAACGCCCTAAACGCATCGTAAAGAGCGCGAATGCGGAGGATAGCCAATGACGAAAGCGTACCTCGTCCTGGCCACGACCACTGCACTTATTTTGGACAATCGCAGAACGCTTCGTCAGCTGCCGACGGTACCGCCCTCGTACAACGTCATGTAGTTTGCAGCCATTCGCTCAAAGGTGAAGTGATCTTCAAAACCCTTTCGCGCTTTCGCCGAACATGCCGCATGCATATTCTTGTCTAAGGCGAGGGTCAGTAAGGCTTCTGCGAAAGCTTCCGGGTCCTTTGGGGGTACTAGAAGTCCTCCTCCGGTGAGCCGCAACACTTCGCCCATCCCATCCACATCCGTGGTCACTGCCGGCGTACCGAGACTCATGGCCTGGAGAAGCGAAAGCGGAAGACCTTCGTTGATTGAAGACATCGTAAAGACATCGGCGCCTGAAAAGAATGGCGCGGTATCGACGTGCTGGCCCCAGAAGATCACATGAGTGTCGGCGCCAAGCTGTTGAACAAGCTCTTCGAGCTCACGGCGCATGCGCCCATCGCCGACGATCCAGAGCTTGATTGCTGGGAGCTTCACACTTGCAAGAGCCACCGCCCGGATCAGGGTGTCCAAGCCCTTCTCCGGCATGAGTCTCCCAACGAAGAGAACCGTGAATCCACTCTTGCCTAGAGCTGAGTAGTCGCTTCGCGGAACGGCTTGCATGCCGTTGTACACGGTGACGATTCTGTCTTTGCGAGCCCAGGGCCCGGCCCTCAGTTGATTACAAGTCGTCTGACAAATGCCCGTGATCCAGCTACAGAGCCAACATACAAGGTTGTATTGCCGCTCCGAGGCCCGGTCATACGGAAAGAACTCTACCCGGTGCCTCGTGGATAGGATGACAGGAACCCGAGCGATTTTCGCTGCGATCGCTGCTTGAATCGTCGGCGCGACGCCATGGCAATGAACAACGTCCGGCTTTCTGCTGCGGAAGCGAGAGAGGTAGCGAAAGATGGTTCGCAGTGGGTGCGCTTGCTCCGGAACATAGACCTCGAATCCCTCGTCAACCAGCTGCTTACCCAAAACTCCTAACGAGGAATATGCAAAGACGCTAACCTGGTGGCCGCGGGCACGCTGATCTCGACACAATTGCGCAACCAGGACCTCCATGCCGCCCATGTCCATCCCATATACCGCGTGCACGATCCGCATAGCACTCCACTTCGACTTTTTCGCGAGTCATTTTCACTCTGCGCGCGATGGTGCACACCGGCTTCACGAGTGACTAGACGAAGTCTACGATGGCTGCGCCTCTGATGCGTAAGCCGCTTGAGACCCTCTTGTCGAGGATACGTAGAGCAACTCATTTGTTGCGTGGGATATGCTGACATAGGCTGCGGTAATGATGGCCTGCCCGTCATTGCTCGATCAACATGCGAAGGGGATGTTAAGCGGCTACCGGAACAACCAAGAGCCGCGTCCACATCGAAGATGCTTCCGTGAACCTACCCAAGCAACTAAACCTCTGGCTCCCAAGCTATCTGAAGGACCGTGCTCGCAGAACACGACAGCACACCTCTCCGAAGCGGCTTTGGGTTGCGTTGACGGATCACTTCGAGCCGATGGGCGGCGGCGTTTCGCTGGAGACGGGTCTTCGGCGCGTTGCGAAATGGGAAGAACTCTGGCCTGCAATCGCGGCAGCGGCACCGAAAGATGAAGAAGGCCGGCCGCCCTGTTTCACCTGCTTCTATCCCCAGGAGGAATATGAGCGGCCTGTCGTTGAAAGACTCGCAACGCTGTCACGAAGTGGCGTATGCGATGTTGAAATACACCTTCATCACTTCAACGACACCGCGGATGGTCTTAGGCAAAAGCTGGCTCTATTCAAGAAACAGCTGCATGAAGAACACGGTCTTCTGCACCTGCATCGCGGTGAACTTGTTTTCGGCTTTATCCACGGCAACTGGGCACTGGATAACTCACATCCGACAGGCTTCGGTTGCGGCGTCCGCGGAGAGCTTCAGGTTCTTCGCGACAGCGGATGTTACGCAGACTTCACTATGCCGTCTCTGCCTTCCCCAACTCAATCCAGAATCGTCAATCAGATTTACTGGACTACGGGCAATCCAGAACGTCCGCGAGGATTTGATCAAGGCATGGACGCGACGCCAGGCGGAGGCGTTCGCGGAGACCTGCTGATGATTACCGGGCCGACGGGATTTCGATTTAAAGATAGGCTCGTACCTCGACTGGAGACAGGAGAAATTGCTTCTTACGACCCTCCTACGCGCTACCGTGCAAAGCGCTGGTTAGACCTTGCACCAAGGATCGGTGACGACATCTTTCTCAAACTGTACGGACACAGCGCGCGCGAAGACAATGCCGCAAAATTGCTGGGAGAAAGCACATCACCGGGCGCACTCCAAGGAATGTTTCAGTGGATTGCTGAGGAGGCGCGAGCGCGGTCCCTGGAGCTGCATTGGGCGAGCGCATTCAGAATGTTCCGTCGCATTGATGAACTTGTCAGTCCGCCTGCACGAGGCGGTGATCCCGAATCCATCAAAGCAACGAAATGAAAATTCTGCTGATCACGTATTCGTTTCCTCCGGCGGCTGGCGTAGGCGTTCACCGGGCTCTGAGTCTCGCCAAATATCTCCCCGCATCCGGCCTGGATGTCCACGTACTGACGGCGAAGAATGCGGCTGCGGTGGGGCAGGATTCGCGTCCGCTAGCCACGCTGCCTCCATCGGTTTCTATCCATCGCACCTGGACCGCCGACCTTCCCTTCGGAGTACGAAAAGCCCTGAAGAGACTGATGTCGAAGCGTTCTGGTGCTACTGGCGCATTGAGCTCCGCGCCCTCCCGCAGCGCGCCAGCACCTCTGCGCAGGGACAACGTCCTCAAGAGACTCGTTGCAAATCTGCTCTTGCCGGATCCGCAGGTGGGTTGGCTTCCCTTCGCACTGAGGGCGGCAAACAGACTTATCAGGTCAAACTCGATTGACCTGGTTTTGGTGACGGTGCCGCCCTTCTCCGCAGCACGCCTGGTGACAAAGCTGCGCCGTAAAAATCCAGGACTTCCGACAGTGCTGGACTTCAGAGATGAATGGCTTACATCGACGATCAACCTGGTCAGCTTCAACAACAATGCACGCGCGCTGCGCATTGCCCGAAGCACAGAAAAAGATGCTGTCGCCGCTGCGACTTCGGTCGTCTGTGCGACGGAAGCTGCTGTGCGAGAAATATCGGCGCGCTACCCAGAACAACCACGGGAGAAGTTCCACTGCATTCCCAACGGCTTTGACACGCCGGTTCCCACCGAAGCAGAGGTCCGAACCAAAATCAAAGAAGTAATTACGCAGACGAACGATCAGATCGTTCTGACGTACTTGGGATCCGTCTATGGGTCGACAGATCCAGGTCCGGTGATTGAAGCGGTAAAGAGTCTAGAACCTGCTGTCAGGAGTCGTCTTCTGTTGCGTTTCGTAGGCCATATTGAGGATGAACGGTACCGTCAACATCTGCTTGAGCTGGGAGCGCAGGTCGAATTGATAGGCTTCGTTCCGCACGCCGAGGCGCTCCGATACATGGGCAGCACGACATACCTTCTTCTGATTACCCATGATCCCATCAATGTCTCGGCCAAGCTGTATGACTATCTTGGCGCAGGATTGCCAATCCTCGCTGCAGTGAATAAGGACGGCGACGTATACAGAATCATTCAGGAAACTCATTCCGGTTGGGCCGCTGACATCGCAAGTCCTTCAGCGATCAAGGAGCTTTTGGAGAATGCAGTCGGCCGCGCCAAACATCTCGACAACGACTTCGTCCCGGATGTAGGAAAGATCGCCAGGTTCCACAGATCATGTCTTGCCGAGCGATACGCTGCCCTTCTAAAGACCTCGGCTGGAAAAGCCACATCATGAGAGTTGCCGTCGTCACCCAGTACTTTCCTACCTCCCGGCAGCCATGGGCTGGGCATTCCGCCTACCAAACTCTTCGTGTGCTTTCGCAGAAATGCGACTTGAAGGTTTTCTATCCAGAAGCCGTCTATCCGTCTTTCCTGGCACCCAAATCCTGGTTGGGGCCACTCGATCGAACGTGGCAGCCTGCGGACGTCCTAGTCGAATACATTCCGTATCTGGTACTCCCCGCGGTCTCTCGTCCGCTCAACGGCGCGATGATGGCTCGAAAGCTGGGCGGGCCGCTCTTGAAATTCCAGCCCGACATCATCCTGAACTACGTGGTGTATCCCGACGGCTGGGCCGCGGTCCTGTTAGGCCGCGATCTACAAGTGCCCGTTGTGCTCACCGCGATTGGCTCCGATCTGAACCGGATCAGCGACCCTCTCTGTGGTGTGTTCACCCGGAAAGCCCTTCGCGGGGCCGACCGCGTGATTACTGTCAGCGGCGACTTGAAGAAGACAGCAGTCAAGATGGGTTCTGCGCAGCAGCGCACGCATGCCATCCTGAACGGGTGTGACACAGAAATTTTCCATCCGCGAGACAGGCTCGCCGCGCGACGAGACCTGCAACTCAACCCGACCAGCCAAATCGTGGTTTACATCGGTCGCACCGATGTGCGGAAGGGACTGGTAGAACTCGTGGACGCCTTCAGCCAAACGCACCAAAAGCTGGGACACGCTGAGTTGTTTCTGGTGGGGGACGGGCCTGACAAGCCTCTGCTGGAGGAGAAGATCGCTCACAGCCGCGCCGCCGATTCCATTCATCTTCTCCCTTCCTGCTCCACGTCCGGGGTCGCGCAGTGGATGGGAGCGGCGGACCTTGTTGTCCTACCCAGTTACGCGGAGGGCTGCCCAAATGTCGTCATCGAGGCATTGTGCTCAGGGCGTCCTGTGGTGGCAAGCAGCGTTGGTGGAATTCCCGAGCTGATGGACGATAGCAGCGGACGGCTTATACCGCCAAAAAGCGCGCCCGCTTTAGAGGAGGCACTCTCGTCTGTCCTCATGCAGCCTTGGGATGCGCAAAGCATCGCCGCCAAGCACAAGCGGAGTTGGTCCGACGTCGCCGACGATGTTCTCGCCGTGCTCATAAAGGCCGCACAAGGAGCGACGAGCAGCTGACCTCATCCGCTATTTCGTGACTCTTTCGAGTTACGTGCCTCCCGTCCTGCATCAACAGAGCAACGTATCCTTGCACATGTATGGCGTCAGAGCGAAGATCCGCTTCATCGAGAATCCTCCACAATTCGCTTTGGTACGGTTTGGAAACTGTCATCGAAGCCGTTGTCTTTCTCACAGCATCGGTCGCGGTAGCGCGCTACCTGGGTCCACAGAAGCTGGGCTATTACAGCTATATCAACTTCTTCGTGTCCGTTGTGACCCGGACCAGCGGAGATGGTTTGGCGAGCGCGACTCGCAAATTTATGTCCGAGTTTTTGGGCACCGGCGACATCGGGCAAGCCAGAGCCGTGTACGACTTTGCTTACCGATATCAACTGGTCGGCTCCATCGCGATAACTGGTATGGGACTACTGGGTGTGGTTTTCTTTGGCACGCCTTCTTATAAGCTAATGGCATCGATCCTGGTGATATCCATCATTCCTGGGATCATGTCATGGGTCCCGGCACAAGCGAATATTGCATTTGAAGATGCGTCAAAAAACACGCTAAGTGCTTTCGGTTACCTCGCGTCGTACGCCGTTGTCATCACTCTGACAATCATTTTTCGCTGGGACCTGATTGGCGTCGCGTCCGCTATGTTTGTTGGCCGCACGGTGGAAGTAGTGCTTCGTACCCGGTCTTTGCATAGCCGTTTGCGTGCTCTGCCTCTCGGTGCACTGGATCGCCCTACTTCCAAACGTATCCGCGACTACTGCCTGCAATCGATTGGGATTCAGTTGCTCACCACCATCGTTTGGGACCGGTCCGAGATGATCTTCCTGAAGATGTACTCGAGTCTCCAGCAAATCGCTTTTTATTCCATCAGCTTCAGTCTCGCGAACAATCTTCTCTCAATCCCGCGCACATTCGCTGGAGCCGCCGGCATGACCCTTATGGTGGAGTCGAGCCGTGATCGCGCGAGAGCGAACAGCATTGTGAGAAACACTTTGCGCTACACGCTGTTTATGGTGATCCCCTTGCATCTCGGCGCGCTTGCCGTCACCGGACGGGCGATTGCGCTCGCATACGGCGTCAAGTACATTGGCGCCATACCGGTAATGATGATAGCGGCGGCCCTGTCAATGCCACGAGCATCCGAGGAATTGCCGGGCGTGCTGCTGCGTGCTGCTGATAAGCAGAAGCAGATCATCTACTTGCTGACAGCGACCGGCATCTTGAACATCGCACTGGATGCCGCGTTCATTCCGCGCCACGGAGCCATTGGGGCCGCATT
Source organism: Verrucomicrobia bacterium Tous-C9LFEB (assembly GCA_903970445.1). Lineage (GTDB taxonomy): Bacteria > Acidobacteriota > Terriglobia > Terriglobales > Acidobacteriaceae > Granulicella. The sequence continues at coordinate 13,764 of CAJCIP010000120.1, read as the reverse complement.
TGCCAACGGGCTTGCTCAAGCCTTTGGCGTCGTCGTTATCTGGTTCGCCGCGTGGAAAATCTACCGCTTTCACTTCCCGTGGTTCGCCGCTTTCAAGGTTCTGGCCGCTGCCGCACCGATGTCTGCTCTCGCCTATTTGATTGTGCGAGACGTGTCTGGCTTGCCCGGATTGGTGTTGGCCATTGTGGCCGCCGTCGCAAGTTACGTCTTTCTCGTACGTCTTTTCCACGCGCTTGAGGGGACGGATAAACACCGCTTCCTGCTAATTGGCAATCGCCTGCCGAGATCGATGCGTAGAGGCTTCGCTGCGTTCATCGCCTTTGCAGTACCAGCAGCCGCTGAAATCGACGCTTTGTAACCGATCAGTAGCGCTTCAGTGCTACCGGGTCGACTCGCCCGGAGTCCGGCAGCAATTGCAAATCCGACTCATCGACAGCCTCGAAATCTCCAGCCGTTAGTGCGTTCAGCTTGTGCAGATCGCTGTCATCCCAACGCTTGTCGGGAACGCCACTGATGAACATGGCGCTTCCATTGTCGGCCATAAACATGCCGTACTTTTTCAGTGCGGTCATGATCACCTGATTCGACTTCGAAAACTTTGAGATATCGAAGTCAGCTCGCAGCCGGAATCGCTCGCCCATGGGAACGAGGCTCTCACCAACGACCCCCGCCTGGTGCCGCGCCGGCCATACGTACGCTTTCTGTGTACGTGGCAATGTGAACCGCAATGCATGATCAATATGCCCGGACGCAACTTCCTCATAGCGCACCAGGCCCGGGAAAATGGGCAGCCCTGCCGCGTCGGCTGAGGTCTTTCCCGCGGCGCGTAAAGCATTGTCCGTCAGGTCCATAATGATGCCCGAGCCGGCTTTCCACCCATCACCGTCCGGATGCGCAGCGAACAGCTCATAAAGAATGCACCGCTGCAAATCGATCAAGATGACATGGGAATCTCCCTGCCCCTTGCCTTCGATCGGAGCATCTTTGGGGACAGGATAAAGACCCGGATCGCTTTCATCTTTGTACTCGAAATCAATGACGACAGGCCGGGTTCCACTAGGTACTTCCGTGTAAGGAATGCCATAGTCCATCCTCGACGCAAAATCTGGATGCAGCGCCTTTGAGGGTCCGATCGTCGCAACGTAGGTTGCGGACTTCCGATCAACCTTAAGCCTGTCGACCGGCGTGTTCCAAATATTATCTGCCGGAAAAACCGGACAGCTGCCGGCATGCGGCGTGCCACGCTTTTCCTGAGAAACATCAGCGTGAACAGTGGCATCGTGCAGGCCAAGCTCGTACGGAGGCAGTCGTCTCACAAGCTTGAACCCGACCATAAGCGCGATCAGAACTGCACCTGCAACGAACGCACGTCTAACGCTGTATGTCTTCATAACGAATAGGATAGCCGACGCGCTCAGCCATTCGCTCTTCCCCGAGGGTCCTACCGCCCATGCAAAAGCATATGGAGCGCAATTTTGTAGCGGCGCCAGTCCCCGAAAGGGAAGATGAGCAGGGATGCGAGCATCGTGAAGAGGTGTGGACGACGCTGCTCCCGGTCCACCAAAGCCACCCCTGCCTCGAAGCGGCTTATCGCCTGAAGGCGACGCCACCATCGATTCAGCTTTCCGTACCTCGGAGCGATGTTTTTCTCAAACGCTCTGCGTTCCGCGTCGTACATGCGCCTGCTATTGTTGCTCGTGTTATTGGAGTGCTGCCGGTACAGGAGCAGAGGTTCGTGAAGCGCGGTAAACGTCGCGCCCGCTTGCTCCAAACGAAGCCACAAATCCCAGTCCTCACATGGACTCGCTTCTTTGGCGAATCCACCCACAGAAAGGAACTTGCTTCTGCGTAGGATGACGCAGCTCGGAACAATGCGCAGCTTGCCATAAAGCAACCTGCCTACTGCACCGGAAGCGGGAGGTCGTGAAGCAGGGCCTATCTCCCAACTTTCATCATTGCTCTTCTTTGTAAGCTCGCGTGTTGCGGTGAAACAAAGGTCTGTTTTCGGCGAGTTCCTGATCGCAGCCATTTGCACTTCGAGCTTCCTCGGATCCCACACGTCGTCCGCGTCAAGGAAGGCAATCCAGGGAGCTGACGCTTCCGCAACAGCTCTATTCCTGCTCACAGAGACACCGGCATTCGCTTGCGCGATGACCCGAACCCCCGAGAAACTCCGAGCGATGGACAAGGAATCATCAGACGATCCATCGTCCACCACGATAATCTCAGCGGGCTGCATTGTTTGTGCTAATACGCTCTCTATCGTTTCGGCGAGAAATTCCGCGCCGTTATAGACCGGTATCACCACGGCAACACGGTAGTCGCGATCTGTGCCAAACTCTGGAACAATAGTCATCTTGAACAAATGCCTGCTAGTAAATCTTCACTGTCTTTGTATACCAGCGTCCCCCGCAAAGTGCTCGGCGACACATAGACTGCCTGCTTTGCAGGAAGCTCCGCCGCGTCACAGCAGCAATGGTGCTAAGGCGGTGAGTGCTACTACGATTGTGTCATCGCAAGAGATCACGTTCTGAACGCGATCAGGTAGGCTTGTACTGAACCTTTAAACTTCTTGAATCCCTTTGTGATGTCTACCTTTTCAGATAAAGCTACTCGAGGATCGCTCCCGCGCTGGATCACTCACTTGAATCGCCCTTGGATCGTTTTGTCTTTCTTTCTCGCGCTCTATCTTGTACAAGCACTGCCTTTCCTTTCTTATCGCTGGGTCACAGACGAGAGTTGGTACGCCGGCCCGGGCTACTCGATAGCTTCTGGCCACGGTCTCAGAGACCCCGCAATGGGCCCCAATGACATCGAGAATCATCTGGATGCGAGGCCCCCGGGGACGGCTCTGGTGATCGCCACCTTTTTCAAGTTGTTCGGAGTCAGTCAGATTACGGCACGTCTCGGATCGGTTCTGGCCGGGGCACTGGTTGTTGCGCTTGTATTCTGGCTGTCACGTTCTTTCTTGGGCCCAACAGGAGCGTTTATTGCAACACTTCTCATTGCAACTGACAATCTCCTAATCCTTACGGCGCGCACAGCAAGACCCGAAGCACTGACCGTGGCGATGGTCTTTCTCTCACTGCTCTTCGTCAAACGCTACAAGGACACGTTTGCCCTTACTTGGGCATTCCTTACCGGTCTGACAATGGCAATGGGCACCATGTTCCACATCACACTGCTTGGCTACATTTTTTCTCTTTTCATACTCCTCATCACGATTGGGACCACGCGTAAGACTTCATGGTGGAACCCAGCACTACTTTACATAATTGGCTACACCGCGGGGCTTATTCCGTTCGCCAGTTGGATTCTTATTGCACCTCGTGGTCGCGAGGGTTTCAGAGCGGAATTCCTATCCCGCGCGGTGCAAACTCCGCTGCTTCTTCGACTCGTTCAAGAACAGCGGCGCTATTCTGATCTCATCGGTCTAAACATGCTCCACGGGTATGGCCTGGAATCAATTCCTGTTAGGCTTCCGATCCCCCTACTCTTTCTACTGGCCAGTTTCGTCGTATGGAAGTATCGTCGCAAATGGTTCTGGCTCGAGATGCTCCTGCTCGCGCCCTCCGTTCTATGGCTCATTTATACCGTCAATAAATCGTCGCGGTACCTTGTCCTACTGGCACCGCTCTCTGCTCTGGCCATCGGAGCAGCAGTCGCGGCTACAACAGACCATCCAAGATTGCGCCGTATACTGACAGCAGCCGCTTGTCTGGCCGCCCTCGCACAAGTGGGCGCGAACGTTTTTCTGCTCCGCGCAGCTCGCAGCGCCAACTACAGCCGTGTTACTGCGCAGTTGCAGACAGCGATCCCATCGGGGGCGACCGCTTACGGGACGATCACCTTCTGGTTGGCCTTGCACAATCGAAACTACATCTCATATGAACGCACCACGCCACAAATGGCCGCTGAACTGTACGGAGCTCGCTACTTCATTACGGGAGACAGGATGATGACGAATCCTGAGATGTTCGGCGATAAGGATTTCAACACCAAGTTAGGAACCGAAATGGCTGAGATCCAGAATCGCAGCGACTTCCTGACGAGCGTCTATGACAAGTATTATGGAAACCTCATGATTTACAGATTAAGGTCCCGGTAGCACCTAACGATTTGACACAAACATTTCACTGCCGCGCGATCAACTCGCGCACATGCATCCCTATCGCTAACTCTCGCTGAAGGTATTTATCTAATTGCAATTGCGCCACAATTTATGGATTGTCCTCGTCCGGGACGTGTTAGAGGCCGGGCTAGCGCTCCCATTCTTCTCATAGAGTCCTTTCGGGTTTGTCGCTGCGCAGGTTCCGATGACAAACGCAGCGCTGAAGCTAGGTTCATGAAATAGATATGAGTTATTTTTTTACGCTACTCTATCTCGTCACCGCGTACCTGACACCGCCAGTTCTTTTTGGTTCGCTTACTGACTACCATGTTGAAGTAGCAGTCGTTATCTTGGCCATCGTTTCATCTATACCCAACTTTTCTAGCTCAGGTTTGTCCCGCGCTCCACAGACCATTGCACTTGCGGGTCTGGCCATAGCGATATTTATTTCTATCGCGCAAAGCGGATGGCTGGGCGGTACGATTGGTCCACTCTATGGTTTTCTACAACCAGCGTTCGCGTTCCTTCTGGTTGCAGTGAACTGTAAACGAAAGTGGCATTTTACGTGCATCATCGTCATGTTCTTCCTTGGCAGTGTCTTCTTTATGTACATGGGTTTGCATGATCTCCAGGCTAACGTCATCCCGAGCGACTACCTCTGGGGTAACGGAACGCTTCGCCGTCTGAGGGGACTGGGTTTCGTTCATGATCCGAACGATCTGTCTCAGGTAATGGTGTCGCTCGTGCCGTGCATCTTCCTTTGGAAAAAAAAGTTCCTTGCGCTAAACCTTCTGCTGCTAGGCATACCGATCGCAGTGCTGCTGGTTGGAATATATCTAACGCACTCCAGGGGTGCCATGGTTGCGATGGCGGCTGTTGTACTGTTTTCCGCCAGAAGAAAAGTTGGGCTTCTCCCGGCCTCACTTCTTGCAGCATTACTCGTCGCCGCCATGTTCGCTCTAGGGTGGTCGGGTGGCAGAGATATATCTATGGACTCTGGCGCTGACAGGCTCGATCTTTGGTACGACGGAATTGAGTCGCTAAAGGCGCACCCTATCTTCGGGATGGGATTAGGCAACTTTGTGGATAAATACGGGATCACTGCACACAACTCTGTTGTGATTTGTGCAGCTGAATTGGGTGTTGTTGGGCTTTTTTTCTGGATACTGCTTATTGTGTCGAGCATGCGTGCGGCAATGCGATTCTCGGCAACGCCGTTGAAGCAAGTTGACGGCGACTTGAATATGGGTGTAGTTGGCATAGCAACAGACGCTAAGTTCTCTCATCTCGATGAGGAAGGAATAAGTTCTTGGGAACCGGTAACTCTTATAGACGTTCCGACTACCAGGAATGTAGACGTTAGTTCCATCGAATGTGTATCCCAGCTTCAGGTGCGAGAAGGCAAAGACATTCTGCGGATCATGCCAATAGCTTTGGTCGGCATGCTTACTGCGGGCTGGTTTCTCTCAAGAACATTCTCCATGTTCCTCTTCATGTACTTCGGCATGGTCTATGCGGCCCAGAGGATGACGCAGTTTTCCACGGAAACCCCGGCGGAAAACTTGCCTTTGCTTTTTAAGATTTCGGCAGCAACAACGGCCGCGGCCATTTTGGTTCTCTATGTAATCATGCGGGCGCGGAACATTATTCATTGAACTTGTTTCTCACATTGCGGCAGATCCATCTGAGTTGAACGATTGATTTGCAAATCACCCATACCCAGCAGGCTTCGCTGTAATCTGCGTTATAAACTGTTTCGTCTTTAGAAGAGTACCTGTCGGCTTCCCTTACAACTACCGGATGCGAGTCGTAAGCCCTCCCTGTGCGGCGCACCAAAGTCTTCGTTTCACGTGCTTTAGTCCTGCCGCGAAAGCGGCAGAACTGAATAATTTGATGTAGGTCACCAATCTCTTTCGTCATTGATGCTGGTAAACACTCTTCGTACTCTGCACGCATGCCGTGCCTGCGAGCATTAGGACTCGTCCGCTTGCAGGTGAGCACTTACTGGAGTCAACGCATGCGGTCGTCGCTTTTATTAAAGAGTCTTGTAGGATTGGTCATAAGTTGCGCCGGTCTAACGCCGCTTTCCGCGCAAACCAGTACTCAGGTCAACAGCTGCTCCGCGATCTCGCTCGGTCCTCTCGGCGCATTGAATGGATTCGTCCCCTCCTCAAATGACGCGTGGCACCAGGACATTAGTGCTGCTCCGCTTGACCCGAATTCCACCAAGATCATCACCACAAGCGGAGATCTGGCCAACCGGTACCTGCATCCCGATTTCAGCTCTGTCGCTGGCGGCGCTTACGGCATCCCGTATACGGTTGTCGATTCTTCCGTGATAGGGTTCACCCCTTTTGTGAACTTCAACTATCCGGACGAAAGCGATGTCGCTAACTACCCGATTCCAGCTGATCTTCCCATTGAAGGAAACCCTGGGGACTGCCCTACAGATGGAAGTGACCGGCATGCCATCATCATTGACCGAAACAGCTGCGTCATCTACGAGCTCTACCAGGCAGGAAGTTGCAAGATATCCACACCCGCGTGGAGTGCTTCCAATGCTGCGATGTGGGATATGTTGTCCGTGGAAAAGCGCCCGTATGGTGCCACCTCCACCGACGCTGCCGGTCTGTCAGTCTTTGAAGGACTGGTTCGCTATGACGAAGTTGCGGCCGGCCAGATCAATCACGCAATTCGCTTTACTGCAAACCATACAAAGAACGATGCGAACGACGGCTACTTTGTAGCTCCCGCGACCCACGCGGCCGGAACTCTGTGGGGGACGGACAACATCATGGGCATGCGCATCCGGCTCAAAGCAAATTTCGACATCTCAGGATTTTCTCCAACAAACCAGATCATCCTGAAGGCCATGAAACAGTACGGGATGATCCTCGCCGACAATGGTTCGGACATGTTCTTTCAGGGAACACCGGATGCACGCTGGGATGATGACGATCTAAGCCACCTGAAAAGTGTTCCTTCGTCAGCTTTTGAAGTCGTGAACATGGAAAGCGTGTATGACTCAGCGACCGCGCCCACAGGTGCTCCGCCCGTTATCTCGAGTTTCACCGCGTCGTCTTCCACCATTACTCCAGGCCAAAGCGTCAATCTGACTTCGGTTTCTGACGGGTCTTACTCGTATATCGACCAGGTCGGTTTCACGCGAGGCATTGTCAGCGTCTCTCCGACGCAGACCACAACGTATACCCTGACAAGTCGCAATGCATACGGAACATCAACAGCGACGACGACAGTAACTGTGCAAGCCACTGCCTCCGCAGGCCTGAGCTTCGTGCCCATACCCGACAAAACCATCGGCGCCATGCCCTTTACTGTTTGGGCGAGCTCAGCATCTACGGGCGCAATAACGTACTCCGTTGTCGGTGGACCAGCGACGATCTCAGGGAACTTAGTGACCTTGATTGGAATAGGAACCGTCACGCTCCAGGCCAGCCAGGCCGCTGCCGGCAGCTATGCCGCTGCCACTGCCACCGTCTCCTTCAACGTGGTAAGTGCCACATCAACGTTGCAGTTCGCCCCAATCTCCAATCAGACGTTTGGCGCCGCTCCTTTCCCCGTCTCCGCGTCCTCTCAGTCGAGCGGCGTCGTGACATATTCGATCGTGAGTGGTCCCGCGACGATCGCAGGGAACGTCGTCTCCGTGAACGGTGTTGGAACCGTGACAGTGCAGGCCGTCCAAGCAGCCGCTGGGTCGTATCCCTCGGCATCGGCAACCATCAGCTTTCAAGTCACGCCTGCAACCCCTACGCTCACCTTCAACGCGATCGCTGACCAGACGTACGGTGCCGCTCCTTTTGCGGTGACCGCGTCGTCTGCGTCTACCGGCGCCGTTGCGTATGCAGTTGTCAGCGGCCCGGCGACGGTTGCAGCGAACGTTGTCACTGTAACCGGTACAGGCACTGTGAGTCTGCAAGCCAGCCAGGCTCCGACGACAAACTACACAGCGGCCACAGCGAACGCTTCGTTCCAGGTAAAGAGCACCGCAGCCGCACTGCAGTTTGCTCCCATTCCGGATCAAACGTACGGCGCGCCGTCTTTCACTGTTTCAGCCACTTCGCTTTCAGCTGGCGCGATCACATACACGATCCTGAGCGGACCCGCTACTGTCTCAGCAAACGTGGTGACTACCTCAGGCGTGGGGACGGTATTAGTCCAGGCCAGCCAGGCAGCAGCCGGAAACTACTCCGCAACGACGATCACAACCAACTTCCAAGTGTTGCCGGTGGCGCCGGCCCTCACGATCAGCACCATCGGAACCAAGATCTTCGGAGTCGCACCGTTTGCACCCTCCGCTGCATCACCTTCACAAGGTCCGATCAGCTGGACAGTGAGCGGACCTGCAACACTTAGCGGCAACCTGATTACTCTCCAGGGGGGTGGCGTCGTCACGGTGTCTGCCACACAAGCGGCGTCGGGAAATTATTCCGCAGCTACGGCCAGCACTTCGTTCACCGTTCAGGACTTCCAGATATCCATCCCGCAATCGATCACAGTGCAGGATGGAACACCTGCTTCAACAAATGTGCTGCTCTCAGGCCAGCAGGGATTTGCCGGAACGGTCAACGTGACCTGCAGCCTGCCGGCAGCCATGACGATGGCTACGTGCACTGCAGGCAACGTCCAACTCAGCTCCACTTCCACTCAAGCTGACGCCGAGATCACCATCACCACAGCCAAGGCATTCACCCAGGCCTCCAACGGAGATTCACCGAATTCCCACGGGCGTGCTCTGTTCTTCGCCCTCTTGGCGCCGCTCGGACTTCTCTTGCGCAGACGCAGGCTGGTTCAGATTGCCATCGTCCTCTTGGGATTCGGCTTAGTCGGGATGAGTGGATGTGGAACCGGCATCGCGCCGAGCACCGCCGCAGGTACGTACAACGCGACCATTACAGCTGTCAGTGGTACCGCTTCACACTCCACTACGATCTCTATCGTTGTTCAATAAAGAAGTACCCGTCTGCCCCACAGTCCTCAAGCACTAGCAAGCATTCCTCAGACGCCGGCTAGTGCTTGAGGGCACTCGTCGGCCCCGCAAAGACCAGCGACCGCAAAGGCGCTCTGAAATGCGTCTACTTCACGAGCTTGCCCACGCCACTATGCTGCTCTACGGTGTAGATGTTGTCCACGCCTGGAAGCTTGATCGTCTCAACGACGCCGCCGGGCCAGTGAACCTCAACTTTATCTACTGAAGTCGCCGCGCCAATGCCGAAATGCACGCGCGGATCCGAGGAGGATGCGTAGCTGCCTCCGCTGGTTACGTCGGTGCGCTGGCGGAAGCCGTTTGCGGTGACATAGACAGTGGCCCCCACGGCATCTCGCGGTGTCTTCGCTCCACCAACCAGCTTCAATTCAATCCAGTGGTTTTTGTTCATCACAACATTGCGCAGGATCGTCGGCGTTCCGTCCATGTTGCTGATCACCACATCGATCTTGCCGTCGTTGAATAAGTCACCGAATGCTAGACCGCGTTCGACGCCGAGAACGGCCAGTCCAGAACCTTCTACCGCCGGGACAAGTTGAAGTTTGCCCGCGTTGTTGTGAAACAGTAAGGGATGCTGCTTGTAGCTCGTTCCCCAGGATTGATCGTCGACGGCCGGGTAGACATGCCCGTTCGCCTCCATCAGGTCGAGCCAACCATCGTTGTCATAGTCGAAGAACGCGTCACCCCATCCGAGGAACGGAATCGTCGGCTCCGCGATGCCCATGCGATAGCTGACGTCGGTAAAGCTCCCATCGCCATCGTTGTGGTACAGGGGCTTGTAGTCGTCAGAGAACGTCGTGTTGAAGAGGTCAACCTTGCCGTCATGCGTGATATCACCAGCCGCGATGCCCATCGATGCGGTCTCACGCCCACTCTCATTCAAGGCATATCCCGATGCGAAGCTCGCATCCTCAAAAACACCTTTGCCCTTGTTCAGGTAGAGGTAGTTCGGCGTGGAATCGTTCGCGACCAGCAAATCTACTTTGCCATCGTCATTCACATCGATAAACAACGAAGCCAAGCCATAGTACTTCGCCTTATCCTCCACACCAGCGCTCGCGCTCACGTCGGTAAAGGTGCCGTCCCCATTATTGTGGAAGAGATGATCCGGCTCGCCGGGCAATCCACGCGGTCCGCACATCACCGGAGCGCCACGGAACCTGCAGGAGGTGACTGTTCCATCGCGCCCTTTGCCTGGCGGAAACGCCATATCGTAATGCACGTAACCAGGCACAAAGAGGTCGAGCAGACCATCGCCATCGTAATCGCCCCACGTGGCTCCCGTCGACCAATTCCCTAGCGCTATCCCAGCCTTCTCCGCAACGTCCGTGAAGGTGCCGTCGTGGTTGTTGTGGTATAGCCGATTCTTGCCGAAGTTGGTGACATACAGATCAGGCCAGCCGTCGTTGTCATAGTCTGCGACCGCGACTCCAAAACCCCATCGATCATTGGCTACTCCGGCTTTAGCTGTCACATTTGTGAACGTTCCGTCACGGTTGTTGTGAAAAAGTGCGGCGTGCGGCGGGGTTGCTTTCCCCGCTTCCGCTTCGTATGTGGATCCGTTGACGAGGTAGATGTCCATCCAACCGTCGTTGTCATAGTCAATAAGGCCAACGCCGGAACCTACCGTTTCAAGGATGAAGTTCTTCTGCGCGCCACCCATGCGGTGAGTCCACGTAGCAAGGCCACTCTCCTTCGCGACATCCTGGAAAACAATCGGCCCGGTCTTCACCGTCCCGCCCGCCGTGATGGGACGGTTGTGCGAGTCCAGAACTGCCGCGTGCGGCGCTCCCGTATTCACTCCACTGTTCGTCTGCGGCTGCATGCCTGACTGTGCCGAAGCTATGCCGCAGCGCACCGCAAGCGTAAATGCAACGAAGCAAGAGGTTAGGCAGCAACACTTCATGACCTGCCTAGACTAATACCGCTTGCCCTACGGCTCTGCATCCGAGGAATGCGAACCATACAGTTGGCTGCTCAGAGTAAGTTCCTGTTTCGCTTTTTCCGGCTGGCCTGCGTGGCGGTAGAGCTGACCGAGTTCAAAATGCAGATGAGCGCTCTTCGGCTGCAGCGCTACAGCATGCGAGAGATGGTCGATGGCGTGAGAGAAGTCGCCCTGCTGCTCCTCCGCTCTCGCCAACTCCTCATTGCACTTCGGATCATCTGGTGCGAGCTTGACGGCTTCTGCCAACAGCGGCAGCGCTTCCGCGGCCTGTTGCTGGGTGGTCAGCAGCGTTCCCAGATTGAGGTACGGCTGCTCACTCGGATGCGGCAGCGTCAGTTGCCACTCGATGGCATCCTTGTAAAAGGCCACGGCTTCCTCTGGATGATTTTCAGCTTCCGCAACAACGCCCAGATTATTCGCGACCTTTGACTCTTTCGGTCGCAACGCTAGGGATCGCTCCAGCGGCGCGCGCGCGCCGTGCATGTCCCCCAGCATCATCTTGGAGCGGCCAAGTGCGTACCACGCCTCCGCATTTGCCGGGTCCATCTGGACGCTTCTGGAAAGCCATCGAGCGGCGTCAGAATACGAATTAAGCAGCACATAATCCATCGCAACGACACGTAGATCGTCACCCGAAGGCTGTCGAATCGCGGCAGCCTTCGTGAACCAGCTCAGCGATTCCGCCGCCTCATTCTTCTCCTGCAGAATGCGGCCCAGCAAATACATGCCATCCGCAGAATCAGGATGCAGAACAAGGTACTGCCGCGTGGAGGCCTCAGCCGGCTTCAACTGCTGCGCGGCGAAGAACTGCTTGCCACAATCGAGAGTCTGCGCCGCGTCGCGCGGACACGCCACTTGCGCGTGAAGCAGAAGCTGGACGCCGAACAAAACCCAGGCTCCGAAAACAACGCAGACTCCCGTGCATCGCCGAACATCCATATGGCTAGCTTAGCTCCGCCCCGCAGCTTGCACGAAGTTGCAGCAAGACTCGGCAGCTCACTCCGGGATGAACAGGTCGACATATTGCCGCACCGGCATCTTCTCCAAGCTCTCGAGACTCGCTGAAGCGTCAAGAATCCGCGTTTGCTGCCGGTCAGAAAATTTGCGCACGAGGTTTGTCTCAAACTTTGCTTGCAACTTAGGAATTCCGTCCTGGCGTCTACGCCTGTGCCCGATAGGGTACTCAACCGTTTCTTCGAGAGTGCTTCCATCCTTGAGCGTGACAAGCAGTGAATTCGCAATCGAGCGCTTTTCGGGATCGTGATAGTCGGCAGTAAACGTAGTGTTCTCCGTGCACGTGATCTTGCTGCGCAGGGCATCGATACGCGGATCGGATGCGATGTCGTTCTCGTAATCGGACGCCGTCAGTCGACCATGGATGAGGGGGACGGCAACCATGTACTGAATGCAATGATCGCGGTCCGCAGGATTGTCGAGGGCCCCACGCTTGTCGATGATGCGAAGACACGCTTCATGCGTACGAATCGTGATGCCCTCAATGTCTGCGGAGTTCTTGCCCTGCTGCTCCAGCCGCTGATGAAGCGTCATTGCAGCTTCAACAGCGGTCTGCGCGTGGAACTCCGCCGGAAAACTGATCTTGAAAAGTACGTTCTCCATCACGTAAGAACCATACGGCCGCTGGAACGCGAACTCGCGCCCGCCAAACGACACATCGTAGAAACCCCACTTCTCGGCAGTAAGAACAGACGGATAGCCCATTTCGCCTGTCTTCGCAATCAGTGCCAGACGCACAGCGCGGCTGGTCGCATCACCTGCCGCCCAGCTTTTCCGCGAGCCCGTGTTTGGCGCATGACGATACGTGCGAAGGCTCTGGCCATCAACCCAGGCCAATGAAAGTGCCGCGATTGTCTGGTCGTAGGTAAGGCCGAGCAGCTGGCTGACAACTGCCGTCGATGCGACTTTCACCAGCACCACATGGTCTAACCCGACTTTGTTGAAGGAGTTTTCGAGCGCAAGGCAGCCCTGGATTTCATGCGCCTTGATCATCGCGGTCAGCACCGACTTCATTGTCAGTGACTGGGCAAAGGCATCCATGCCGCCGCGTGAAAGCCAATCGGCCACCGCGAGAATGCCACCAAGATTATCGGATGGATGACCCCACTCCGCAGCAAGCCAGGTGTCGTTGTAGTCAAGCCAACGGATGAGCGTGCCGATGTTGAACGCCGCCTGCACCGGATCAAGCTCGTAGTTCGTACCGGGAACACGCGCAGCCGGCGAGACCGTAACACCAGGAACAATCGGGCCCAGCAGCTTTGTGCAGGCCGGGTACTCCAGCGCCTCCAAGCCACAGCCAAGCGTATCGATCAGGCAAAGGCGCGCTGTTTCGTAGGCAAGCTCGCTTGTAATCTCGTAGTTGAAAACGTAGTCCGCAATGTCTATGAGAACTTTGTCGGGCGCGGGACGTTCAGCGTTGAAACTGTGGGACACGTCATAACTCCAAATGCCTGTTTAGGAAACATTTGATACATTGGCTGTCTTCAAAGGCCATCTCCAGACGGCCGCTATCGGTTAGTACGATAAGAGCTTCAGCCGCTGAAAGAGTGCTAAGGACGCTGCGCCAGGGCAACGAACGCGACTTCTTCAGGTCCGGTGTAGTTGGCCGATGGCCGGATGATTTTGCCGTCCTGCCTCTGCTCGATGACATGCGCGGCCCAACCCGCAGTTCTGGCAATCACAAACAGC
>CAJCIP010000119.1 GCA_903970445.1 Verrucomicrobia bacterium Tous-C9LFEB | reverse complement strand
GCCGAGATGCTCGGCTTTCCGAAGACTCCGGCGGCGGTCGTCATCAATGAAACGCTGGAGATTGCCCGCCGCTATTCCGCGCCTGAGAGCGTGAACTTCGTGAACGGCGTGCTCGATGCGGTAGGACGCGAGCTGCTGGAGAAGCGGCACAACTTATAAGCCGCGTCATCAGCCAAGCACAAAGCAGCAGGATCAGGAATCCCGCGGCATCTATCGCGATTAGCACAACACGGTAGTGCGTCGTAAGTAACACGGCTGTGTACTATTGCACTGCAAAAGAGAAGGCCGCCTCATTGAGGCGGCCTTCTCTTGGAATTTCGAAGCAGCAATTTAGTACCTGTAGTGCTCTGCCTTGTACGGTCCGTCGGATGCCACACCCAGATACTCTGCCTGCCTCTTCGATAACGTCGTCAGCTTCACGCCGATCTTCTCCAGATGCAGGCGAGCGACTTCCTCATCGAGCTTCTTTGGCAGTACGTAAACGCCAACCTTGTAGGTGTCCTTGTTTGCCCACAGATCGAGCTGCGCCAGTGTCTGATTGGCAAAACTGTTTGACATGACGAAGCTCGGGTGACCGGTGGCGCAGCCTAGATTGACCAAGCGGCCTTCGGCGAGGATGAAGATCGTTGTTCCGCCAGGGAAGCTGTATTGATCCACCTGCGGCTTGATGTTGAGCTTTACGGCGTCAGAACCATCAAGCTCAGCCATTTGAATTTCGTTGTCGAAGTGTCCAATGTTGCAGACGATGGCCTGGTCTTTCATCGCACGCATGTGGTCGAGCGTAATGACGTCGAGGTTGCCGGTGCACGTGACATAGATGTCACCACGCCCAAGCGTTTCTTCGATGGTCGTAACTTCATAGCCTTCCATCGCCGCCTGTAGCGCGTTGATTGGATCGATCTCCGTAACAATGACGCGTGCGCCGAGGCCACGCAGTGATGCAGCTGAGCCTTTGCCGACATCGCCATAGCCGCATACGACAGCAACCTTGCCCGCCACCATAACGTCGGTTGCGCGCTTAATGCCGTCTACGAGCGATTCGCGGCAACCGTAGAGGTTGTCGAACTTGGACTTCGTGACGGAGTCGTTGACATTGATGGCGGGCACCAGCAGCTTGCCCTGCTCGAGCATCTTGTAGAGGCGATGAACGCCGGTGGTTGTCTCTTCCGAAACGCCACGCCAGTCCTTCACGACGCGATGCCAGCGATCAGAGTCCTCATCATGCACGGCCTTCAGCAGCTTCTTGATGACGGCTTCTTCGGTGGAGTGCGCTTCCGCGTCAACCCACTCACGTTCACCCGCTTCGAGCTCAAAGCCCTTGTGAATCAGCAGGGTTACATCGCCGCCGTCATCGACAACGAGCTGTGGACCTGAACCATCTTCGTGGCGCAGGGCCTGGTCTGTGCACCACCAGTATTCTTCGAGCGACTCGCCCTTCCAGGCGAAAACCGGCACACCTGCGGCGGCGATCGCGGCTGCAGCATGGTCCTGCGTCGAAAAGATGTTGCAGCTTGCCCAGCGGACGATAGCACCGAGTTCCACCAGCGTCTCAATCAAAACTGCCGTCTGGATCGTCATGTGCAGCGAGCCGGTGATGCGCACACCCTTCAGCGGTTTGGCGGGGGCGTACTTGCGGCGAATGGACATGAGGCCGGGCATTTCCTGCTCAGCAATAGTGATCTCTTTGCGGCCCCAATCCGCGAGCGAAATATCCGCGACCTTGTAGGGAAGAGTTGTTGTTTGGGGGTCCGCCGAAACCTGCTCCAATAGTGCGCCTGCTGCCATGGTGTCTCCTTGTGTCGAGCCATTGCAAGGATATCAAAGCGATTTTCGCCATACGCATGTGTTGCAGCCGTTTATAAGTCCCCGGGGCTGGAGCGTCCCTTTTTCCGGTTTCGCGCGAAGCGGATCGTACCAACGCTGGTAAACCCGAAGAAGACCAGTATCGAGAACGCAATGACAATCAGTACAACTGCCGTTGCGAAGAACGCTCCCATGGCCAGTGCGGCCGCCGCCACCGCCTTGAGACAGGCATGAATCACGGCGACGAGAGCTTTGATCAGAATCAAGCGCTCACTCCTCTGGGCTAGAAATCGACGTGCGGCTTTCTCTAGTAAACGTCAATACGCGTCGGAATGGTACTTAGCCGAGTGTCAACATTTTGCTAGATCGCGAACTTGTTCCTTACTGGGCGCATCCAATAAGTGAGCATGCGTGTTTCTGCCGCTAATACAGCTTATTGAAAAGCCCCAAATGCTAATAAAGTCTGAGTACGACATCCAGTTTCATTTGCCTCAACCCACGCCGATGATTGCGATGCTGCACGTGCATCCGAGCGTCGAGCCAACACTCACGACACCCGATAACCTGAAGGTGGAACACATCGTTTCCGCGACAGAGCGCGAGGGTGCGATGCAGCTCGCGGTCGAGGAGTATATCGATAGTTTCGGTAACCGCTGCTCGCGGTTCACTGCTCCCGCAGGAGCCATTCGGCTGACCGGAACGAACATTTTGAACTCGAAGGAGACGCCGGACCCCCAGGGATTTGGCCTGGCGCAGACGCCCGTAGAGCAGCTTCCCGCAGAGACGCTGCAGTTTCTTCTGGCGAGCCGCTACTGCCAGGTTGACCAATTCGGCGGCATCGCGCAGGATCTTTTCGGCCACACCATGCCGGGATGGGACCGCGCTGCCGCGATCCGCGACTGGGTGCATTGGAAGGTGCAGTTCAACTACAAAGCCGCGCGATCCACGAAGACCGCCATGGACGTTTTCACCGAGCGCATCGGTGTTTGCCGAGACTTTCAACACCTCGCCATTACGCTCACCCGCTGCATGAACATTCCTGCACGCTACGTCACTGGCCACCTCGGGGACATTCGCATTCCGTTCAGCGGAGCGGGCGATTTCAGTGCTTGGTACCAGGTTTGGCTCGATGGAAAATGGTGGGACATGGATGCTCGCCACAACGAGCCGCGTCTCGGTCGCATTTTGATGGCTACCGGGCGCGATGCTGCCGATGTCGCCATCACAACGAGCTTCGGACGCGCCGATCTGACGCACTTCTACGTGGAGTCCAACGAGATTGATGCGCAAGGCAACAAAGTGCCCTTGCCGCAAAACTATCTGACCCATCCGACTCCAACAGGATCGATGCAGCCCAACAGCGCCGCCACACAAACCATCTAAAGTTTGCGAAGTTTTCAATGCGCGGCCACATCTGGTCGCGCATTTTGTGTTGATGGAGAATGCCGAATCAGAACGTGAAGAACGCGCGCAGGCTGACGTAGCGATTGGCTGCCGTGCTGCTCGATCCACCCAGAAGCGAAATGGACTGCCCGAAGAGCGGATCGTAGCCGCCGGTCGCGGCGCAGCTGGCGGTGGTCACATCGCACGGGCTGATGACGCCGATCGGTATACCGCGATTGGTGTGGTTCAACACATTTTCCGCGCGCAGCGTTAGGCCGAGCACATAGGGTCGTGCTCCGGGTCCGCTTGTGCCTTTGGCCGGAGCAGCGCGGGGTCCCACGCCGATGCTGGCGTCCAGTGACGGACTCCAGGAAATGTACGAAGGGGAATGCCCGAAGTTGTACGGAACAATCGTCTGACCGGCGATTGGCGCGGTGTCGAAAGCTCCGATCGGCGTTTGGCGCACGGACGCGCGGGACAAATCCGTCGCGAATGCCGGGCGGTCGTTATAGAACGTGTCGCCGTTCGGATCATCGCCCGTAGTGATGTTGTACGGCAGGCCTGTGTGGTAGTTGACCAGCGAAAGAAAGTTGAGGCCAAAGGGTAGCGACCACTGGCTTGCAAGCACAAAGTGCCGCTCCAGATCGAGCCCCGAACGGCCATAATCCGCATGCACGTTGTACGAGTTGGACACCGGGGCTGACGCTCCTTCAGAATCTGTCAGAAAGCGCTGCGCGGCGTAGTAGCCGGACAGAAGAATCTTCCGCGTCGGGTAGATGCTGAAGTTCGCGGACACGAAATTGCGGTTGGCTCTACCACCCGCGTCGTACTCGTAGATGTTCTGCGTGCCGCCGAACGGACGGACGCCGCTATTGGGCACACTTGGATCGAACGTTCCCGGCAGCGGCGCGTTGGCGTTCCGCGTCAGGTATTGGTGCACTCCACGCAGAGCGGAGTAGGTCGCGCTCAAAGAACCAAAGCGGCCGAAAGAATGCTCCGCCGAAATCGTAGCAACGAGGTCGTAGGAAGTTCGCAGCGCCGGGTCCACTTGAATGACGCTTGGCTGGTTCGCCAACACCGAAGCGAACTCTGGATTCTGCAGAGTCGTTGCCGTAGGCACGGCTGGGTAAAAATCGGGGTTGCTGACGAAGTACGCCTGCTCGGTCACTCCATTCTGCCGTACCGACTGCAAAAGATCGCGCATACCAAGGCGGTCGTAGAAGACGCCGAACCCAGGCCGAAGCGTGAGGAGCGGCGACTTTTCTTTCTTGCGCTGAATGGCCCAAGCCAAACCGACGCGGGGCGCGGGATCGAAGTGGTCCGGAACGGCGAATTGGCTCTCGAATCGAAGGCCTGCTGTCAGGCTCAGGTTCTTTCGGATTTGCCATGTGTCGTCGGCGTAGATACCAAGGTCGCCCGAAAGCAGCGCTGCGTTTGGATCGCCGAGCGTCACGTTGAACTGGGATGCTCCACCCCCCACGGCGCGGATCACCGTTCCACTAAGTCCCTGCTGAAGGCCGGCTATCGTCGTCGAGTACGTCGTGATGTCTGGAAAGATGAACTGCCCATTGAAGCCGCTGCCGGACAGATTGGCCTCGCGATCAAAGCGATAGCGTCCACCGACACGAAGAAGATGCTTGCCGGTGGTTCGCGAGAAGTATTGCTGGAACTCGTAGCGATCTTCGTTATCGTGCAGCGCCTGGGAGGGATTGCCGCCGCCTTTGAAGTAACCCTGAACAATCACGGCAACCGAGTTGTCGATCGGGTCACGATGCGAGCGATTCCTTGTGTATTGAAAGCGGGTTTCGCTGACAGCCTTTGTAGAGATGATGTGCGTGTCGCCGGCCTGAATGCTTTGCGTGATCAACGAAAAATTGGTGGCCTCGGACGGCAGCACCAAGGCAGTCAAACCTCCATTTCGCACATCGCTGCTGAAGTACTCGTAGCGGGCAACGAAGACATCGCTCGGCGTCAGTTGACGGTCAACCCGAAGGGAGTAGCTGTTGCTGCCCTGGGGGTTGGGGACTGCCTGCGAGAACGGTACCGGCAGGTTGTTACTGTCGAGGACTATCGCATTCACGATCGACTGGTTCTGGTGGTCCGTACGATTACCCGATACATAGAACGAGGTCGCTTTTCCAATAGGACCAGTGATGCTTCCGTCTTCGATGGTCGTGTGATACTCAGGCTGCGCGGTCGCGGCAAATGGATTCTTCGCGTTCAAGTCCTGATTGTTGAAGTCAACGGAAAAGTCACCGTGGTACGCCGTAAGGCCGGGCTTGGTGAAGACCTCGATACGGTCGAGGCCGAAATGATCGAATTGCGCCGACAAGGGATTTTGATTGATGCGAACTTCGCGCAAGGCTCGTTTGGGAGGAATGCGTCCGCCGCCGAATCCGTCCACATACAGTTGTGCCGGATTGATCTGATCGGTTCCAACGATCGCGGCGAGTTGTTGCTGAAAGATCTCGTCGTTGTCTGAAAAGATGGCGAGCTGCTCGTTCTGAAAACGAAACGCACTCAGATTGTTGTCTGGGTCGGTCGCGGAACTCGTGCCGTCGGAACGCACGGTAAGCTCTTCCTGATGTGTGGGAATGTCCAGGACGACGGTGAGGCTGACATCCTGACCCGTCTTGAGGACAAGGCCTGTTCGCTCGAAGGGCTGAAATCCGCCGGAAGAAATTGTCAGGGCATAGGTTCCAGGCTCGACGCCGACAGAGAACTTTCCGCTTCCATCGGTCGCTGTGTCGCGCGGGGTACCGGCACCTTCAAGATGAACATGAGCACGCACGATCTTTGCCCCGGAGCGATCCGAGACCAGGCCGGAGAGAAGTACGTTTCCTGACGGCTGTTGGGCCGGGACAGAAAACGTTAGCCCAAGTAACAATTGGAAAAAAGCGCATTGAACACGCCTTTGGACCCACATACGAAACACCCGACGACAGTACGACAGCACCCCGCATCCACGCGCTGTTGCGCCTGATTTCTGAACTTGGATTCGCTGTGCGTTGTCGGCTAGTGTTTCACGAAACTCGCGACTTGTGTAACCAGCGCTAGTTACTGGCAGGGAGCAGGTAGACTGCGGTATGCGGCGGCGCGCACCGGCCTGGCTGGTCGGCATCACTTACATTCCGTTTGGCCTGTACAACGGCTTCGTTGCCATTGCTCTGCCCTTTCTGCTGACAGCGCGTGGGGTGCCGCTAGACCGCGTTCTCGGATTGCAGTTCATGATCCTGCTGCCAAGCTTCCTCAGCTTCCTGATTACACCGCTGGTTGATTGCGGCATGAGCCGCCGGGCGTGGGCAATCGTCTGCGCCGCCGTTGCCGGTGCATGTCTGACCTTTGGAGTGCTTCTGATCCCGAGAGCCTCTGCTGGGGCGGATGCACTCTTTGTTGCTGACCTGCTGCTCGGCTACCTTGCGGCGCAGATGTTCTCGAGCGCGATGGGTGGCATGATTCCCAACCTTGTAGCGGAGGAAGACACCGGCGCCGTCAGCGCGTGGCTGAACACGGCGTACCTTGGCGGTTCGGGCTTAGGTGGCTGGCTCGGTAGCATCCTCGTACCGCGGCTTGGTTTCGGCATCGCGGCTCCGGCTTTAGGAGCCATCGTCTTTGCGCCGTCATTGCTGCTGTTGATCATTGGAGCGGAAGCGCGGGTACCTCGTCGCGTCATCGAAACGATGTGGCGGCTATTCCCTGACCTCAGATCTGTTATTCGCACGCGCGCGGCCATTGTTGGTTTGCTCATCTTCGTAACGCCTTCAGCCACCTTCGCCGCGCAAAACTCGTTCAGTGGTCTTGGCCGCGACTTCCACGCGAGCGACGCTGCAACTACCTTCATCACAGGCTGGGGCAGCGCGATTCTCTGCTCAGCCGGAGCGATGCTCGGCGGCTGGCTTTGCAACCGGTTGGACCGACGCGTGATGTTTGTTGGCGCGGGCGTCCTATCTGCGCTCGCCTCGCTCGGCATGGCATTCGGCGCGCGGAGCGGCGTGGTGTTCTTTGCGGGAACGGCGATCTATTACGTGCTTGCGGGAATCAACTACGCTGCGGCGAGTGCGGTGGCCTTCGACATCATAGGGGTGAACAATCCGCTGTCAGCTACCCAGTACGCCATGCTGATGGCGGCGTGCAACCTAGCCATTGAGATAGTCATCAAGGGCGATCAATGGGGCTACAACCGCGGAGCAGCACGTGGCCTGCTGCTGACGGATGCGGCATTCAGCATCCTCACGGGAACGATCATGCTGACGGTGATTCGTTTCTGGGGCGGAACTGGCCGCGAAGCGCGAGTCAGCACAAATGTTGCGCCTGCATAGCCTCTACGCTCTTCTGTCTACCCTCTATCCACTATCTCTTCCTTTGAGCGCAATCCGCGGAGTGCCGCACGCATCCGGTCAGGTGCACGATACTGAGTATGAGCACTCTAGCGATTCCGATGAGCCCAGCAAACCAATCACCTCAGCCTCCCTCTGTCTTTGCCGGCAAGGCCTGGCAGCAGGTGTTGGCGCGCGACAAGGCCGCGGACGGCCAGTTCGTCTATGCGGTGAAGTCGACCGGCATCTACTGCAAGCCAAGCTGCCCGAGCCGCAGGCCGGAGCGCAAGAACGTGCGCTTCTATCCCAATCCGGAGACGGCAGAGGCAGCGGGGTTTCGCGCCTGCCTGCGTTGCGAGCCGCAACGCACCGCGCCGCGAGCTGACCCGCAGGCAAAAGCGATTGCTGCGGCCACTGACTTTCTTCGTGAACACGCGGGACAGCGCACTTCGCTCGATGATCTCGCGGAAGCTTCCGGGTTAGGTCGCTTTGCTGTGCAGCGCGGCTTCAAGCGCGTGCTCGGCGTGACGCCGGGCGAGTACGCGCGTGCACAACGCAAGGAGCGCTTCCGCGATGAGCTCAAACCCTCAAAGAGTTCCTCGCACACTGTTACGGAAGCCGTTTATGCCGCAGGCTTTGGCTCGTC
>CAJCIP010000118.1 GCA_903970445.1 Verrucomicrobia bacterium Tous-C9LFEB | reverse complement strand
CCGGTGAGCCCGGCGTAGTCGAAATCGAATCCGAGTGGACATGGAACCGCCGCCAGCGAGAGCAGACCCCACCCATGCCAACGAAGAAGCCGTTGTCATGAATGGGGCACCCGATGCAGACTCAACGCAGACGCGTCAGCCAGACCGTCCGGCCACCACAGACGTCATCCTCCCCAACGTGAGCCACAACCTCGAAGCCAGCCTCACCAAGCAGCTTCCGATACTCCTCCGTATCAAGGCTTGAGTGAAACAGCTGCTCACCTTCGAGCTCGCCCATCGCCACACCGTGCGATGGCCCACTCGTAAACCTCAGCGCCGCACCCGGCGCGGCATGCTTGCGAAAAATCGGGAACATGAGTCTCTGGTCGTCATGGTTTAGGTGAAAGAAGCTGTCCCACGCCAGGATGCCTTCGAACCGGCGCCCCAAATCTATTCCCCGCATGTCGGCACAGATCGCCTCCTGCTCAGGCAAGCGCTCGCGAAACATCGCCACCATCGCAGCGGACGAGTCCACACCCGTCACCGCATATCCGCGCTCGGCAAAGTACCGCGCAATTGGTTCCCCCGGCCCACACCCCAGGTCGAGCACCGAACCCGTAAATCGATCCGCCTCGCGTGACGGCATCGCCGCTTCAAATCGCTGGAGCCACGGTCGCTCGTACAGCGTCGCTTCACGCAGCCGGGCTCGGACCCAATCCGCAGCATGACGCTCATACAGCCCGGCAACGCGTTCTGCATCCGACCCCATCCCTGCATTCTAGGTTCCCGCGTGCCCCGCCGCAAAATAGCTGTCAAGCCTTCAACGCCTGCAACTCACTCAAACGGAAGGAACTAGAGCTTGCACTTAATTACGATTCGCCTAAGTAGAATAAGAGTAGACCTCAAGTAGACAATGTAGTGGATCGCACTCAAAGCCCTGCATTTGCAAGACTTGCGGCTAAGCTATTTCGATTGAAGACTTTGAACCGAACCGCCGAAGTAAGACCATTCTCATGAAGACTTTATGGCGAAAGGGTTAGGGGTGGGGGTTGCACCCTCATGCAAGCCTCTCCATGCAACAGCCCGAGCCGAAGCTCGGGCTGTGAGATACAACGCCGCATCTACGCTACCGAAAGATGGACATCGATGTTGCCGCGCGTGGCGTTCGACTAGGGACACACTTCGTGCGCGTCATGCACCAGCTTCTCCGCCTCCGCCTTCTCCACTCCAGGCAGATGCACTTTCAAATCCACAGCAATGCCGAATCCCTTTGCGCCATTGGCAAGCGGCCCGAAACTCACTTCGGAGTCAATCGACACGTCGGCAGGCAACGTCTTCTTCTGCGTGTTCGCCACGAACTTCATCGCTCCAATAAAGCACGCCGCATACCCCGCGGCGAACAACTGCTCCGGATTCGTCCCTGTCCCGCCGCCGCCCATCTGCTTCGGCGGATCGAGCTTCACTTCCAGCTTGCCGTCATCGGACTTAGCCACACCCTCGCGACCACCCGTCGCCACCGCATGCGCTGTGTAAACCACCTTCTCTAAAGCCATTCGTTCTCCTCTGCCCTGGATCCGCGGGCCAGACATTTGGATGCAAATCACGCGAGGCCTCAGCGCACAAAATCAAGAGAACTCAAAACTTTCCGCGCGATCCAGGTTTCATTCGCATGAGGCTACAAAGCCCCGTTTCTCAGGAGAGAACACATGAGACTTGCCGCACTCGCACTCATTGCTTCCGCACTTTGCCTTGCAGGCTGCTCGCACCCGCAGCCCATCTACGGCCCACCACCGCCAGCAATCGCTCCAGGAGCCGCCTACCAGCAAGGTCAACACGACGGCTTCGAAGCTGCCCGCCATGACGTTGCCGACGGGCGCCCGCCGGCCTTCGATCACCACCCTCGCTATCGCAACCCACCCGTCCCGCCACCAGTGTTCCGTGACTACCGGCAAGGCTTCCGCGAGGGTTACAACCAGTTCCTGCACCAGGGACCGCCGCCGCCACCTCCCGGCGCCTACTAACCACGCTCGAATTCCGGGAAGGCTGCAAGCGCTACAGCAACATTCGTGCGCTTCGCAGCCTTCGTTCGATGTGTCGCTCCAGTGTGGCTACCGCGAACGCGCGAAGATCCGCACCGCGTTCGCGTGGCCATAGTCCCTCGGCCAGCAGCTCCGTAATGGGAATGCGACTCATCCGGTGACTCAGCACCACGCTCTCTATGGAGAGCGGTTTACTATCGGTTCGCCGATCGTCGTAGCAAGTGACTCCGTCCGCGCTAGAGGACCACCAGACCGCCCCGCCGCGCAAATCCAGACCGCACGCCGCACAGTGGCCGAGCTCCGGCAGCCAGCCCATGAGCCGGCTCATCCATAAACAGAAATACGTCACCGAGAGCCACAACGCGCTCGCTTCCATCGCGCGCAGCGTAGCTAGGGCGAGCCGGAATATGTTGTCGTCCGCAGCAAGGTCCGGAAGCACCTCTTCCAGGACTTCGACCACAAGCTGCAATCCAGCCACGTGCTCGTAGTGAGGACTGGCGGTCAGCGGCGACCATAGGATCTCGAAACTGTCGAGACGCATCAGGTCCTGACGTGGCCGCTCGGTGTAGTGAGCCTGGACGTACGTCGCCGGCTCGAGCGCTCCGCCAAAACGCCGGCGGCTGCGCATCGCAAATCGCGCAACACCTTTTACTTTTCCATGCTCGCGCGTGAACAGACTGACAAGAAGGTCGGCCTCATGGAAGGGCCAGGTGCGTAGCACGATCGCTTCACCGTGATGCGGGATCTGCCTGCCTTCTGCCACGCTGTTATGGTCTCATCCACAAAAGCGAAGGCGCGACCCGGAGGCCGCGCGCTCTGCGTAATTCAGTCTAGCGACCGAAGTGCGCTGCGTTCTTCTCGCGGAAGTCGACCCACTTGTCCGGCAAATCATCGCCGGCGTAAATTGCCGACACCGGACACACCGGTACGCACGCACCGCAATCGATGCACTCAACTGGGTCGATGAACAACTGATCGAGCGTGTCGGCTCCAGCTTCATCACCCTTCGGGTGAATGCAATCTACTGGGCAGGCATCCACACACGCGCGGTCTTTGGTGCCAATGCATGGTTCTGCGATGACATATGCCATTCTTCTCGTCTCCTCTGGGCCTGCGGCCTGTCTCTAAACTTTGATCTCCAGAATAGCAAGTTTCTGCGCGCAGGACGTTACACGAAGTTATTCACAAGTTGGCACCGGAAGGCGCAGTTCTATTGCTCCCATCGCTTCTTAGTCGAGGCCGTCGGTGTAACCGAGCGCGCGTTGCTCCGCTGCCGATGATGAGCCTTGCAATCAGCTGCTCTTTAGCGTCTGGCCGTTTGATTCGTATCGTCAGGTCGTGACGACTCTGTGCACATTCTCCCGTTTGACCCTGTTGCGTCAGCCTCGTATCCTGACTTGAGGCGAACAGCGCGACTTTCGCGCCTGTACAGATCTCACGCCAAACTTTCCGGAAGGCCTTACGAATTGACTCCCACAGAAACCCAAGACGAGACTCTCGCGACGAACGAACCCGTTGTCGATGCACTACCCGCGCATGCGCACGACCATGATCACGCAGACCATGATCATCAACACCACGCTCCGACCCTGAATCCGGAACTGACGCGTTCGATCGAAGTGGAAGCGCCTGCCGTGGAAGTGGACAAGGCGTTCAGCAAAGTGACGAAACGCTATTCAAAGCTTGCGCGCATTCCGGGCTTCCGTGCCGGAAAGGTTCCGGAGTCGTTGATTCGCTCACGCTTTGCGAAAGAAGTGCGTCAGGAAGTGCTTGAAGCGCTGGTGTCAGACAAGTTCCGCAAAGCTCTTGAAGAGCAGAAGATCACACCAATCTCCCAGCCTCAGGTTTCCGATCTGCAGTTGTTTGAAGGGCGGCCTCTGCGCTTCAAAGCGACATTTGAAGTTTTGCCTGAAGTGGACATTACCGGATACGACGCGATCTCATTGAAGCGGCCAGACTCATCGCTCAGCGACGAGGAGTTTCAGGCGGAACTGAGCAACGTTCTGGACCATCACGCCACCGTGGAACCTGTTGAAGAGGACCGTCCCCTGCAAGATGGTGACTGGGCCGAGATCGCTTTCAAAGGTCAAATTCAAGATCTCGCGCAGACTGTCGGCGAAGAGGGCCTGAAGAACGAGAGCGAGGCGCAGCCCATCACGGGTGAAGACGTGCTTCTGGAGATCGGCGGCAAGAACACCTTGCCCGCGTTCACTGAAGCTCTTCGTGGAACAAAGGTCGGACAAGAACTCACTTTCGAAGTCAGCTATCCGGCTGAGTTTGGCGACGCACGCCTCGCCGGCAAGACCGTGAGCTACGACGTCAACGTGAAAGCTATCAAGCGTAAAGACTTCCCGGAGCGCAACGAAGAGTTTGCCAAGCAGCTTGGCAACTACGATTCATGGGAAGACTTCGAAACGAAGCTCCGCGATCGTTCCGCAGCTCGCAAGAAGGACTCATTGGAATCGGGCGCGCGCGATGCGATGGTTGATGAGTTGATCAAGAAGTTCGACTTCCCGGTACCCGAGTCCTTTGTGCAGCAGCAGGTGGATGCTCGTCTGGAGCGGGGACTCCGCGCACTCGCGCAGCAAGGGATGACTCCTGAAGCCATGCGTTCGCTTGATTTCGACCATTTGCGTGACGCGCAGCGCGATCAGGCAGTGAACGAAGTGAAGGCATCGCTGATTCTCGACAAGATCGCCGAAACGGAAAACATTTCCATCTCTGACGAAGAGATGGAGCGCGAACTCCTGATGCTGTCGCTTCAATCGCGCGAGCCGTTGGAGACCTTGCGTAAACGACTCGAAGATGATGGAAGCATCAACCGGATTCGCGAGCAAATGCGCCGGGAGAAAACGGGATCTGCGCTCTTCGAACGCTTAGCCTCGTAGCCGGTATTCCTCAAACGCAATCTCGGCGATCACGCCGCATTCATTAGCTAATTTCAAAGCAAGAAAGAGAGAGTTATGGGATTGATACCGATGGTGCTGGAGCAGACGAGCCGAGGCGAGCGCTCGTATGACATCTATAGTCGTCTGCTGCGCGACAACATCATCTTCCTCGGTACTCCGATCGATGACAACATCGCGAACTTGATCATCGCGCAGTTGCTCTTCCTCTCCGGTGAAGATCCAGAGAAGGACATTCAGCTCTACATCAATTCGCCGGGTGGATCCATAACCGCGGGTATGGCGATCTACGACACGATGCAGTACATCAAAAACGACGTCACCACCATTTGCATCGGGCAGGCGGCCTCGATGGGCGCGTTCCTGCTGATGTCCGGCAAGAAGGGCAAGCGTTTTGCGTTGCCGAACTCGCGCATCTTGATCCATCAACCGCTCATTATGGGCGGCGGCATCAGCGGACAGGCTACCGAGATTGACATCCAGGCTCGCGAAATCCTTCGCATTCGCGAAGTGATGAATCGCATCCAGGCGGAGCATACGGGGCAGACCCTAGAGCAGGTGGAGCGCGACACGGATCGCGACTTCATCATGACCTCGAAGCAGGCGAAAGAATACGGCATCATCGACGACATCATCGATCGTCCGCGCACGTAACTTTACTTGCCTGCTGTATTCAACCCGTTACTCCCGTACCTTCTTCGTGCACCCTTCCGTGCCCTTGGGCGGGAGGGCGCGGGTGTAAACTTATCTCTTGAGAATTGTGTTGAACCGCTCAGCTGATGGGCCGCACGATAGGAGTCAGTTCCCCCTTTTATGAAGACTTCCCGAGGCCCCGATGAATCCCTGCGCTGTTCGTTTTGCCACAAGTCGCAGGATGCTGTTGCGAAGCTGATTTCTTCGCCGTCCGATTACCCGCGAGCCTACATCTGTGATGAGTGCGTCGCCGTCTGCAACTCCATTCTTGAAGACGACAAGGGTGAAGTTCAAGCAAGCGCTGCTCTTCCCCACCTGCCAAAGCCGGCGGAAGTGAAAACGTTCCTCGATGAGTTCGTTATCGGGCAGGACGTCACCAAGAAGAAACTCGCGGTAGCTGTGTACAACCACTACAAGCGCGTACAGATGAATCGCGTTCGTGGCAATGATGTTGAGCTTGCAAAGTCGAACATCCTGTTGGTGGGACCGACGGGCTCGGGCAAAACGCTGATGGCGCAGACTTTGGCGAAGATGCTGGACGTGCCCTTCGCTATTGTTGATGCGACTACGCTGACCGAAGCCGGGTACGTCGGAGAGGACGTCGAGAACATCATCCTCAAGCTGCTGCAAGCGGCGGAAGGCGATGTGAACAAGGCTCAGCAAGGCATCATCTACATCGATGAGATCGACAAGATCGGCCGCAAGGATGAGAACCCGTCCATCACCCGTGATGTCTCTGGAGAAGGTGTACAGCAGGCTCTCCTGAAGCTGCTCGAAGGCACAGTTGCGAGTGTTCCTCCACAGGGCGGCCGCAAACATCCGCATCAGGAATTTACGATGGTGGACACAACCAACATCCTATTCATCTGCGGCGGTGCCTTTGTTGGACTGGAGCGCATCATTGGGCGCAGAGTTGGCAAGAAGGCGTTAGGTTTTAAAGCCATCGCCGATGCGGACGCGAGGGGTGCTGACATCACACCGATTCGCGCGCAGCGTGACAGCGAATTGCTTCGGCAAGCGGAGCCGCAAGATCTGCTGAAATACGGTCTGATTCCGGAGTTCGTCGGGCGCTTGCCGGTTCTCGGCATCCTGGATGAACTCGATGAGGCAGCACTCATCGATATTCTTACTCGGCCACGCAACGCGATCCTGAAGCAGTATGCCAAGCTGTTTGACTATGAAGGCGTCAAGGTCACATGGACCGATGAGGCTGTGAGCGAAATTGCGAAAGAGGCTCTGCAACGAAAAGTGGGTGCGCGCGGCCTTCGCATGATTCTGGAAGAGCTCATGCTCGACCTCATGTACAACGTTCCCGGCAGCAGCAAGAAGATCAAGGAACTGGTGATTACGGAGACCATGGTGAAGAACCGCGATATCACGCTTCCTGTACTGCTCGAGAAGGCCGGGTAGCCACAAGAATATTCATCACATCAACGGACAGCGAACGCTGTCCGTTTTGTTTGATCAACAGAACAGAGTGAATGCAACTCTTGCGTAGCAACATACTGTCTCGCATGAGCGTTACAATCACACGCATGTCGTGCAGACGCATCTTTTTGCGGTCGAGCACGTCGAATCGGGAGAACAATGAATAACGACGAATTGCTTAACGGCGCGCAACGCAAACTCCCGATGATGCCCATACGAGAAATGGTCATCTTTCCGCACATGATGGCGCCGTTTGTTGTCGGACGCGAGTCCAGTGTGCGCGCTCTAGAAGAGGCACTCAACGGCGATCGCCGCATCTTCCTAGCAACGCAGCATGATGCTTCTGTAGACGAACCCACGGCGGACGACATCTTTACAGTCGGAGTGATTGGCAACATCGTGCAGTCCGTGCGCATGCCCGATGGAAACATCAAGGTTCTCGTCGAAGGCGTTGAGCGCGGCCGAGCCATTGAAGTAAACGACGAAGACGGCTTCTTCGTTGCGACGGTTCGTTCTTCACGTGCTGAACTGCAGACGACAGCGCAAACCGAGCAGCTTGTTGGTCGAGTTCACCAGCTTTTTGAGCAGTACAACAAGTTGCAACAGTCGTTGAACAATGAGACTGCTGCTGCTCTCCGCACAGACGAGCCTGCAAAGCTTGCGGATGTGATCGCGGCAAACCTGCAGCTATCGATTGAAGAAAAGCAGCAGATCCTTGAGGTCTTCGATCCTGAGATTCGCTTGTCGCGCGTAGCTGACGTGCTCGACATCGCGATCGAGAAGCTGAACATGGATCGCACGATCCAGTCGCGCGTGAAACGCCAGATGGAGCGCGCGCAAAAAGAGTACTACCTCAACGAAAAGATCAAGGCCATTCAGAAGGAGCTCGGTCGCGGCGAAAAATCCGAGTTCGACGAGCTGAAGAAAAAGATCGAAGAAGCCGGCATGACCAAGGAGGTGCAGGACAAGGCGATGCAGGAGCTGAAGAAGCTCGAAGCGATGCCACCCATGTCCGCGGAGTCCACCGTCTCACGCAACTATCTCGATTGGCTGCTGGCTGTTCCTTGGAAGAAGCGCTCCAAGGAAATTCGCTCGATCGAGAACGCAGAGCAGGTGCTCAATGAGGATCACTATGGGCTCGAGAAGATCAAGGACCGCATCCTCGAGTTTCTTGCTGTGCGTCAGTTGGTCAAGACTCCAAAGGGTTCGATTCTCTGCTTCGTCGGGCCTCCAGGCGTTGGTAAGACTTCGCTCGGCATGTCTATCGCGAAGGCCACGGGACGCAAGTTTGTGCGCATGTCGCTCGGTGGCGTGCGTGATGAGGCTGAAATTCGAGGGCACCGCCGCACCTACATTGGAGCGTTGCCCGGTCAGATCATCCAGTCGATGAAAAAGGCTGGCACAAAGAATCCGGTCATCATGCTCGATGAGATCGACAAGATGGCGGCCGACTTCCGGGGCGATCCCGCGAGCGCACTGCTGGAAGTGCTGGACCCAGAACAGAACAACACATTTCAGGACCACTATCTTGATGTGGAATACGACCTGAGTCAGGTTCTTTTCGTGGCAACAGCAAATGTGCTGCACACCATTCCCGGTCCACTGCAGGATCGCATGGAGATTTTGCGGCTTACCGGATATACCGAAGTCGAGAAGCTCGAAATCGCCAAGCAATACCTGGTGAAGAAGCAGCTTGAGGCCACAGGCCTAACTGCTGAGCAGACTACTTTCACGGACGATGCTTTGCGTGACGTCATTCGCAGCTACACACGCGAAGCAGGTGTTCGCAATCTGGAACGCGAGATTGGCAATGTCTGCCGCAAGATCGCGCGCAAGGTTGTGAAGGATTCAACGCATGTTGTGGCAGTAGACCCTGCGGTCCTTGCTGACCTGCTTGGTGTTGCGAAGTATCGCGATTCACAAGTGCATGAGAGAAATGAGGTTGGTCTCGTCACTGGTCTCGCATGGACGGAGATGGGCGGCAGCATTCTGCAGACAGAAGTCCAGGTGCTCGATGGCAAGGGCAAGATGACGCCGACTGGGCAGCTCGGCGATGTTATGCAGGAGTCTGCGCAGGCAGCGCTCACATGGATCCGCTCGCGCTCGCAGCATCTCGGTTTGCCGAAGGATTTCTACCGCAACATCGATATCCATATCCACGTTCCTGAAGGAGCAATACCAAAGGACGGACCATCCGCCGGCATCACGATGGCAACTGCACTTGCGAGCGCGCTGACGAAGATTCCTGTCCGTCGCGACATTGCGATGACGGGAGAAATAACACTGCGTGGCAAGGTGCTGCCGATCGGCGGATTGAAAGAGAAGTTGCTTGCCGCACATCGTGCGGGCATCTTTGAAGCAGTCCTTCCTTCGGAAAACAAGAAGGACCTTGGCGACTTCCCTGACCTGATCAAGAGCAGCATGAAGCTGCATTGGGTTGAACAGATGGACGAGGTGTTGGAGATCGCCTTGGCCGGCAAGTTGCCTCGACTCGCGGAAGAAACGCCGGCAGTGCTGGAGGGGATGCACGTTCCTACCGAAGCATCTATCCAGCCTTCGGCTCATCAGTAATCGCTACGAGCAGACACAACGAACGTCAGAGCGAGTGCCATGAGGATCTATGTATTCCGCCCCAGCAGCGACGGCGCTCCGGGCAGGCTACATACATCCTTCGCTTTGCTCAGGATGACGCTTCATTCAACCTCGCCCACATGCAAGATGACTTGCTACTAGCAACGAACTGCAACGGAAGATAACATTACATCGACTCCGCGCATCTATCGCCAATAGTTTTCTGGAGGCGTTCTGTGGAACTGATTATTGTTATCATCCTCGTGCTGCTTTTGTTTGGCTCCTTTCCGACCTATGGCTACTCGCGAAACTGGGGCTACTATCCCAGCGGGACACTAGGGACGATTCTGCTCATCGTCATCATTCTGTGGCTGCTCCGAGTCATCTAGCGCTCGATAACGATCCGTTAGGATGGAGAGCGTGCTCTAGGGCACGCTTCTCTTATGTCAGAAACCACTGCGGTCGCATCGTCGCTTCGCCTCAGTCAACTTGCTCCGGGCAGCACACAGTCGGAGATTCGAGCCATGTCTGTGGCGTGCTCCG
This sequence comes from Verrucomicrobia bacterium Tous-C9LFEB, assembly GCA_903970445.1. Taxonomy (GTDB): domain Bacteria; phylum Acidobacteriota; class Terriglobia; order Terriglobales; family Acidobacteriaceae; genus Granulicella. The sequence continues at coordinate 15,620 of CAJCIP010000118.1, read as the reverse complement.
CCGCGGGCGGCATCAACATGGCACAAGGCGTGTGCGACACCGATCCGCCGCTGCCCGTTGTTCAAGCCGCAATAGACGCAATTCGTTCTGGCCACAATATCTATACGCGACTCGATGGCATTGCATCCCTGCGCGCGGCAATCACCACGAAACTCGACGCTTTCAACGGTATTCCAGCTGACCCGGAACGCAACATCCTCGTCACGAGCGGCGCGACCGGAGCGATGCACGCTGCGCTCATGGCTCTGCTGAATCCGGGTGACGAATGCATTGTGCTGGAGCCGTTCTACGGCTATCACGTGAGCACGCTGCTTGCGCAGCGCATCCAGCCGGTAGTCGTTCCGCTCGACGCTCCTCATTGGGACATCGATATGGATCGGCTGCGCGCCGCAGTCACAAAACGCACACGAGCGATCATTCTCAATACGCCTTCCAATCCTTGCGGCAAGGTGTTTTCTCTCGCTGAACTGGATCAACTCGCAGCCTTTGCTATCGAGAACGATCTCTTCGTCTTTACGGATGAGATGTACGAATACTTCGTCTACGACGGACTGCAACACCGCAGCATCGCTGCGTTACCCGGCATGGCCGAGCGCACGATCACCATCTCCGGTTTTTCTAAAACGTTTTCTATTACCGGATGGCGGTTGGGCTACCTCGCGGCTAGCGAGCGCTGGCTTTCCGCCATCGGATACTTCCACGACCTGACGTACGTGTGCGCGCCATCACCTCTACAGCATGGCGCGGCTGCGGGATTGCTCCAGTTGCCGCAGAGCTTCTACGACGAGCTTGCGGTGGATTACCAGATCAAGCGCGACGCCCTTTGCGATGCACTTGCGCAAGCGTGCCTTGCTCCGTCGATTCCTGCAGGAGCGTATTACGTACTGGCCGATGCGAGCGCTGTGCCGGGTGCGGACGCCAAGGCAAAGGCTCGCAGGCTGCTCGCCGATACAGGCATTGCGGCCGTTGCCGGGTCGGCGTTCTTCGGTAATGACTCGGATGGCGTGAATCGTGGAGAAAACCTGCTGCGCTTCTGCTTTGCAAAGAAGGCAGAAGAAGTCACCGAAGCATGCAAGCGTCTCGCAAATTACCGGTTGTAACTAAAGCTTACCGCCGGCGATGGACGGGATCAGCATGACCTCATCGCCATCGGCGAACTGGTGCGCGTCGCCGCCGAGGAAACGGATGTCTTCGTCGTTCACATAGACATTAATGAACTTGCGCAATTTGCCGGAGGCGTCTTTCACGTTCTGCGAAAGCGCAGGGTACTTTGCGTCGAACTCGGCCAGCAAGGCGGGAAGGTCTTGTGCCTCGGACGCAAATGATTTGTGTCCTTCCGTATGCCGTGCCAATGCTGTTGGCAGTACTACCTTCACGCTCACCGTGCACCTCCTGCAAGTTCCAGTTCCTGTTCAAGACCGCCGACGAGCGCCGGATCTGTCTCACGAATGTAGTCGTCGAACTCCGACAGTCTGGGCTTCACTGCTCGCTGCTGACGGAAGCGGCCTTCAAGCGCGTCTGTCGTTTTGAGACCGTTGCCCGTGATACAGATGACTGTGGTCTCGTCGGCGCCGATGCGGCCGTGCGAGTAAAGGCGGGCCGTGACCGCGGTCGTAACCCCGCCGGCCGTCTCGGTGAATATGCCTTCGGTCTCCGCGAGTTCCTGGATGCCCGATACCACCTCGACATCAGAAACGTCCTCGGCATAGCCACCGTTCTGCGCAATCATTTTCGCCGCGGCTGGACCGTCTGCTGGGTTGCCGATGGCGAGCGAACGAGCGATGGTGTTGGGGCGCTGCGGCTCGATGTAGTCCCAGCCCTGCTTCACGGCATGGCTGATCGGCGAGCAGCCCGTGGCTTGCGCGCCAAAGAAGCGGACCGGCTTGTCTTCCACCAGCCCGAGCGCGATGAGTTCATTGAATGCCTTGCGAATCTTGCGAATGAGTGAGCCACCAGCCATCGGAACGACGACATTATCCGGCAGCTTCCAACCGAGCTGCTCAGCGATTTCATAGCCGTACGTCTTTGAGCCTTCTGCGTAATATGGGCGGAGGTTCACATTCACTAGGCCCCAGCCGTACTCGTCGGCGATGAGGGTGCAGAGCCGGTTGACGTGGTCGTAGTTGCCATCGATGCGCACGAGGTGCGCGCCGTACACCTGCGTGTTGAGAATCTTGGCAGGTTCCAGGTCGGCGGGAACGAGGATGCAGGCTTTGAGACCGAGACGCGCGGACTGGGCTGCAACAGAATTGGCCAGATTCCCTGTCGAGGAGCAACCGACAGTTGTGAAGCCAAATGCCTGAGCGTTGGCTAGAGCCACGCTCACGACGCGGTCTTTGAAGCTAAGCGTTGGGAAGCAGACGGCGTCGTTCTTCACGTAGAGGTTCGTCGCGCCGATGCGCTTACCGAGATTCTTCGCGCGCGTAAGTGGTGTGAAACCTACGGGCAGATCAGGCTGAAAGCCTTCAGGAATCGGGAGAAGTTCTTTGTATCGCCAGATGCTTGCCGGGCCGGCAGATACCGTTTCGCGAGTGAAGCGGCCGCGTACCGCATCGAGATCAAATTTCACTTCGAGGGGGGCCAGGCATTCGTCACAGGCGGATTGAGGACGGTTGCCAAAACGCTTCCCGCACTCATTGCAACGCAATTCGTAGGCTCTACAGGAATACTCCATCGTCAGCTCCGATGGCTGTGGGGTCCTGCTGGCTACGCACCACTCTCGCTTGTCTGGGTAACGGTACTGAGAAGCGTGGAATGCAGAGGAACGGACGCACTGCTCCACCGAATCTCATGTGTCCTGTCACCAGGCGAGAGTTGACACCGGTACTATGTTCTGTCCGGTTGTCGTGGCGTCGTAGGGCTCGTCCCTCAACCACTCTGCATGAAATTCGACCCGCTTGCGCGGATGGAATAGTTTGAGTTGTATCACGGGTATCCTTCGCGCGCAAGTTGGCGGACGTAGGCTGCTTCGCAAATAGTCAGGCGAAAGAGATGACGAATGTCACCCAGGGATCGATGTTGTCGTTGATAGCTTGTGAGGGTGGAACATACATGCATTCAGAAGCAGCAACTACGTATCTATCCGTAATGGAACAAGCCGAGACCAAAATGCGCGGCGGGAACTATGATGAAGCCGAAATTCTGCTTAAGAGCGCTCATGTCATCGGCCATAACGTCAAATCAGATCATCTGCGTGCGCACCGTGCGCTTATAAAGCTCGGCTTCCTGCGCCGTAAACCATGGCAGGTAATCTCCCAAAGCGCACTGCTTGTCCTTGCATGGGTGTTCGAGCGTAGGTGATATTCATCAAACAGGGACGATAAACGAAGGATCGACCGGACGCTAATTCTCTTGCTCCAGGTCGCAACTTTCGAGGAGTGACACTCGTGTCCTCAGTCAGGATCGGCAGACACAAGCATCTGGTCACTGCATCCTGAGGCACCACCATGTATCGCGCGGCGTGCAAGCTTACTCCCAGCAGACTCAACCTTTTCGTCATCGCCCTTCTCCCCTCGATCACCTTCCTCATCCGACCCGCAAGCGCACAGGATGCTGCGACGCAGGCTGCACAACAGGCTTCGCAGCAGGCTATGCAGGACATGCAGAACGCTCAACAGACAGCACAGCAGGCCAGCCAAGCTGCACAAGCGGCCGCCTCGGACACGCCGGGCTACAGTTCTTCCAAAGCTCAGTTGCCACCGGCGCTGCCTTCTCTCAATACGCCGGTTCCACCACAAATCCGTGGCGCACATACTATTTTCCTGGCGAATGACGGCTCCGCGCCGAACTTCCCTATCGATCCGAACGTGGCGTATGAGGGTGTCTACACGGCGTTGAAGGCGTGGGGACATTATCAGTTTGCTGAGTCTGCCCAACAGGCTGATCTCATTTTCCAGCTCCATGGAGTCGCGCCGCTTACGGATGTCTCGGGAGGGCGCGGCGGCGTGTACAGCCGCACGAGTCCGGCGTTTGAACTAAGCATTCGGGACCCAGAAACCAACACCCGCCTTTGGACGGTCACGTCTCCTGTCTATGTGACTGGCGGGAAGGCGAAGCGTGATTACTGGCAGAACGTTGACATCGTCAACCTTGTGAGCCGTGTGAAAGTCCTCGCAGGCCAGCCGCTTTCAGCAACGGAGACTGCCAACCTGACGACATATCCGAAAGTCCATTCTGCGCGCACTGCTCTGATCTTCACCGGCATCGGCGTAGCGGTTGCGGCTGGCGGGGCGCTTGCGCTGCACGCAGCCTATGACAACTCGCTCTCGGACCAAAAGGCTCAGCAGGACGCTTTTTGCGAGGCTCACAACATTCCGCTTTCGGAGTGTGCGGGTGGCTAGCGACGCTGCGACAGCAGGAACGTCGTCAGTGGCCGGGGGAGTTGCGCATTCGAGCAGAAACTTACCCCGTGCTGCCCATGCCGCCGTGTCCCCGCAGGCTGTCGGCGAGTTCGTCGGCCCACTGCAGTTGCACATGCGGGACGGGTACGATCATTGCCTGCGCGATGCGGTCGCCAGCGTTGACGTGCAGTGCGCCGCCATCGCTGGTCAGCTTTACCATCACCTCGCCACGGTAATCAGAGTCGATGACTCCGACGCAATTCGATAGACGGACCCCCGCTTTGAAGCCGTGGCCGGAACGCGAAAACACCAGCATGACATGACCTTCCGGCACCTCGAATGCTAATCCTGTGCGAAAGATCGTCGCGCCGTTTGCCGCAATGTGATCGGCGTGGATGGTGTGCAGATCGAAGCAGGCTGCGCCGACGGATTGGTACTCCGGGAGCAAAGCGTCAGGATGCAGCCGTTTGACGCGGACGGTGTCGAGCATGGGAGGAAGAGAACTCATCGCGTCCAAGGATAACTGTTCAGCATCCTCCCGCTTTAAGCCACGGCTGAAGCCATGCTCCTTCAAAGCCGGGACATTGTGCCGACGACGAAAGCTGTCCAGACATGCCAAGGATTGGCTTCCCTTACGATGGTGGGATGAGCTACGCACGCTACGTCTTGGCGCATCTGCAGAAAGATTTGCGGCTGGAGTGGCGCGGACGCGATTCGATTGGCGGCATGTTATTTTTCGCGCTGCTGGTCGTTGTCGTTTTTGCGATGGCGTTCGACCCGACGGCGTACCCCACGATCGCGCGACAAATCAGCGGGGGTTTGTTGTGGGTAGGGCTACTGTTTGCCGCGATGACCGCTCTGAATCAGTCGTGGGCGCGGGAGCAGCGCAATCAGGTTCTTGACGCTCTGCGGCTCGCACCAGCGCCCGCCTCAGCACTCTTCTTAGGAAAGGCTCTGGCAAACTTTGCGTTTGTTACTGGAGTTGAGATCGTGCTGGCGCCTGTATTTGCAGTGTTCTATAACCTGCATCCGCTTGGCCAGGCATGGCTGCTGCTGATCATTCTGCCGCTAGGGACGTGGTCGCTCGTCATCAATGGAACGTTCTTCGCGGCGCTCGGTCTGCGGAGCCGCAATCGAGAGCTTCTGCTGCCGCTTGTACTCTGCCCGATCGCTATGCCCGCCTTGTTGGCGATGATCCAGGCAACGACCGATGTGCTGACGGGAGAGTTCAGCCCTTCGCTATGGATCAAGGTGCTGTTCGCCTATGCGGTGGTCTTTACGACGGCCTGCATTCTGCTATTCGACGCCATCCTCCATGCCGATTAGCGACGCGAGCAGGCAGGTCGCGACCACCCACCACGGTAAACTTATGCAGTGCGACGAGCTGAAAAAATGCAGGCTGCCGGGATGTTCTGGCTCGGTTTGACCCTCGCGGTCATGGGGTTCGGTTTCTATGCGGCGATGACCGCGCCGACCGAAGCCACCATGGGCAATCTGTATCGCGTCTTCTTCTACCATCTGCCCCACACAATCCTCAGCTTTCTCTTTCCGTACCTCAACTGCGCGGCATCGTTCGGCTACCTCTTCTGGCGCAGCCGCAACCGTGTGCGGGCATTGCAGGCTGATGCATTCGCGGTTGCCACCGCGGAAGCGACAGTTCTATACGCCTCGGTGGGTTTGGTGACAGGAATGTTGTGGGGGCGGGCCGCCTGGGGCATCTGGTGGGCGTGGGACGCACGGCTTACAACCTACTTGCTGCTGTGGTTGCTGTATGTCAGCTACCTGATCGTCCGGCGTTTCTCCGCAGGTGGGTCAACAGCCCTTATCGCTGCCGTTCTCGCAATCTTTGCGGCCATTGATGTTCCGATCTGCTTCATGTCGATACGCTGGTGGAGAACACAACATCCTGCGCCGGTGTTCGGTGGTGGGGCGGATTCTGGGGTGGACTCCAGCATGCTGCCTGCCCTTCGCTGGAACATGCTGGCGTGGGCGATGTGGGGAGCGTTCATCGTCGGGCTACGCTACGCGATTGAGCGCCGCAAACAGCAGGCTGAAACGGCTGCGGCGCTCGAATTTCTCTCCGTCGATGCAAGTGATCTCGTGGAGGCGCAATGATCCCGTTTCATACGCTTGCAGAACGCCACCTGGTGTACGTGTATTGTTCAGTCTGGATCTTGCAGTTCGGATATGCTGCGAGGCTGGCAGTGCAGTGGAGACGATCCTCATTGTGGAAAAAAGCAACGGAGCCGGTGCATACGCCCGACTCCGTTGTTCCGAGGAGTCATGCTTGACCCGGCCGCTACTGATGGCGGACGTGTCCTTTGTAGAAACGTGTTCCGCGAGAAAAAGTTTCGCGGCGTAAGTACCTGACGGTAGGCGAATGGTTGCGGCTTGCCGTGTGCGTCCCTACACTCCAGAGAGTGCCACGCAAGCCCAATCGACTGCTCTCCGTGATTCCCCTTCTGCCGTTCGCGCTTCTGGGCTGCAATCGCCATCCTTTCCCCACCTATCCGCCCGGATATCGCGAGTTTGCCTATGTAACCGACGGCGACTCGAACACCGTCGCGGTGCTTGATCTCGTTTACCTGCGGCAGGACCGGTTGCTGCAAGTGGGGCGCCAGCCAACCGGACTCGCTGTAAACCCGCAGCGCAACGAGGTGTACGCCGTCAACACCGGCAGTGAGTCCGTGTCTGTCATCAACACGGAAAAGAACGAGGTCACAGCAACCATCGGTGTCCACCGAAACCCGTACTTTATCGATGTAGCGCCGGATGGCAAGCGTGCTTACGTGGCGAACTCGGGCTCGAACACGGTCAGCGTTCTCGATCTCGACAAGCACCGTGAAATCGGCGTCGCTGCTACAGGTGAAGGGCCCGGGCTCGCGCGCGTCGCACCGGACAATCGTACGCTGGTTGTCAGTAATCGCATCGCCGGCAGCGTCTCGGTCTATACCATCACGGATTCTGCGGACCACCCGCTAGTGTTCCGCGAAGCCTTTGCCGGATGTCCTGGAGCTACCGACATCGCGATCAGCGCGGATTATTCCGGCGATCCAACCTCGGGTGCGAAGGCGTTTGTCGCCTGCTCCGGGGGCCATCAGGTGATGGCGATCTGGCTGGCGGCAGCGCCAACTTCATGGCGCGGACAGGTGGACGCTTCGCTGCAGAGCGACCACCTGTTGACGACGCTGGATGTTGGCCAGACGCCGACGTCGCTGGTGTTGAAGCCGGGCGGCGGCGAGGTGTTTTCCACAAACTTCGACTCGGACAGCATCTCGGAAATCTCCACCTGGACCAACGAGGTGCTGGGCACTTACTTGATTGGGCAGCGACCGACACGCGCGGTCATCAGTGAGGACAACAGTCGTCTTTGGGTGACGAACTATGGGGCCGATTCGACGACGCTCTACAGCATTGATGATGGGCGGCTGGTTACCGGCATTCGAACCGGCGCGGGCCCGGATGCCATCGCCTTTTCAGCCGATGAGCACCTGTTGCTGGTCGCCGACACTGGCACTGGCGATGTTGCGGTACTGCGCATGCAGGGGCGCAATGGACCAGGGCTCGTCACATTGCTGCCCGCGGGCAAGCGGCCGAACGACATGGTCGTGAAAGCCTTTACGGTGAAGTAGCTAGCTCGCTTCTAACTCCGCGGCTTGTGTTTCGCGCAAGGCTTGTCGCGTTGCTGACACATATGCTCCGCCAAGCAGCAGCAGGCCGGAGATGAAGGCCCACATCATGAGCGCGACCGAGACTTCAAAAGGACCATACACGGCGCGGAAGTCAAGATGAGGCAGCACGAGGATGTAGATGTACTTAGCGACGGTCCAAAGCACTCCCATCACCACGGCGGTCGGAAGCACGGCGTGCGCGGGAATCTTGCGATTGGGCAGGCCCCAATAAATGAGGAAGAAGAGGCCCACACTCGACACCAAGGCGAAGATCTGCAGGAAGAACTTCGCTATCAGGTTGAACACTATATTATCGGTGTGGCCGAAGAAAACCCAACCGAGGACAGTCTGCTGCGAAGCGCTCAGCGCAACCGACGCCATCGCCAGGGCCGCAACACCAATGGCTAGACCAATGGAAACAATCTGGTTGTGCAGATACGAGCGATTCTTGGTCACTCCCCAGACGCTGTTAAGCGCGACTTCCAGCGGCAGAAACACCCCTGTCGCGGTGATGAAGAGCATGATGAGCGAGAACACCTTGGTCTGCGTGTGCGCAAAAGCAAGATAGCGCATGTTGCGCATGACAAAATCCTGATTGCTCGGCAGCAGCGTCGTCATCAGCTCGGTCACAACATCTGCCATCTTGGTCGAGTGGAAGACGCGGTTGGTGATAGTCAGCAGCATGACAATAAATGGGAAGAGCGAAAGAATCACCTGGGCGGCGACGCTGAAGGCGTAGGTGTGTACCTCCGTCTTGATCATGTAGAGGCCTAGAGCTTTCATCTGGCCGAGCGTTCCGCTTGCCGGAACCGGACGCCTTGAAGCAGCGACGAGGCTCGGGCTGACGGGTTCGTCGCCCGCACCGGGTTTGCTCATCAGTAGTCTCGTCTTTGGATCTTCCGCCATCAACCCAGTCTATTTGCGTGTGCGGAGCGGCACGGAAGAAGTCTGGTGCTGTGCGATTCGCGTCAGTGCCCACTTCGCCGCTTCCGCAAGCACTGGATCCTCACTCTCACACCATTCTTCTAACTGCGAGACGAACTTCGGATCGCCGCTGTTTCCCATCGCAATAGCGACGTTGCGCAGAATTCTCTTGCGCCGAGTACGTTCTAACGGTGACCCACGAAACCAGCGGTTGAAGGTAGCACCCTCCATGTCTGCCAGCCATTGAAGCGGCGGGTTCACAAGTTCTCTGCGCGCTGGTAAAGCGCCTGAGCGCCCAACCGAAGCTTTGCGGTTCCAGGGGCACACATCCTGACAGATGTCGCAGCCGAAGACCTGCCTGCCCATGTCTTTGCGCAGGTCCTCTGGGATGCTTCCCTTCTTCTCGATGGTGAGATAGGCAATGCAGCGTGAAGCGTCCATCTGCCGCGGCGCAATGAGCGCGTCCGTTGGACAAGCGTCGATGCAGCGCGTGCAGCGTCCGCAACGATCCGCGGCTGGGACCGCGGAGGCTTCGGGAGCAAGCTCCAAAGAAGTTACGATGACGCCCAGCAATATCCATGAGCCCTGTTGCTGGTTGAGGACGCACGTGTTCTTGCCAATCCATCCAACGCCGGCACGCTCCGCAAAGCCTCGCTCGACAAGCGGACCCGTATCGACGTAGCAGCGCGTTTCGCAGGCAGGAAAGCGCTCTCGAAGCTTTGTTTCCACTGCGCCCAACCGCGGCAAGAGAACATCGTGGTAATCGCTCCCCGACGCGTGGCCGTTCTCGGCCACCGGCCCTCCACTCCACGCGTAGCGCGCGATCCATCCACGATCCGTTTCCGCGGGATCAATCGACCGTGGAGCATCCGCGTTGTAGTTCACGGCGCAGACAATGACCGACCTCGCCCAGGGAATGGCACGGCGAAGATCTCCGCGAAGCAAATCGCCTGCCTCGTTCACGCGCTTCAGGTATTCCATTTCACCCGCATGTCCAGCATTGACCCAATCAGCGAAGCGTTTGTCGTGAGCCTGCGCGGCATCACTTGCGGATTCCGGAACGTCCGCGACCCCAGCTAGGTCAAAACCGGCGGCGAGTGCCTGTTCCCGTATCCACTCTTGATCTGCGGCCTGAATCATTTCCATCTATTCTCTCGCCCGACATACGACATCGCCTGTCTCAGGACGACTGCAAATTGACCAGGTCGTACCTGTGTGATGTAATTCGCGGGGTCTGACAATCACCACCAGTACGCATCTTCACTGTGCTTTAGGCGTATGGTGAATTCACCGTAGCAAGCAAATAAGGAGGAAAGCCGTTCATGCATTTGGTTGTCCCTGCAGCATTGTTACTCAATTTTCAGAGCTCTTCCGCTGTTCCCTACACACAGACGGCCTTCGTTTCCAATAGTGACGCAATCTGGCTTTGGATTGCGATGGGTGTCGGAGTGCTGGCGCTCTTTGCGGCGTTTGCTTTAGCGCGGATGGTGCTAGCTGCAGATACCGGCACCGCCGACATGCAGGCTATCTCCAATGCGATTCGCGAAGGCGCGGAAGCTTTCCTCGCACGCCAGTACAAGACCATCGGCATCCTCGCTGTCGTGCTCGCCATCATCGTGTTTCTTGGCTACAACTTTTCCGAGCGTACGCACGAGGTTGCTCTCAAGACGGTCGTTGCCTTTCTCGTCGGAGCCGTCTGCTCTGGTCTTGCTGGTTTCACGGGCATGTACGTTTCCATCCGTGCGAATATTCGCACGGCTTCCGCAGCGCGCTCATCGTTGAATGGCGCGCTGCAGGCCGCACTTCGCGGCGGTGCCGTTACGGGCCTGGTCGTGGTTGCTCTCTCGCTGCTCGGCGTCGGCGCGCTCTTCTTCTTCGGCGGCCTCGATCACCCGCGTGAAGTGCCGTATCAGCTCGTGGGCTTCGGCTTCGGAGCTTCGCTGGTAGCACTCTTCGCCCAGCTCGGCGGTGGCATCTACACCAAGGCTGCGGACGTCGGCGCTGATCTTGTCGGCAAGGTGGAAGCCGGCATTCCTGAAGATGACCCTCGCAATCCAGCCGTGATCGCCGACCTCGTTGGCGACAATGTGGGCGACTGCGCGGGCCGCGGCGCCGACATCTTTGAATCCACCGCAGCTGAGAATGTGGGCGCCATGATTCTAGGTGCGGCACTCTACCCCGTGTTCGGAATCAAGGGCATTCTCTTTCCGCTGATCGTCCATGCAATCAATCTGATCGCGTCCATCATCGGCGTCGCGATTGTGAAGACGACTGACAGCGAGGACCCCATGTCCGCGCTCAATCGCGGTTTCTACGTCACGTCGGTACTCGCACTTGGAGGCTTTGCTTTCGCGGTACACGCGATGCTCAATGGACCCGGTGTCCAGTGGGGATATCTTCTTTCCTGCGGCGTGGTCGGCATGGTCACGGCGTTCCTGTTCGTGTGGATCACGCAGTACTACACCGAAAGCAAATATCGCCCCGTGCGTTCTATCGCTGAGGCGTCGCTCACCGGTCCTGCGACCAACATCATTTCCGGCCTCGCTGTTGGCATGGAAACGCCTGCGCTGCCGGTTATCGTGATTTGCGCTGCGCTGCTGCTCAGCTACTACTTTGGCGTGCAGGGTCTCGCCCACATTACCGATGCTTCCGGCTTGCCGCTGCACATTTCCAATTACGCCAAGGGCATTTACGGCACCGCCATCGCCACAATGGGTATGTTGAGCTCCGCCGCGTATATCCTCGCGATGGATACCTTCGGCCCGATCACCGACAACGCCGGCGGCATCATCGAGATGTCGAGCCAGGAAGGCATCGTTCGCGATCGCACGGACAAACTAGATTCAGCGGGCAATACGACGAAGGCGCTCACCAAGGGATACGCCATCGGTTCGGCGTCGCTCGCTGCGTTCCTACTCTTCTCTGCTTACCTCGAGGAAGTCCGGTCGATTGTTGCCGACAAGGTTGCGCACGCTGGAGCCGCGGGTTACATGCCGGCGGGCTGGTCATTCACGAACATCAATCTCGCTGAAATTCCTGTTTTCGCGGGGGCGCTGCTTGGGGCCATGCTGACATACCTCTTCTCATCCTTGGCGATCAAGGCCGTTGGCCGCACCGCGCAGATGGTGGTAAAGGACGTTCGAGACCAGTTTCGCGAGAACCCCGGCATCATGGCCGGAACCAGCAAGCCGAATTACGCACGCTGCGTTTCCATCGTCACCGGTGCGGCTCTCAAGGAGATGGTGCTTCCGGGCATCCTCGCAGTCGGACTTCCTGTAGCTGTTGGCCTCATCTTCCGCAACTTCTCTTCCACGTACGGCTCCGGCTCGGAAGGCCTTGTGGGCTCGCCCAGCATGACAGTTCCCACCATCAACGGCATTCCCGTGAACCTCGGCGGAGCCTCCGCAGTGGCCGGGCTGCTGATGGTCGGAACCATCTCGGGCATCTTGCTCGCCATGCTGATGAATAACGGTGGCGGCGCCTGGGACAACGCGAAGAAGTGGATAGAAACCGGCCAGTATGGCGGTAAGAAGTCCGACGCGCACAAGGCTGCCGTCGTCGGCGACACAGTGGGCGATCCCTTCAAGGACACCGCCGGGCCGTCGCTGCACGTGCTGATTAAGCTGCTCGCAACCATCACCCTGGTGCTGGCTCCGCTTTTCCTCTAGCTCTCGTGAACAAAGCCGCCCCATCCTTCGCGGACGGTGCGGCTTTTCTTACGCATCAAAATGAAACTTCCGGCGTGCGGAACTCGACTCATCGAGCAGGAAGCTCCCATGCGAATTTCATCCGCGTTTCAGCAAAGCGCCGTTCCTGCGTGTAAGAATGCTCGCACAGCCCTCCGTTCATGTTTCCCGATGAAGCCGCTCAATCAGATAGACGGCAGGCCTGGCTCTACCTCTGGGATCCGCTCGATGCTCCGTTCCTCGCTTGTGCTGTTTGCTGCCCTCGGCCTCGCCTCACCTGCTCTTAGCCAGACCTCTTGTCCGGCGGGAACTACGACATCGATCAGCGGCGTGGTGTATGCGCCCAACGGGACAGATCCCCTGCCGAATGTCACGGTGTATGTGCCTACTGCGACCGTCGACGCTTTCACACCTGGCGTTAGCTGCCCGCTGCAGGGAGCTACTTTGCCCGGTAATCCATCGGTGGGCACGACTACAGCGACCGACGGCAGCTTCACGATCAACGACGTTCCCGTTGCCACGAGCGTGCCGCTTGTTATTGTCTCCGGGCGTTGGCGGCGACAAGTGACCGTGGATACGACGGGCGCTACTTGCGGCAACACGGTCGTTTCCGCCGACCTGACTCGGTTTCCTCGGAACCAGACCGAGGGCGATATTCCGAAGTTCGCTGTGGCGACAGGCTCCGTTGATCAGGTGGAATGCGTTCTACGCAAAGTGGGCATCGACCCCGCCGAATTCACAAACCCAAGCGGGAACGGCCGGATACAGTTCTACGAGGGTGACGGCTCAGCCGTTGATCCCCCGGCCAGAAATCCACGCAACTCAGGCGGTGCAGTGATCGACAGCACCACACCAACGGAGAGCACACTCATGAGCGATGCGTCGTTGCTCTCGAGCTATGACGTACTTATGCTTCCCTGCGAAGGCGGAGACTACGTACGGCCGCCAGCTCAACTATCCAACCTGGTGAGCTTTGCCAATTCGGGCGGAAGGGTTTACTCCAGTCATTACGCATATTCCTGGTTATGGACAAACCCACCCTTCAACACGGTCGCAAGCTGGACCGGGAACAAAGGGAACGGCATCGATTCCGGGACCGCAACGGTCGACACTACGTTTGCCGCCGGCAAGACCCTGTACAACTGGCTACAGTTGCCAGCGATCAACGCCTCGACTTCGCCCGGGCAGATCACTCTTTACACAATTAAGAATGACTTCAGTGGAATAAACTCCGCTATCAATCAGTCGTGGCTGACCCTCAACGCCACCAATAATCCAGTCATGCAGTTTGTCTTCGACACTCCTGTCGGACAAAGTTCCGGGCAGTGCGGACGCGTCTTGTTCAACGAATACCACGTGGAAAACGGCAGCTCATCGGGTTCAACGTTCCCGGCTGAATGTTCCAGTGGCGCCATGACCCCACAGGAAAAACTGCTGGAGTACAGCCTCTTCGAGCTGACGGACGATGGTGGACAGGGGTCGATTTCGCCCACTGCGCTCAACTTTGGGAACCAGCCACTCGGCATCACTTCCGCTGCGCAGACAGTGACGTTTACCAATAACTCGACCTTTCAGGTAACTGTCTCGCTGGTGAACACCACTGGCGACTTCGCCGTCAGCAGCAACGGAAATGGCTGTACAGGACCGGTCAAGGGCGGAGCGAGCTGCGCGGTCGCTGTGACCTTCACGCCGACAGCGCTTGGCGCACGGACTGGAACGCTGAACATCGGCTCGGGTTCGCAGACGCTGACTGCTACGCTCACCGGCAACGGCGTTCCCGACTTGACTGTTTCTTCCAGCTCACTGGATTTTGGCAGCGTTGACGTAGGCGCTTCGACCAGCAGGACGTTCAACATCAACAACACCACCCCGACGAACATCGCTGCGCCGGGCTTTGCGGTATCAGGTGACTTTTCCGCGAGCTCGGCCTGCGGTGCCAGCATCCCGGCAAACTCCAGCTGCACGGTCACCGTGACGTTTGCGCCGTCGGTATACGGACCACGCACAGGAACCCTCACTTCCTCAAACACTGCCGCGGCTTACTCGCTTTTGAACGTCGCGTTGACGGGGAACGGTCTCGACTTCAGTATGGCGATGAGTCCGGCATCAGGAACGATCATCGCGGGGCGCTCCATTGCAACAACCGCCGTTTTGACGCCGCTCGGCGGATTTGCAAACCCCGTAACGCTGAGCTGCACAACGAATGCACCAGGATCCGCCTGCACGATATCCGCCGCGAGCTCTACTTCCACGGCGTCGAATTTCACCGTATCCATCACAACGACTTCGCAGTACACCGTGGTTGGGTACGGTGGCATGGGTGAAGGCTGGTTGGCGCTGATCGGCCTCGGCGGTGCTTGGCTACTATGGTTCAAGCGCAAAGGCGCTGCAACGCTGTTGCGGTCCGGTGCTGTGGTCCTCGTCCTCCTTGCCGGAGGAACATTCCTCATTGGCTGTGGCGGGATGAAGCCCGCAATGAACAGCAATCCGACCACGCCGGGTAACTACACATATACGGTGCAAGCGACAGACGGGACCATCACGCACAAGACAACCTACTCGCTCAACGTCACCGCCAAGTAGGAAAGAGCGGCATCGGACCTGTTACCAGGAAAATGCCTATGCTCTGCTGCACGTGAATGCACTTATGCAAGCGGGCTGTTAGGTGATTCGACATTACCCCGCGAGATCTTAATTTCGACCGGAGCATGACGTTCTTCGTCCTGCGCAACGGGAGAATCTGCAGCTTGCCTCGCAGCAATGCCCTCAGGCAGGTCCGGAGATCACTCCACCGCGCTTCGCTTCGGTCGAGATGACAATTGAAACTTCTGAATACGCCTTACTTACTCCCCGTCTCCGTCCACAGAAAGCTCATTTCCTCCGCATAGTCCTTCACCAGTTGTAGTTGTGAAATACCCGCGCTGTGGCCGCCTTTCACGCTGTAATGCAGCAGGATAGGTCGTCCGCTTGTGCTCGCACTCTGCATCAATGGAACCATT
>CAJCIP010000117.1 GCA_903970445.1 Verrucomicrobia bacterium Tous-C9LFEB | reverse complement strand
GTACCGGCACACGACGAGGCTATGGCTGGTTGTTCCCGTGATGCTGCTGTGGCTTAGCCAGGTTTGGATGCTCACCAGCCGCGGAGACATGCACGACGACCCGGTGGTGTGGGCGATCACAGACAAACGCAGCCTGCTGCTGGGTGTGCTGATGGCGGTGGTGATCTGGTGGGCGTTGTAAGGTAACAGCGATTTTTCGGTTGTCATTCCGCTTTGGTTGTCATTCCGCAGCGCAGCGGAGCGGAGGGATCCGCTTTCTTCGCCCACCGCACTCCTGCACGCCGAGAACTTTTGATAACGTAGAGAGGCAGCGGCGGTGTGGAAGGACACACTGAGGAAGCCCGGGAACGGTGAGTGAGCACCGCGGGCGTCGCGTACGTGAGAGTCGTGCGCGGAAATGGATAAGGACGCAAGCCGGACCTTCCGGTGTAACTCAACCTCGCCACCCGGCTGGATAGAAGGGATTGCCGGGCATAGTGACTCACTAGCGGTGCGAGGGACGCTCCATAGCCGGTGTCAAGCCCAGCCCGCTGCAGAGCTTAGGAGTCAAAACGGCCCCCACGGACCGGCTGCCACATGAGAGAATCAACCATCACTAACCTACCGGGCTATGACTCAGCCACTTTAGATCAAGAGTTCGCCCGTCTTGAAAGACAGGTTGATGAAGAAAGGGTGATGCTGCGAACGGATGAGGCTCGCGAAGCTTTTCGGGTTCATTGGCTTGGCCGCAAGCAGGGAAAACTCAAGGCAATCAGTGACGCTTGGGTTAAGGGCGCGCCCTCCGATCGCAAGGGGGCAGTTGGCCAGAGATTTAATGAACTGAAAACCAAAATAGAAGCGGCAATAGTGGTCGCTCAGATCAACCCTTTACTCGCGCGAATGTCGCCTGAAGAGAAGGCGGTCTTCACAGGCTCCGCCCAGCAAATGCTGGCGGAGAAGTTGAAAGAGCAGCAGCAAGCGAAAAAGCTCGATATCACTCTGCCTGGGACATCGCAGCGCACTGGCGTAGAGCATCCGCTCGTCAAGACGATGGCGGAGATCGTCTCGGTCTTTCAACGCATGGGGTATTCGGTCGGACTCGGGCCCGAAGTTGAGTCCGATTTCTACAATTTCGAGTCGTTGAACTTCCCGCCGAACCATCCAGCACGCGACACGCAGGACACGCTTGTTGTCGGCGACCAGGAAAAGAAGCCGCTGCGCGAGCGCCTGCTGATGCGCACGCACACCTCGCCCGTGCAGATTCGCTCCATGCTGGAGCAGGACCCGCCGCTGCGGTTGATCATTCCTGGCAAGGTGCATCGCAACGATGCGGCAGACGCGACGCATTCCCCTGTGTTCCACCAGGTCGAAGGCCTTTGCGTGGACACCAACATTACCTTCAGCGACCTCAAGGGCACGCTGGATAACGCGATGAAAGCGTTCTTCGGCTCGGCCGTGAAAACGCGCTTCTTCCCATCGTTCTTTCCATTCACAGAGCCCAGCGCGGACGTACAGATTTCCTGTATCTTCTGCGGTGGCAAAGGCTGCCGAAAGTGCAAGCAGTCCGGCTGGATCGAACTGCTCGGCTGCGGCATGGTCGACCCCAACGTGTTCGGGGCCGTAAACCAGCGCCGCATCGAGTTGGGCCGCGAACCCGTTTATGATACGCGTCGCATCAGCGGCTTTGCCTTCGGCATGGGCGTGGACCGCATCACGATGATGAAGTACGGCATCAGCGACATCGGTCTGCTGTACTCCGGCGACATGCGTTTCCTCGAGCAGTTTGCGTAGGGGCGCTGGCGTACCTTAAGCGCAACCTTCCGAGCTTGACTAGTAGCGGTGGTTGTAATGCCGGTGATAGTAGTGATGCCGGTAGTACGGGTGATGGTAGTAGTGGTGCCTGTAGTAGCGCCGATGGTAGTAGCCCGGCTGCGCAGAAGCATGGGCGAAGGGCACGAGCAACATCAGGAGAAAGAGAACGCTGAACATGATCCGTCGTAACAAGGTCATGCTCTGCTTTGACGCAGAAGCTTACCAGCGCGTCGTCTAGACACGATTCAAACATCGCCGTCTGCGACAATGGAATGACGAAAAGCCATGGACATTCTTACGCGCTGGCTGCGCTTCTACCTGCCCGAACTTCCCGTCGACGACACACAACTCGCAGAAGACCTCACGCTCCGCGGCATCGCTGTCGAAGGCATTTTTCCGGCGGAAGGCGGCGGTTCGCGCTTCGAAATGGACATCACCACCAATCGTGTCGACGCGATGAACCACTACGGAGTCGCGCGCGAAGCCGCAGCGATCTATAACGTGCCGCTTTCGCCGCTTAAAGACGGCATCGCTGCACCCGTGGCAGCGACCAAGAGCGGTAAAGGCTTCCCGGTTTGCATTGAAGCCCGCGATCTTTGTGGGCGGTTTACCGCACGAGTCATTCGCGGCGTCAGCGTGACGCCAGTCACTGGCATCATCGCAGAGTACTTTGCCGCCCTGGGCCAGAAATCGATCTCAGGTCCCGTTGACGTCACCAACTTCGGCTGGCTCGCGATGGGCCAGCCGACGCACGTGTTTGATCTCGACACACTTGAAGGCGGCGTCGTGGTGCGCCGTGCGCGTGCCGGTGAAAAGCTTCGTCTGCTCGATGGCAGCGAGCACACGCTCGTTGAAGACGATCTCGTGATCGCCGACGAGAACAAGGCGCTGGGACTCGCAGGCGTGATGGGTGGATGGGATTCGCGCGTCACCGAAGCGACGAAGAACATTCTGGTCGAAGCGGCCTGGTTCGATCCCGCCGCAATTCGCGCTTCCTCGCGCCGTCACGGCTTGCACACCGATGCCAGCCATCGATTCGAGCGCGGCGCGGACTTCGATGCCGCTCCACTTGCGAACAATCTGGTCACGCGCATGGTTGCCGAGCAAGCAGGCGGCGATGTTGCCGGTCCGCTTGTTGATGTGATCGTCCCCGAGTTGCAGTCGAAGACTGCGGAACGTGCGCCGATCCTTCTGCGTGTCAGCGAGGTGCAGCGCCACCTCGGCACAACGCTCGAAGATGCCGTGCTCGAGTCTGGCTCACGCACCAGCGGCTTGAACGAAGAAGTGGTTGCGCAGTACCTCAGCGCGCTCGGTTGTGAGCTCACACCAACCGGCGTCATTGCCGGAGAATTCAGCGTGAAGCTGCCAAGCTGGCGGCTGGACATCGAACGCGAAATCGACCTTATCGAGGAAATCGCGCGCGTTTACGGCTACAACCGCTTCGCCGACACCCTGCCTGCATTCGCCGGCTCGGTACGCGAGTTGCCGCATGCCGAGCAGGAGCACGCGATTCGTTCAACCCTGCGCG
Organism: Verrucomicrobia bacterium Tous-C9LFEB; assembly: GCA_903970445.1. Lineage (GTDB taxonomy): Bacteria > Acidobacteriota > Terriglobia > Terriglobales > Acidobacteriaceae > Granulicella. Next base: position 13,608 of record CAJCIP010000117.1, on the reverse strand, counting down.
CGCTGGGCTATTCCGAAGTTGTCTCCAGCACGTTTCTCTCGGCCGAGGATGCCGCGTTGTACGGAGATCCAGTTGATGGCGCGGTACCAATGGGCAATCCCCTCAGCGAAGAGGCCGGCATGCTACGGTCGTCGCTCGCCGCGGCTCAGGTCGGCATCCTTGCAAAGAACCTCACGCGCGATGTAAACAACGTGCGCATCTTCGAACTCGGTACTGTCTTCACGGGCACCACAGCCGAAGTGCATGAGCAAGCAGGGTTGTCGCTGGGCGCAACGGGCGGAGTCGCAGGCACATCGTTGCACCGCGCGGAAGATGCGCTCTTCTTTGAAGTCAAAGGCACTCTGGAAAAGCTGCTGGCCGTATTCGAAGGCGAGGTCAGCTTCGAAGCCAAGCCGCTTCCGGCCTGGATGGTGGAAGGCCGCGGAGCCACTGTGCTGCTGGACGGCAAGAAAGTCGGACTCTTCGGCGAGCTGAGCGCCGCGGGCATGGGCAAGCACAAGTTCAAGCAGCCCTGCATCATCGGCGAGGTGAATGCGCAGGCATTGCTCACGCGCAAGCTGCGCCAGCCGCTTTCACGAGATCTCTCACGGTTCCAGCCCGTCGAGCGTGACTTCTCCTTCATCTTCCCAGACGGCGTTCAGTGGCACGCGGTCGAGAGCCGCCTACAGCAACTGAACATCAACGAGCTGCAAAGGATTGAACCAGTCGAAATCTTCCGCGATCCTAAAGGCAAAGCCGTCGCTGCGGGAAGTTATTCCCTCCTCACGCGCGTCATCTTCCAATCAGCCGACCACACGCTCACCGATGAGGAAATTACCGGATGGGCCGAGCGCATCACGTCCACGCTCAAGGAGCTGGGCGGAACGCAACGCGCCTGAGGTCAGCTCACACGGAAGCCGAGTGGCATTCTGCGCAACGCGCGCATCCAAGCGGAGATGGGTAAGCGGAACAAGAAGGGCAAAGAGAACGACCCAAGCGCTGACTATGAGCAGTTTCGGCAGAACTTGGAATTTATCGAGCAGCAGATCGAGACAGCCAAGCACCTGCAGCAGAGGCGCGAGGTCACTCGTCTGAAGCTGAAGAGGCTGATTATGAAGCTCAGCTACGGGGCCCAGGTGCTGGAGACGCGCCAGATCGACGCGAAGGGCAAGCGCAGCCGCAAAGAGAAGCTTTAAAGCAGCGCGATACCTTACGCACTCTCCGCGAAAGTGCAGGCGGGAGCCGAACAAGGTTCCCCTCCAAATCGCGACCGCATATCCACAGTGCCGAATGGCTATACTCCGAATGGATTCAGTGCGCTGGATTCGATTTTGAAGGCCGGGTGACAGGCATGGGTGCAGCGGCAACCGTCAGTGTGGACGAATTTCAGGCGCTCGAGCAGAAAGTCCTCCAGGCCGTAGAACTGATTAAGAAAGAGCGCGAGGCACGGCACAGAGCCGAAGCGGAACGCGATGCCGCACGCTCTGAAGCCGAACAGCTTCGCGCCAGGCTTCAGGCTGAAACGACTTCCGTGAGCACGGCGCAGGGTGAAGTAGAAGCGCTCCACCGCGAGCGTGAAGCTGTGCGCCAGCGAGTGGAGCGGATGTTGGGTCAGATCGACGAACTGCTGCTGCCGGCAAACTAATGCCGGCAGCATGGGTTATGCATTAGGAACATTGAAGCGGGAGAAGGCTTGGCAGAGCAAGTGACAAGAACGGCGGCAGAAATCTCAAGGGCTGAGCTGGAAGCGGCTGAGAACGGCGCTGTGATCGTCGATATTTACGATCAGGTGTATCAGCTTCGCGGCACAGACGCCGCCTACATCGAGCGCCTCGCTGCAATGGTAGACGGGAAAATGCGCGCCGTCTCTGCTCATGGCTCTACTGTCGATTCCCTTCGCGTTGCTGTGCTCGCCGCATTGAATATCGCCGATGAACTGACCACGTTGCGCGCCCGCTATGACGCACTGAGCGGCAGCCTCACGCAATCCCAAACTCAAACGCGCTCACGCGCCGGTTCGTTAGCGGGAATGCTTGACGAAATCCTCGTCGAGCGCAAAGTCGGCTGAGCATTTTCGTCGCATCCGCCGTGCGACTCGATCCTGCAGATCTCAACTCCATTGCTCCGTGAGCCTGCCGGACTTCTCAGGGAACTAAGAATTAGTCTTGCATCTTCGGCTCGCTCCGCTTCATCATGGGGAAATCTCCCTGGTGACTTTATGCATTTTCTAAGCTCTGCGGTCTTCCTCGCCTCCACGCTTTTCCTCTTCACCACGGACGGCTCTGGACAAACGACCGAACCGGCATCGCCCGCCTACGTGTCCGATCCTAAATTCGTCGCCGCGATGGCGAAAGCGACGCAGCTGATGAAGCAGCACAGATACGACTTCGCTGAGGACTCCTACAAGAAGGCGAACAAGATCGCTGAAGGAAAGTGTCTTGATTGCCTGAAGCGTATCTGCGCACTCCAGAGTGCCTTGAAGGATTACAAAGCGGCGGAGAAGACAGCCGTTGTCATCGAGGGTCTCGAGACCACACCGAGAGGCAAATCGATCGCAGAGTTGTCCCGCGCTCAAATCATCATGGAGAGCAGCGGAGACAAGCCGAAGCCGGCACAACTGGAAGCCGCCCACGCGTTGCTGCAGCAGTCAGTCGAAAATTTGCACACGAATGCCGGCGCTTATTTCCTGGACGGCAAGGTGCTCGCTCACCTTGAAAGACTTGACGGAGCCAAGCATGCGTTTGCTCAAGCTGCGGAACTCGCCAGCCCGAAGGATCCTTCGCATCTTCGTGCGGAGCACTTCGCGGAGAATCCGGAGCTTTCGCTGCATAAGATGGCGCCCGCGTTTGAAGTCACTGCGCTCGACGGCTCGCGCTTCAATCTCGATGCGATGGGCGGCCGTGTTGTGCTGATCGATTTCTGGGCGACATGGTGCGGCCCGTGCAACGAGGAGCTGCCGCACATGCGCAAGATCGCGCAGGAGTTCGCTGGGCAGCCACTCGTGATCATCAGCGTGAGCTGGGATGCGGACGAGACGAAATGGAAAGACTTTGTCGCCAAGAACAACATGACTTGGCTGCAGTATCGCGATGCAGACCACAAACTGAGTGACGAGTTCGGCATCAACGCGATTCCCCACTACTTCACCATCGACTCTGATGGCGTACTCACTGCGGAAATGCTCGGAAGCGGCTCGGATGTGGAAGGCAAGCTGAAGAAGCTGATTCAGCGGGCGCGCGAGTCGCAGAAGCAGCTTGCCGTCGCCGATCCTCCAGCTCGCAACAACTAAACACCTCAGTCGCTTCCCACAGCTGGAACCAGCGTCGCTATCGCGGCGTACAGGTCTTAAGGGAAAATGAAAGCAGCGTCGATCTACCCGGAGTGGCTTGACGCGCGCTCCTGTTTGACCACATAGCCTATGCTGATTCGAAAAATGATCCTGGCGTCCGCCATGGCGCTCACGGGAACGTGTATCCGGGGGCAGAGCGCATGCTCGGGCGTGCCTTTGAGCGGCATCGTTGTTGATACCACAGGAGCCATCGTTTTCGGAGCCAGCGTCATTGTTGACTCTGGCGTGAGCGCATCCAGTGGATCCGACGGTCACTTTCGCTTTCCATGCCTGACGACCGGCAAACATCAACTGGACGCGTCCTCAGCGAGCTTCGCTCCCAGATCCATGGCCGTCACCACGCCACTGCGTTCCGGCGAGCTCCGCATCGTCTTACAGCCGGACGCCGTCGCCACCACGGTCGAAGTAGACGCCGACCCTACCCCAGTCGAGACTTCGGTCAACTCGACGGGAGCCTCTCAAACCATCTCCGGCCAACGCTTGCAGACGCTGGCGGATGATCCCGACGATCTGCTTCGCGAGTTGCAGCAGCTTGCCGCTGCGGCCGGTGGCAGCCCCGGAAACGCGACCATCTCCGTGGACGGCTTTCAAGACAGCAGTACGCTTCCGCCAAAAAGTTCCATCGCGTATGTGAAGGTCAACCCCGACCTTTTCTCCTCCGAATACCGCGAGCCGCCTTGGGAGGGTGGCCGTGTCGAGGTGTACACCAAACCCGGAGCGACGGCATACCACGGTGCTCTTTTCGCCACCAACAGTAGCGTATGGATGAACGCGCGCGATCCGTTCTCCATCAGCCGCGCGGCAATCGGCAAGCAGCGTTATGGCTTTGAGCTGAACGGTCCTGTGCGCAAACAGGGATCCAACTTCAGCATGACGCTGGAGCACCGCAGTATCGATAACTTCGCCGTGGTAAACGCGTATACGCTCGACGCCAATGGAAACCAGATCAACACGATTCAGAACGTACCCACGCCGCAACGGCTCTGGGTTGCGACATCCCGCCTCGACTGGCAGCTTGGGCCGAAGAACATTGCTTTCCTCAGCTACAGCACGAGTGTCAATCATCTACAGAATGTCGGTGTTGGCGGCTCTGCCCTGCAGGAAAGCGGTTATGGTGAAAGCGACTCAGAGAACTCGGTGCGCGCCAGCAATGTAACAACGTTCAGCCCCAAAATGATTCACGAAGCTCGTCTCGGCCTTAGCTGGAATGATGGCACAGAATCTCCCACCAGCCTTGCTCCTTCCGTGCAGGTTTCAGGCTTCTTTACGGGCGGCGGATCGGCGAACGGGAACCAGGACATCCATAAGCTTCGCGTCGAGTACGGAGACGACGTCATCATCACGCCGAAGAACCACAGCATCAAAGCCGGCCTGCAATTCATCATGTACGACGAGCACGATCGCGTACCGACGAACTTCAACGGCACTTATATCTTCCAGGACGCGGCCCACTACCTCAGCAGCACGGCACAGCAGTTTTCCAATGTCGCGGGCGACCCGCACGTCGGCTTCGTCCAGTTCCGTCCCGCGCTCTTCTATCAGGACGACTGGAAGCTTCGCGACAATCTCACCATCTCCTATGGCCTGCGCTACTACATGCAGAACGATCCTCTGGTGCTCAACGGAGCGACCCCACGCTTCGGCATTGCGTGGTCACCGGATGCAAAGAAGAAGTGGCAGCTGCGCGCGCATCTCGGCGAGTTCGTCGGACAGTACCGCACCCCTATCGAGCTCGAAATCCAGCGTGAAGATGGCGTGCACCGCGTCGTCAGCCAGGTCTACAACCCGGCTCCGAACAATCCATTCGGGGCGGGCTCCGTTCCCATTCATGAAGTGCGCAGCTTCGCTCCCGGCTTCAAGAACAACAGCTACGGCCTGGCGGAAGTCAGCGCCGACCGTGAACTGCCCTTTGGTTTCCGCCTTTCAGGAGAGCTGATGGGCATACGCATCTGGGATGACGCACGCACGCTCAACATCAACAGCCCGCTCAATAACGATCCGAATGGAGCGCGCCCCTTCGCTCCAAACCTCAACATGCTTCAAACGCAGAACAGCGGTTACGCGCTCGGCGACATTGAGTTCGCCAGTCTCAGCAACTTCGCGCACAAGCGCTTCGGCTTCATCTTCGGAACGGTTCGCGTCAACATCCGCGACAACACCAACGACAGCACGCTCTACCAGCCGCAGAGTGCGTACACTGACGCAGGCGAAGTGGCCCGTCGAAGCGGCAACTATCTTTGGCAAAGCTTCAGCAACGTCAACGTCACTCTCCCATACAAGGTGCAGCTCACGGCCAACTACTTCGGATCAGGCAACGGCGTCTTCAACATCACCACGGGTTCGGACAACAACGGCGACGGCAACTACAACGACCGGCCACAGATAGCTTCGCCGAGCGAGCCACTCTGCGGTTCGCCATCTCAAGCGGCGTCGAGCTCCTGCGCTGTGCAAACCTCATACGGCTTGCTCACCGACTCCGGCGGCATCGGAGTGCTGCGCCGCAACACAGGCGCCATGCCGTGGACGTTCCACCTCGACAGCAACATCCAGCGTGCCTGGGTGATCACGCGCAACAAGAAGGCAGATCATCAGCAAACGCTGACAGCAAACATCCGTTCCTCAAACCTGCTGAACCACACCAACGTCACAGCCGTGGGCAGCGTCCTGGGCTCGCCGCAATTCAATCTTCCCTACGCGGCAGACAACGGGCGCCGCATCGAAGGCGGCCTTCGCTACAGCTTCTAGGCTGGACCGCTTCCGCCTACAACGTCTGTCAAGTTGCGCGGATTGCGCTTCACCGTTAGCATCCAATCTCATAGACCGGCCTGCAAAGCAGGTGCGGGGAACAACGCAGGTTGAACCAATATTCTTTGAACAGGGGTTCGGCTCGTACATATGGTTCGGTGTGCTATGTCCGCCAGTCCGGAAAGCCTAAAGAACCACGGCTGAGTCCCACCGCTTACTGGCGGGTTCACCTGCGCCTCACCGTACGGCCCAGTGGGTCGGTCTGTGCTTCTCCTTCGCGTATCCTCAATGGGGATGAACGCGCTCGCACTCATTCCCGGCTATCTGCGCGTTGGGCCTCTGCATCTTCCAGTCTTCGGGCTCTTCGCTGCCGCGGGACTCGTGTGCGCACTGTGGCTGAGCCAGCGCACCGCGCGTTACGCTGCACTCTCGCCTGAACGGCTGTGGGACGCAGGCATGTTTGCCCTGCTCTCCGCATTCATCGCCTCTCGCGCCCTGCTCATCGCCAGGGATCCCAAAGCCTTCCTGCGCTTTCCCCTGCTGATCCTCACGCTGCCATCGCTTACCTACAGCGGCATCGCGCTGACGATCATCCTCACGTTCCTTTGGCTGCGCGTCCGTCACATGCCGGTGATGAATGTCGCCGACGCGTGGGCTCCGTGCGGGGCGGTCCTGTGGGCGTTCCTCAGCCAGGGACACTTTGTCGAAGGTACTGACGCCGGTATGCCCACCACTCTCGAAGGTACTGACGCCGGTATGCCCACCACTCTCCCATGGGCCAGGCAAACGCCCGGAGACAACGTTCTCGGCCAAGTGCATCCGGTGCAGCTATATGCCTTCGTGTTGGCGCTTGCCTTGTGCGTGTACTTGATGCGTCGCCTCAAGCGTGAGCACCGCATGGGCGAGGTCGCCGCGTACGGCCTCTTCCTCGGAGGCGCCGCATCGTTCCTGCTCGACATGGTCCGCCAGCCGGTGGACATCGAAGCCGGCCTGCTGCTCGATCCATCGCAGTTCGTTGCCATCGCAACCATGCTGGTCGGCGCGGGCTTCACAGCGGCGGTTGGGTTTGCGCCCGTGCCTTCTAGAGAAGAGGTCACGACCTACCTCGAGAAATTCATTGAAAGCGAGGGAAGGATGTCACCTGCCCTTATGCGCGATACGGTGTTCAAAGATCCGCTGCTGCTCGAAACGCAATCACGCTTTATGGACCTGCCGCGCGACTACCCTTCGCAGAACAATGCGTGGTGCAGCCGCGCGGGTCTGCAGGTGTTGGAATGGTATGTGACCCAGCTTCGCTTCAGCGAGGCTCCACGGCGCAGGAAAGCGAGCTAGATGCCTTCAAAGAATATGCTGCCGAAAGGCAAGCGCCGGCAGTCCGTAAAGCAGGACTATCGCGCCCATCGCACACAGGTGCTGGAACGCGAAGCAGCCCAGCGCGAGGCCGGAGACCCGGAAGCCATCGAGCCTCAAGAGGCTCTGATCGACACGGGGGAGTTTACCCAGGAAATCTTGCCGAGCGAGCGCTCGTGGATTGTGACCACGGGCGCAAACGGTTCCAAGGTCGCGGAAGAAACACACTCGGCGCCGCGTTATCCCGCGCCGCAGGCATACGTCGAGCCCGTTCACATTCAGGTCATCGACGACCTCGAGCCGGAAGACGGTGTGCGCAGCTTCACCGCCGAGGCTGCCGCCCAGAACATGCGGCTCGACGCTTACCTCGCGAAAGCCATCCCCGACATCAGCCGCGCACGCGTTCAGCTACTCATCGAAGCGGGCCAGGTAAAGCTCGACGGCGTTGCCGTCAAGGCAAAGCACAAGCTTAGGGGCGGCGAGCATATCGAGATCGAAGGCGATCCGCAGCCCGAGCCACTTCACGCTTTGCCCGAAGATATCCCGCTCACCATCATTTACGAAGACAAAGACCTCGCTGTCATCGACAAACCCGCAGGCATGATGGTGCACGCGGGCGCCGGCGACGGAGAACAGAACCGCGGCACGTTAGTGAACGCACTGCTCTTCCACTTCGGCAAACAGCTTTCGCATGCCGGAGGCGACCTGCGCCCCGGCATCGTTCACCGCCTCGACAAGCAAACCAGCGGCCTCATCGTCGTCGCCAAGAACGACAGCACCCATCGCAAGCTGGGCGAGATGTTTGCCGGCCGCAGCCTGCGCAAGATTTACCTCGCACTCGTGCACGGCTGGATGAAAGACGACTCCGGCACGATCAACCTGCCCATCGCCCGCGACGTCGTTCGCCGCGTGCGCATGACCACGCGCCGCGCCGACGGCCGCAACGCTGTCACGCACTGGCGCGTGCTTGAACGCTGCGACGGACCCTACGGCAAATTCAGCCTACTCGAAGTTCACATCGAAACCGGCCGCACCCATCAGATTCGCGTGCACATGCAGGCGGTCGGCCATTCCGTCGTCGGCGACACGCTGTACGGCGCACCGGAATTTATCAAGCCAGTAGCCGGCTCGAAAGCAGATCCTCTCTCGCTTGAACGAAATTTCCTGCACGCCGCCGAACTCCAGTTCGAGCATCCCCGCACAACGGAGAAGCTGGAATTACAAGCTTCATTGCCTGATGAACTGTCAGGTGTATTGCAACAGCTTCGAGGCTAGCTAAACAGCATAGCCACACGCAGGGTGTTCCGTTTGAAGCGATTTCCTACGCGACATAGTTGCCGAACGACTCGCGATCTGTGTCCGTGAGCAGGCTTTGAAAGGGCCGGGCTTCAGCCCGGCCACTACGATGTCCCATGAACGCGGCTTTAGCCGCTGAGGGAATGCCCGCGAAGCTCTACGCTATCGCCGTTCCTAGAAGCCCTCGCTTTGAAAGGGCCAACGCGGCATGCGTTAGGATGTTCTGGCAAACTCAGGGATCTTTTCATGCGCCGCTCCGCCTTTGTCTTCGCTCCCATCCTTGCGTCCGCCGCCGTCGCCCTCCTCAGCGGCTGTCATCACGCCGAACCTGAACGCTGCGTCGATGAGCAGAACCAGGTTGTGGATCCAAAGTTTTGCGCCGGTCTCCCGCCCAATAGCACGGGAATCCTATCGGGCGATTCTCACGGAGCGAGACCGCCCTACAGCGGCCAGCATCACTTCCGACACTACTACGGAGGCATCGGGCCTATGGTGATTGGCAGCATCGTCAACGGCGGCAGCTACACACCCACACCCGGTCGCACTTATTCCTACAGCGCGGGCACATCGCGCGGCGGATTCGGCCGAAGCTTCTCTTCATCGTCTTCGCACGTCAGCAGCGCAGGAGAATAGTTCCATGCACCGTCACGCCATCAGTCCGCGCATCAACTGGCAAAACACCGTCGAAGGCCAGGGCCTCACCTTCCACACACCGCAACAACTCGCGCCAGGCGAAAAACCCTACTGGGACGAAAGCACCTGCTACGAATTCACCGCCGCCGAAGTAGACACCCTCGAAGCCGCCGGTAATCAGTTGCAGGAGATGTGCCTCGCCGCTGCGCAGCATGTCATCGACAACAAGCGCTACGCCGAACTCGAAATCCCCGCAGAAGCCATCCCCGCCATCGAGTGGGCGTGGAACGAAGAGCCGCCCTCTATCTACGGTCGCTTCGATATCCTCTGGAACGGCCAGGGTCCGCCGAAGCTCCTCGAATACAACGCCGACACACCAACATCACTGCTCGAGGCCGCCGTCATCCAGTGGTACTGGCTCAAAGATGTTTTCCCTGATGCCGACCAGTTCAACTCGCTGCACGAAAAGCTCATCGCCAAGTGGCAGGACGTCGCGAGCTATCTCGCGAAGCCCGTCTACTTCGCCAGCGCCGACAACCCAGAAGACCTGCTGACCATCGCCTACATGCGCGACACCGCCGAGCAGGCCGGACTGCCCACGCGCCAAATGCTGATGGAAGAGATCGGCTGGAACGAAGAGCGACAATGCTTCGTCGACACCGACCCGGCCGAGAACGCGATCAAGTCGCTCTTCAAACTCTACCCATGGGAGACGATGCTCGATGAAGCCTTCTCCGTTAACGCGCTGCGCACGTATCAGAACATGCGCTGGATTGAGCCCATCTGGAAAACGCTGCTCTCCAACAAAGGCATCCTGCCGATCCTGTGGGAGCTTTACCCGAATCACGATCTTCTGCTCGAATCGCACTTTGTCACAGGCCAAAGCGGATGGCAGCCACCCGCGGGTTGGGTGCGCAAGCCGATGCACTCACGCGAAGGCTCCAACATCATCATGGTCACGCCTGAGGGCGCAAAGATCGAAACACCTGGCCCCTACGACAACCGGATGCAGATCGACCAGCGCCTCGGCAATGCCACGTTTTTTCCCGATCAGCAGGGCGGCAACCGATGGCCTGTGCTCGGCCTTTGGATGATCGACCAGGAATGCTGTGGTATGGGCATCCGCGAAGACGCTGGACCCATCACCGGCAACCTCTCCAGTTTCGTCCCGCACTTCTTCCGGTAAGCGAGAGCCTCAAACTAGGATGAGCTCAAGGAGCCCGCGATGCCGCTGAATCTTGCAGGTCTTGAAACTCCCATCACGCTGATGGCGATCTTTATTGCTTTAATTCCGCAAACCACTCAGCATACGGCGTGTTTCTCACCATCTGCCGGTTGTGATCCGGCGCGCCATCTTCCCACCACACCCCGCCGCGCTCACCCAGCGCATGCTTTGCCGCATCGACGCGCTTACGGGCAGCTTCTCGCGCCTCCGTATCGCCTGCTCGCATAGCGACGCCCTTCGCTCGCCGCGCACTCATCAGTTCGCGCGTAAGCTCCGCACGTTCGGTCTCGCTTAGATGTGGATTCGACTTCCGCCACAAACGTCCGCGCACCACGAAGTACCGTCCATCGGGTGTTATGGGATACGCCTGCCTGCTCGCCATAGCAATGTGGATGCAGCAACGCAGCAAGAAGAGGTTCGTTACACTTTCTGTGTTCGCCTTAGGAGCCACCGATGGAAGTTCACCCGCCCGAACACCCCATACACACCTGGCGCGATTTCTTCATCCACATTGTCACCATTGTGATCGGTCTGCTCATCGCCATTGGCCTGGAACAGAGCGTGGAGTGGTTTCATCATCGGCACATCGTCCATGTCGCTCGCGAAAATATCTCGCGTGAGATTGATGACAATCGCAAGCTCGCCGCTTCCAATGGCGCACTCGCCGAGCAGACGAAGCAGCTCATGCTGCAGAACATGCACCGCGTGCAGCAACTCAAGCACAACCCGCATGCGCTCGATCACGGCGAAATGCATTTCACGTTTGGCTGGTCCGCTTTCTCCGATACGGCGTGGCTTTCCGCGCGCGACACCGGCGCTTTGGCGTTCATGCCGGTGGAAGAAGTGCAGCGGGATGCCGGAATCTACACTCAGCAAACGATTGTGAATGACCAGGCAATTTCGCTGTTCCTCAGTGAAGCTCTGGCCGCGTCACCTCTGCTCATGACGGAAGACAACGCCGTGATGACTTCGGAAGACCAGCACGAACTGCTCAAGGACACAGCGCAGCTCTACCTTCGTCTCCAAACTCTGCAGCAAATCATGCAGGGCTTGAACCAGGACTTCGCAGATGTAGACAAGCACTAACGATCCTCTCGCGCCGATGCTTTGCGAAGGCCCCAGCACTCGCGAAGTAAACTAACAGGGTTGCGCCTTCGCGCCCCTGGAGTTGGTTTGAAGATCGTCATCGCTGAAAAAGTGTCGCCCGCCACGCTCGCCATCCTGCAGGAGCAGCCGGGCTGGAACGTGGTCACTGCAGACAAGATTGCTCCTGGCGGCTTGCCTGCCGAACTCGCCGACGCCGACGCGCTCATCGTGCGCTCCGCGGTGCAGGCTGATGCCACGCTACTTGCCTCAGCACCAAAGCTGCGCATTATTGGCCGCGCCGGCGTTGGCGTCGACAACATCGACGCAGCCGAAGCTACACGCCGCGGCATCGTCGTGATGAACACGCCCGGCGCCAACGCAGTCGCTGTGGCCGAACTCACGCTCGGCCTCATGATCTCGATGGCTCGTTCTATCCCGCGTGCAAACACCGGCATGCACGCCGGCAAGTGGGACAAGAAATCGCTGCAAGGCTCGGAGCTGCGCGGCAAAAGCCTAGGAATTGTGGGTCTCGGCCGCATCGGTCTTGAAGTCGCCCGCCGCGCGAAAGCCTTCGGCATGACGCTTGTCGGTTACGACCCCTTCGTCGCTCCAGTCATCGCGCGCGAAAACAGCGTCACACTCGTGCCCATCGACGAAATTTTCTCTGCGTCCGATTACCTGTCCCTGCATGTCGGCCTCACCCCGCAAACGGAAGGGCTCATCAACAAGCACTCCATCGCCATCATGAAGCCCGGGGTCCGCATCGTGAACTGCGCGCGCGGCGAGCTCATCGTCGACGAGGCGCTCATCGAAGGCTTGAAATCAGGTCAGGTTGCCGGCGCTGCACTTGACGTCTTCCGCGCCGAGCCGCTGAAGGACTCACCGTATTTCGATCTCGAGAACGTTCTCCTGTCACCGCACATCGCCGGCTCTACCGACGAAGCGCAGGAAGCCATCGGCATTCAGCTTGCCAACCAGGTGCGTGACTATCTCAAGCTCGGCGTCGTGCAGAACGCCGTCAACGTCGCCTCGCTCAGCGAAGAGGAGTACACCGAAGTATCGCCGTACATCGAAATGGCCGATCGCCTCGGCCAGCTTATCGGCCACGCTGCAGGCGCAGCGCAGGATGGCGGCAACATCGAAAGCATCTCGCTCATCTACAACGGCCGCCTCGCACAAATGAAAACCGACCTCATCCGCAATGCAGCCATCGCCGGCGTGCTGCGCACAGCGGACGGTGTCAATCGCATCAATGCCGCGGCCATGGCAACTGAGCGCGGCGTGCGCCTGAAAGAAGACAAGCGCGAGTTCATCGCCGGCGGAGCCGCAGCCACGCTCAAACTGTCCGTGCACTGGTCGCGCAACGGCGAAGAAGGCGACTGGGTCGGCCTCGGCACGGTGCTGCATGGCCATTCCCCGCGCATTCTCAGCTATGACGGCATCGACATCGAGGCCGAACTCGCGGGCACACTTGTCATCATTCGCAATCAGGACGTCCCCGGCGTCATTGGCCGCATCGGCACCATCCTCGGCGAAGCAAAGCTAAACATCGCGAACTTTGCTCTCGGCCGTAGCCAGGCAGCGCGGAGTGCGGCTATGTCGCAAGGGCAAGCGCTAGCGCTGGTGCAGCTCGACGTTCCTCAGGACGCGCGGCAGGCGCTTGATCAAGCCATCGCCGATCTGTGCAACGTCGAAGCTATTAGCAGCGTTCGCGTCGTGGAACTGGGCAAGCTATAGCACTTGTTTCCAAGTTCCTGACAAGGCCAGCGCGAATACATTGCGAACGAGGGGAAGCTTTACAGCCGCCCCCTGATATCACCTTCCTGTAAACTGGAAGGTAGCCGCGCGGGCACGTTTCGCGCGCCAGGAACCCTCCCCCATGCTCAACGTACAACGCACGTCCTCGCTTTTTCTTGCCTTGCCGCTCGTTCTTCTGGCTGGTTGC
>CAJCIP010000116.1 GCA_903970445.1 Verrucomicrobia bacterium Tous-C9LFEB | reverse complement strand
GAAGGGCTTTTCAATGCCCCCGTTGAAGAAGTACGTGACATGCGCATACTTTTCCGTCTCGGCCACGCGCAGATTGCGAAGCTCGTACTTCGCCATCACATTCGCGAGCAGGTTATCCATGCTCTCGGGTGGGATCACCATGGGCAGTGTGTACGTGGTGTCGTACTGCGTCATGGTGACGTAGTGCAGGTCCTGCGGCACACTTTCCAGCGGGATCTCTGCGTCAAGCTCCGCAGCCTTCGGCAGCTCAAGCCCACCAGTTGCGGTGAGTCCACTTCGTCTCGCCAGCACGCGCGTTATCTGACGCGCACGATCCGCGCGATAGTTGAAATTGATCACAGCGTCGCCATCGCGAATCAGTCGGACCGGCTGGCCGTGCTCATCCATGCAGCAAAAAGGCTCGATGAACTCATCCGTGATGCCGTTGTTGTAGCTTTCGCGAACTCGCTCTACCGCATTGCGATAGCTTCCACCTGGCGCTCGCCCGGTCACTATCGCGTCAAATGCCTTGCGTTCTTTTTCCCAGCGCAGATCGCGATCCATGGCAAAGTAACGCCCACTGACACTCGCCAGCTTGCCCACACCAAACTCGGCGAACTTCTGCTCCAACGCTTCGAGATATCCCCCACCGCTCGTCGGCAGCGTATCGCGCCCGTCCATGAACGCATGTACGAACACGCGCTCGACCTTCTGCCGCGCAGCCATCTCGATCAAAGAATGCAGGTGCCGCTGATGCGAATGCACGCCACCGTCACTCAGGAGACCGATCAAGTGCAACGCACGCCCTTCAGCCGCGCCAGCTTGCATCGCGCCAAGCAACGTTGGCTCTTCAAAGAATTCGCCTGAAGCGATTGCCGCATCGATGCGCGTGATGTCCATGCGCACCACACGCCCGGCACCAAGATTCAGATGTCCGACTTCGCTGTTGCCCATTTGCCCATCGGGCAGACCAACGAAGTGCTCACTGGCACGGATCAGCGTGTTCGGATACTCGCGCAGCAGCTTGTCGTAGTGCGGCTTCCGCGCCAACGCAATCGCATTGCCGTGAGTTTCGGCACGATAACCCCAGCCGTCAAGGATTGTTAGGATAACCGGATTGTTTCTTGACACTGTGTCTCAAAATGACTGACAGATTAGGCTGCTTGTAGCTCTTTGATGGTAGGCAATGACTTGATCAAGTCACCGCTGACTTCTTCCACTTTGCGCAAATCGTAAAGATTCTGCAAGCTAAGCCAGAACTCCGCACTCGTTCCAAAAAAGTGTGCAAGTCTCAAAGCCATGTCCGCGTCTAGGTGCCGATCGCCCTTCACCAACTCGCTCAACCTTTTTGGGGAAACGCTGAGTTGAGACGCAAAAGCTTCTACGGAAATTTGCATCGCATCGAGTTCTTCCTGAACATGTTCGCCCGGGTGAATCGCATCAATTTGCATTGCGCCTCCTCGCATCAATGATAGTGAACAATCTCAACACGAGCTGGGCCGTCCTCTCTATCGTCCCACACGAAGCAGATCCGCCATTGATCGTTGACCCTGATTGAATACTGCCCTGCGCGATCACCCTTCAAAGCCTCGAATCGATTGCCCGGCAACATGGCTAAATCGTTTAGCGATTTTGCTACGGAAAGACGATCCAACTTCAAACGAACAACCTTGCGAATCGACTCAAACGCCCTAACACGTTCGCCTGCGAAGAACGCTTCAGTCTGCTTGCTGCCGAAGGACCGAATCATACGGAAGCCGCATTACTCCGAGTAATTCACGCTCTCGCGCCCGAGGAACTCCGCCGTCTGTCCAAGCTCTTCCTCAATCCGAAGAAGCTGGTTGTACTTCGCGATGCGATCTGTACGCGAAGCCGAACCCGTCTTGATCTGCCCTGCCCCTGTACCCACCGCGAGGTCTGCGATGAATGTGTCCTCCGTCTCGCCGGAGCGGTGCGAGATGATGCTGGTGTATCCATTGCGCCGCGCCAACTCGATCGCTTCCAGCGTCTCGGAAATCGATCCAATCTGGTTCACCTTCACCAGAATCGAGTTGCCGACACCCTCTTCAATCCCGCGTTGCAAGCGCTTCGTGTTCGTCACGAAGAGATCGTCACCGACCAACTGAATCTTGCGGCCGATCTTCTCGGACAGAATCTTCCAACCAGTCCAGTCGTCTTCTGCAAGCCCGTCTTCGATGCTGATGATTGGATACTGACGCGTCCAACTTTCCCAGTACGCGGCCATTTGCTCGCTGTTCTTCTCGCTCTTGTCGGACTTCTTAAAAACATACTTGCCGGAACTCTTATCGAAGAACTCGCTTGCCGCCGGGTCGAGCGCAATTGCGATGTCCTCACCCGCCTTATAGCCGGCAAGCTCGATCGCCTCCAGAATTACCTCAAGCGCTTCTACATTCGACTTCAGCGACGGCGCAAACCCACCTTCATCACCCACAGCCGTGTTGTAGCCCTTCTTCTTCAGCACGCCCTTCAATGTATGGAAGACCTCCGTGCCCCAGCGCAGCGCGTCGCTGAAGCTCTCCGCACCAACTGGCATCACCATGAACTCCTGGAAGTCCACGTTGTTGTCGGCGTGTGCGCCGCCATTCAGGATGTTCATCATCGGCGTTGGCAGAATGCATGCATTCACACCGCCGAGGTAGCGGTACAACGGCAGTCCCAGGGCTTCAGCCGACGCACGCGCGCAAGCCATCGATACGGCGAGGATCGCATTCGCCCCTAGACGGCCCTTGTTCTCCGTGCCGTCGAGCGCAATCATCGTCGCGTCGATCATCCGCTGATTGCTCGCGTCCATGCCGGCGAGCTCAGGTCCAATCACACTCTCTACGTTCTCAACAGCCTGCAAAACACCTTTGCCGAGATAGTGGTCTTTGTCGCCATCGCGCAGCTCCACAGCCTCGTGCTCGCCGGTGGACGCTCCGCTTGGGACCGCCGCACGCCCGCGCACACCGTCTTCCAACACAACATCTGCTTCCACTGTTGGATTGCCGCGGCTATCAAGAATTTCGCGTGCGTGTATAGACACAATCTCCGTCATGCTGTTTTCAACTCCTGTATTTCTGGTGCGCTTCCTGGAGCGCGAAATTCGATGTTGCAGCCGGTCCTGTAGTGATGGCCTGCGGTCTACGGCAATGGTTTGCCCCGCCGTGCCACCAATCATTTCCACTAGCTCGGCCACGGCTGGCTCCTACAGACGCCCATTCTAGCAAAGCAGTTCAGCCCAATATGTTGCAGTGCTGTTTAGCTGACGTTCTATTTGCAAGATGCGAGCCTCGCACGGCAGAGCTCAGCGCAAAGGCTCTAACAGGCGATCTACGCCGCTCACCGGCATCACCAGCCGCACGCGAGTTCCCCGCCCTGGACGGCTCACCATCTCCACCTGCGCTCCTTCACCGTAGAGCACCTCCATGCGCTCGCGAACATTGCGCATGCCAATGCCTGAGCCTTCGCGAACCAATCCGCTGACTGGTGCAGCCGTGCTGCCGCCGGGTTCGACGCCCACCCCGTCATCTTCCACTTCAATCACGAGTCGCTCACCTTCTATACGGCTGCGCAGAATGATCGTTCCCCCACTGATGCGAGGCTCGAGTCCATGCTTGATGCTGTTTTCAATCAGCGGTTGCAGCAACATGCTCGGCACGACGGCTTGCAGCGTGGCCGGAGAAATTTCTTTCACAACGCGCAGCTTCTCGCCAAAGCGCACGACCTCGATGTCGAGATAGTCGTCTGTAAACGTCAGCTCTTCCTCCAAAGGGACAAACGCATCGCGTTCTCGCAGCAGCACTCTCAGAATGTTTGCGAGCTTCACAATCATCTCGCGCGCCAGTTCCGGCTTCGAACGCACAAGCGAGGCAATCGAGTTCAGTGTGTTGAAAAGGAAATGTGGATTGATTTGCCGTTGGAGGGCGTCAAGTCGAGCCTCCAACAGTAACCTCCCCTGCTCCTCTAGCTTGCTCTCAATGCGCACCGCATTCCAGATCTTCAGCGGAATGCCGACAATCACCGGAGCACAGGCGCAAATCGCCACCTCAAGCCACCACGAGTCTGAATGCAACTCAAAGTACTGGTGCGGGTAAAAATGCCCCAGCAAGCTGGTCATGAACTGCACTGCCATCAACAGCACGAGCAATGAAATCTGTCGGTCTACATGCGGATAGGTAACGGTTCGCCGCACCCAGCGGTAGATGCTCAAGTCAATCAGCGGCGAGAACGACCAGATGTCTTCCTCATCGGCAAACCTCCGGAACGAGCCAAAGATCATAGCGATGCCCAGATTCACTGGCAGGGCAAAGAATTCACCGTGCATCATCGCGGGCAGCGCCAGCAGAGTTCCCCCCAACATGCCTGCGGCAGGCCCCAGCAGCAGCGCCATGATCGTCGTGGCTTCGAACGATAAGTCTGCCGCCAGAAAATTAGGCACGCGCACACGCACCCAAACGCCAAGCATCAGCGGCACACATATCCAGGCAAGCAGCTTCAGCGTCTGCCCCCCGTTGCGTTCCCGCGACAGCAGCAGTCGCTTGAAGCGGTTTGCACGCGCAAGCGAACTCGCGACTGCGGCAGCAACGCCAAGCTCCACGAGAAGCGTGATCCAAATCAGGTTGGAGTTGGCCGCGTGCACGCCTTTACTCTACGCTGCCGTTGAATCGCATCGCTTTTTGGCGAATCTATAATGCTGCTATGCCGTTCGCTGCAGTCCGTAAGGTCGCTGATGCTGATTTCCCTACGCGTTGGGGCCATTTTCGCATCCTCGGCTTTGAAGGACTCACTGAACCAGGCGATCCCACTCGTAAGCCGGTTGAAAGCGCCGTCGCCCTCGTCATGGGAGACATCCACGCCGAAACGCCCGTCGTTCGTATCCACTCGCAGTGTCTGACTGGGGACGTCTTCCACTCGCTCCGCTGCGATTGTCACGACCAGCTTCACCTTGCGCTGAAGCGCATCGCTGACGAAGGTACTGGAATCCTTCTCTACGAGCAGCAGGAAGGCCGCGGCATCGGCCTTATGGCGAAACTCCGCGCGTATGAGTTGCAGGATCAAGGCCTGGACACAATCGAAGCCAATGAGCAGTTGGGCTTCGAAGCTGACTGCCGTCATTTCGAATTGCCCGCGGAGATTCTGAAGGAGCTCGGCGTAACTGCCGTTCGACTTATGACCAATAATCCTGAAAAGGTCGAAGCGCTCGAAGCCGCGGGCATTCACGTTACCGAACGCCTTAGCGCCGCGATCCCAAGCGAACCTAGCTTCGAGCGCTATCTGGAGACGAAGCGCGAGAAGATGGGCCATCTCGTTAGCTAGGTCATGTTGACAGCGCTATGTGAGCGCCTAACGGCTCGCCGCAACCACGTTTTGGCGCGTCATCGTTAGCTTCGAGGCTTCAAACCCCTGTGCCGCGGCTTGTCCTTCAATGCTGTTGAGCGTTTCGCTGGTCAGGGTCGCCGTCTTCGAATAAATCCAAAGTTCCTTGTGATTCGCGCTGCCGATCACGAACCACGAATCGTCCGGGGCAATCGCGAGAACATCCCGCTTCCTGTGAAAAATAAAGAGGTGTTTGCTTGTCAGCTCACCGCTGCCGTTCTTTGCTTGTATCGCGTTCGTTTGTGTTGGGTCAGAGTAGATTTTCTTAGTGGCGCAGGAATCCACAAACTGCACCGTATGCTCGCCATTGCCCAGCGCGATCAACTCGAAGGAGTTGTTCAGGCAGCTCTTCGTCGGCTTGAAGGGATACTTCGCAATCTCGTACCACGTGCCACGCAGCCGGTTCAAATCGAGGTTAGCTACCGGCGTTACGCTCTGGGCCGAGGCGTAAGAACATAGAGTCGGTAAAAACGCTGCCAGAGCAATCAACGAGACCGCGAATTTCTGAGAATTAACCAACATCTGCATCTCCACCTTGCTTTCTTTCTTCGATGCGATGTGGCCGCTAGGCGTTCCCGGCAACCAGGCCGGGCGTGACGATCTTCGCCGTCGTAATCGCTTGCCCTGTATGTCGCTGCGTGTGTTCCGCAAGATGAATCAGCAGCCCGCCAACCGTCGTCGGCAGCCGCTTTCGTCCGATACCGCGCGCATCCTCGTAGCGCTTTTCCTGAATCGCAACCACGCGCTTCTTCGCCTCCGCCATGCCGGCGCGGAACTCTTCCAACACACACTTCGCGGTCCCGCTGGTCATTTCGCCATGCAGGGCGGCCAACTGATCATCGTCCAGCCAGCGATCCTCCGCATAGGTCAGCAGCCGGTCCGCGGACCGAGCTATATGCCGCAAGTGAAACGCCACAGGAGCAATGCCAGCGGGCCGAGCAAACATTTGTTCGTCGGTCAACCCACCGCACCAGCGCGCCACATCTTCTTCCGTCAGTTCCAGCGCATGAACGACCGCTCGCCGCAGCGGATCCAGATCTTCGTGCGTCCCGCGCATCCACGGCTCTGTTCCGTCGGCCGATTCCTTCTCCATCACAGCCCCTTCCTCGCACGAAACTCACGCACCACATCGCCCGGGTCCCGATGCTGCGACTCCACGGCCAGGTTCATGGCGCGCATCTCATCGGCATTGATCTGCCCCGCCAGCTTCTGCACCGCCATACCGATCTGCGGCCATTTTGCCAGCGCGTCTTCACGAATGAGCGGCACAGCCTCGTACGGCGGAAAGTAGTGTTTGTCATCGTCCAGCGCGATGAAGTCGAGCGCCTTGATTGCGCTGTCTGTCGAGTTCCCTGCCACGATATCCACTTGATGCGCAGCGAGCGAGCGATACAACAAGCCCAACTCCATCGTTCGCGGCGGCCCCACAAAATGCAAGCCGTACGCCGCCGCTAGTCCGGCCAGCCCATCAGGCCGCTCTGCAAACTCGTACCCCACGCCGAGCCGCAGCAAGGGCAGCTTCATGACGTCAGAGATTGTCTTCAAACCATACTTGCGCGCATCATCGCCCCGCACGACCATCGCAAAGGTGTCCTCGAATCCCAGCCCCGGCCCTTCCCGCACCTGATACCGCTGGTCGTATAAGCGACCCACCTTCTCATGCACCTTCGCTGCATCTCGCTCCAGCGGCTGCTTCAGCACTGCCGTCAACGCGGTTCCCGTGTACTCCACATACCCGTCGATTCGTCCGGACACCAGCGCCTGCTGGCAAAGATAACTGCCCGCCAGCCAGAACCGCCGCTCGACCTTGCCACTACCCACAGCCTCAATCTCCTGCGTTAACAGCTCACCAAGCACAACCTGCTCAGTAAAGTTCTTCGCGCCTATGACAATATGCGAAGAGCGCGGAGGCGCGCACGAGGCTAGCGCCAGTAGTCCCATCGTCAACATGCACGATGACCAC
>CAJCIP010000115.1 GCA_903970445.1 Verrucomicrobia bacterium Tous-C9LFEB | reverse complement strand
CAGGCCACTTTCGCGCCAGTTGCGGTTGTGCCTGGCTCGGCTGGCGCGAGTACGACACTAAGTATCCAAACCCCGGCGCAACATGCCGAACAGAAGATGCTGGGCAGGCAGATGACTTGGCTGGCTCTGCTTCCTATGTTCTTCGTTCTACGTCGTCGGATTCGAATGAGGACTCTGCCGGGTGCGGCATGCGCGGTGTTGCTAGTCGGCTTAGGCGGTTGTGGTGCCCGAACGGTAGGTACGCCAACGCTCGCGAGCCAAACGTATCCGCTTGTCGTAAGCGCTACCTCCACAAATCTCGCCGGCGGAGTGGTAACCCACACTCTTTCACTCGCCCTGACAGTGCAGTAGCGCGGAAAGCAGCTTTCCGGTGTATGAGTCGCATCTATCCGGATGGCTACTCACTCTTCACTGATCTCCTGTATGCCGCAATCTATTTTCATGAGGATTCATGCTACGCACCCTTTTGCCCGGAAGGCCCTACCCCCTTGGCGCAACGCCCAACCCCAAGGGAACCAATTTCGCGCTTTATTCGGAAGGCGCTACAGCCGTCCATCTTTGCTTCTTCGATGAAGAGGGCAAGCAAACGGAGAGCATTGATCTTAAAGAGCGGACAGCGTTTGTATGGCATGGCTTCGTTCGCGACATCAAGCCGGGTCAGCGCTATGGATATCGGGTGGAAGGTGCCTGGGAGCCGGAGAATGGTTTCCGCTTCAATCCTGCGAAAGTCTTGCTTGATCCCTATGCGAAGGCGATTACAGGCGAACCTGACCACAAAGGGCCGATTTACCCATACGATGTGGCTTCCGGCGACGATATGAAGAAGGACGACACGGATGATGCATCATTCGTGCCTCTGGGAATCGTGATCAGCGGCAAATACGACTGGGAAGATGATTGCGCGCCCGAAGTCCCCATCGCAGAGTCCGTGATCTACGAGACGCATGTGCGTGGGTTCTCCATGCGGAATCACAATGTTCCTGAGAAGCTGCGAGGAACCTATGCAGGATTGGGGCACGAGTCAAGCATTAGCTATCTGCAGCAGCTTGGCGTAACAGCGGTTGAGCTGCTACCGGTCCATCATTTCATCGACGAAGGCAATCTCCTTGACAAAGATCTGCGCGACTATTGGGGCTACAACACTCTTGGATACTTCGCTCCGATGGCGCGTTACAGCTCGTGCGGCGAAGATGGTTGCCAGGTGAATGAGTTCAAGGACATGGTGAAGAAGCTTCACCGTGCCGGGATCGAAGTGATTCTCGATGTGGTGTACAACCATACGTGCGAAGGCAACGAGAAGGGCCCGATGCTCTCCATGAAGGGCGTGGACAATACAACCTACTACCGAACCGTGCAGGACAGTCCGCAGCACTACATGGATTACACCGGCACCGGGAACACATTAAATGTCTATAACCCGCAAGTCTTGAAGCTGTTGATGGACAGCCTTCGCTACTGGGTAACAGAAATGCACGTCGACGGATTCCGGTTCGATCTTGCATCGACCCTGGCCCGCGAGCTGCATGACGTGAACAAGCTTGGAGCGTTCTTCGATACGATTCACCAGGATCCGACGCTTGCAGATATCAAACTGATTGCCGAGCCTTGGGACGTCGGCGATGGCGGCTACCAGGTTGGCAATTTCCCGGTTCTGTGGGGCGAGTGGAACGGCAAGTATCGTGACACCGTTAGGCGATTTTGGAAGGGCGATGAGGGTACGCTGTCTGACTTTGCGTATCGTCTCACCGGCTCAAGCGACCTGTACCAGAGCGACGGGCGCACACCATCGGCTTCGATCAACTTTATTGTCGCGCACGATGGCTTCACCTTGTGCGATCTGGTCAGCTATAACGACAAGCACAACGAGGCCAACGGCGACGACAACAATGATGGGTCGAACACGAATGACAGTTGGAACATGGGTGTTGAGGGGCCGACCGATGATCCAAACATCAACAACCTTCGTGAGCGCCAGATGCGTAACTTCCTGACGACTCTTATGCTTAGCCAAGGCGTGCCGATGCTGGCCGGTGGCGATGAAATTGCAAGGTCGCAACAAGGTAACAACAACTGCTACTGCCAGGACAACGAACTCACATGGCATGACTGGGAGCTCGACGAGCCTCGCAAACGCCTGCTGGACTTTACGAGCAAGCTGATTGCATTGCGACGCGAGCATCCGAATTTACACCGGCGGAAATTCTTTCAGGACCGCAGCATCCGCGGGTCAGTGGAGCGCGATATCGTCTGGTACAACACAGACGGCAGTGAACCGTCGGATGAGATGTGGAGTTCACCGTGGAACAAATCGATAGGCGTGATGTTCAACGGCAAGACGATGGGTGTCAGCGACGAAGAAGGGAATCCCGTTGTTGACGACAGCTTCCTCATCCTGGTGAATGCTGCCGACAGCGGCGTAGAGTATATCCTTCCCGAGCCACCGAACAAGACTCCATGGCGGCAGGTGCTTGATACCGAAAACATCGACGATCCGTTTTACGAAATTGAAGAGCACGACAAAGTGATCGTGGGGGGCCGTGCTGTGCGGGTCTACTCTGACGGCGGAGAGCATACGGCGTTGAAGAGCGGTGGACGAAGACCCTCGCGGACCTTATAAGTTGGTTCAAGAAAGAACGGCGCTCCGGAAAAGCGCCGTTTTTTCTTTGGTATGTCACTCGTTTATGACACGGGCTTGAGCGTTTCGTACTCTGCGATTTGGTCGAGCGTGAAGCGATGCATATATTCACCCTTCTGCCACGCTTTGTACCATTCCACCAGCCATTGCAATGTTGTCTCAAGTCTCAATCTCGGATGCCATGACAACTCTGCGCGAGCGCGGCTCGCATCGAGTTTGAGATAGCCTGCTTCGTGAACGCCGGGGTCCGAGTCGAGTATCCAAGTTGCTCCCTCACCCCAGAATTGAGTCATTTTTTCGACAATCCAACCCACCGGCTGGGCATCGTCGTCCGCCGGGCCGAAGTTGAAGGCGGTCGCGAAACGAGCAGCGTCTTCGCGATTGGAAGACAGCAGGTGCTCTGCGAGCTGAATGTAGCCCTGAAGAGGTTCCAGCACATGCTGCCAAGGGCGAATGGCCTGTGGCCGACGTATCAGCACGGGCTTGCCTTCCAGGAAGCCTCGCACCAGGTCTGGAATCAAGCGGTCCGTCGACCAGTCGCCGCCACCGATGACATTGCCTGCACGGCCAGTGGCAATGGCGCAGCCATGCTCCGCAAGTTTGCTCAAGGGGAAATAGCTTTGTCGATATGCGGCAGAGACGAGCTCAGCGCAAGCTTTAGAGCTTGAATAAGGATCATAGCCTCCCAGCGGGTCGGTTTCGCGGTAGCCCCAAAGCCATTCCTTGTTCTCGTAGCACTTGTCTGTCGTTACGCTGACTACTGCACGAACGCTAGGGGTGCGGCGTATCGCATCGAGCACGCGTGCGGTGCCGATCACGTTCGTTTCATAGGTGCAGATTGGATCTTCATAGCTGTAACGCACCAACGGCTGCGCGGCCATGTGGAACACGACGTCAGGCGCAAAGTCTCTAATCGCTGGTTCGAGCGCCGCAGCATTGCGAATGTCACCGCGCACATCATCCACAACGCTCGCGATGTTTGCTGCTGTGAATAGATTCGGTTCAGTACCAGGGTCTAGTGCATAGCCGCGGACAACGGCTCCTTTTGACGCAAGCCAAAGCGCAAGCCAGCCGCCTTTAAAACCGGTGTGGCCGGTGAGAAAAACGCGCTTATCCTGCCAGATTTTGTTGGAGGTCACCAGGTTTTCCATGGCGCCTTTCCTTTGCTCCACAAATCTTCGAGGTGCTGCTTGTCGCGGAGCGTGTCCATCGCCTGCCAGAAACCATGATGGAAAAAGGCATGCACTTCGCCCTCGTTCACTAGCTTCTCAATGGGTTCGCGTTCAAACATCTGCGCGTCATCGGTGACCGCGTTAATGGCTTCAGGAGAAAGTACGAAGAAGCCACCGTTGATCCATCCGCCTTCATCCTGGGGCTTTTCCTGGAATGAGTAAATTTGCGTGTCCTTCAGGCCCAGGGCACCGAAGCGTGCAACCGGCTGAACGCTGGTAAGCGTTACCTGCTTGCCATGGGCTTTGTGGAACGCGATAGAAGCTGCGATGTCGACATCGGCAACGCCATCGCCGTAGGTCATGCAGAAGGCTTCTTCGCCTTGCAGATACTTTGCCACTCGCCGCAGTCTTCCGCCTGTACCGGAGTTATCGCCGGTGTCTACCAGAGTGACGCGCCACGGTTCGGCCACGGAGTTGTGAACGACCATTTTGTTTTCGCTCATGTCGAAGGTCACATCGGAGGTGTGTAGGAAATAGTTCGCGAAGAACTCCTTGATCACATATCCCTTGTAGCCGCAACAGATAACGAAGTCATTGATGCCGAATTGCGAATAGATCTTAAGAATGTGCCAGAGAATCGGCCTGCCGCCGATTTCGACCATTGGCTTGGGACGAAGCGATGTCTCTTCCGAGATGCGCGTACCCAACCCACCTGCCAGTATGACTGCTTTCATGAACTGTGAACCCTTGTCGTTGCTGCGTTGATGATACTTGATAGAGCTTCTGAGCAATTCCCTTTCATTGCTAAAGAAGCTAAGAATGCTGCGTTAGTTTGTTATCCTGAAATGGCCACATGACCCCACGCGCCGAACAACTTCGCCAGCAAATTCTTCAGCTTTCCGCCGAGTTTCATGCGGAAGCTTTCCCTAAGAGAGACTTCGTACCTGGTACTTCCGCGGTGCAGGTTTCCGGCAAAGTGATCGACGGCGCGGACATCAGTGCTGTTGTCGATTCGGCGCTCGATGGCTGGTTTACGACGGGCCGCTGGGCGAAAGATTTCGAGCGAAAACTTGCACGCTTTGTTGGCGTGCGTTCGGCGTCTTTGGTGAACTCGGGATCCTCTGCGAACCTCGTTGCGCTGAGTGCGCTTACGTCTCCGAAGCTTGGGGCGCGGCAGCTCAAGCCAGGCGATGAAGTCATCACCGTCGGCGCTGGATTTCCAACGACGGTGAATCCGATTCTGCAGAATCGTCTGGTTCCTGTCTTCATTGATGTCACGCTGCCGAGCTATGAAATCGATGTGACAAAGCTGGAAGACGCGCGCAGTGACAAGACGCGCGCGATCATGATCGCTCACACACTTGGAAATGTTTTTGATCTGGACGCGGTTACCGCGTTCTGCAAGAAGTACAACCTGTGGCTTGTGGAAGATTGCTGCGACGCTCTCGGCTCAACGTGGAAAGGCCAGAAGGTTGGAACCTTCGGTGACATAGCCACGGTGAGTTTTTATCCGGCGCACCACATCACCATGGGTGAGGGCGGTGCGGTGCTCACAGACAAACCGGCGCTACAGGTGCTGATAGACAGTTTCCGTGATTGGGGCCGCGATTGCTGGTGCGAACCCGGCGTGGATAATACGTGCGGCAAGCGATTTGATTGGCAGCTAGGCACGTTGCCGTGCGGCTACGATCACAAGTACACCTACTCGCATGTGGGCTACAACCTGAAAGCGACGGACATGCAGGCGGCGCTTGGAGTCAGCCAGATTGCTAAGCTGCCGGAGTTTATCGAGCGCCGCAAAGAGAATTTTAATTACCTACGCGCAAAGCTCGAGCCGCTCTCTGATGTGTTCATGCTTCCGGAAGCTACACCGAACTCGGAGCCAAGCTGGTTTGGCTTTCCCATCAGCGTGCGTGAGGACGCGCCATTCAAACGCGATCAGCTCACCAGGCATCTGGACGCTCACAAGATCGGCACTCGCCTGATCTTTGCTGGCAACCTGCTTCGTCAGCCTGCGTACGAAGGCTGGAACTACCGCGTTGTTGGGGAAATGACCAATACGGATTTCGTGATGAATCAGTCGTTCTGGGTAGGGACATTCCCTGGCCTTACATGCGAAATGCTGGACTACATCGCGCAGGTGGTGTTTGAGTTTGTTGCGAATGCGAAAGCCGGCCTGAATGTACTCCAGGAAACGGCTCAGTAGAAGTTTGCACAGCTTTCGGTAGATGTGACATTCACGAGCCTGCAGATGGCTGATAGCCGTGCCATTCCGCTGTGCGAAGCAAGGCTTCCCGTAGGGGTACCGTCACTTCTAAGCCAAGTTCCTCGCGCGCTCGGTCTATCGAAGGCACGTAGCTATTCAGCGGTGCTTGAGCGTTTGGAATACCCGCTATTTGTATCGGAAGGCCACTCGAGCCGGAGGCATCTGGGCGAAGCGTTGACGCAGTGATAGAAGCAGCCTCGCGGATCGTATAGCCCTTATCGGAACCCACGTTATAGGCGCGGTTCTTCTCGCCGAAGACGAGCATCGTCCAAAGCCACGCCGCCAAATCGCTCATGTACAACCATGATCTGCGGGGAGAACCGTCTCCGTTAATCTTGATCGGCTGCTTCTGAATAGCCGCTTTGATGAAGTTGCCGATGGCAAAGTGTTGATCTAGCGGCAGATGCGGACCTACAAAAGCAAAGCAGCGCGCGACGACAGGAGCAAGTGGTTTGTCGTGGGCGTAAGCAACACACAGGTGCTCAGCCATGCGCTTGCCTTCGTCGTAGCTGCTTTGCAGCAGCAAGGGATCAGATGCGCCGTGGAACGTTTCCGGCGTGTGCAGAAGCGTCGTGGAGCGTCCGTAGACGGCGCCGCTCGATGTGTAGAGCAATCGCCTCGCGCCGGTATGCAGTGCGAATTGCAGAATGTGGCGAGTGCCGCCGATGATGGATTCCGCGAGCTCGTAAGCCGGGGCTTCGGGCCGCGAGGTGCTGGAGTCGGTGGCGGCATGCAAGATGTGGGTATGCGCTTTATCTGGAAACTGGAAGCTGCGGATGTCGCCTTCCAGCAGGCTGATGCAGCGACTGTTTGCCAGGTGAGGAGACTTGCTGCGGAAGGCGTCCGCGTTGCGCGTGAGCACGGTGGCTTCCACCCGCAAACCCATCGTCTCATTTGCGTGGAGCAATGTTTCCAATAGCCAGTGGCCGAAGAACCCAGTACCGCCCGTGACGAAAATTCGAGCATCGCGAAGAGACCCAAAGGCTTCTTTTGCGTGTTCAACAACTTCGGCGAGGTCGCGTCGGCTAAGTGGAGAGGTAGGCATCATGATGAGTATGCCTCGGTTCACGAGCCGGTAGCGAGAGTTGCGTCGATGCCCGGCTGTCCGCATCTGAACAGACAATGCCACGAACGAAACCGTCTAAAGCCGAAAGCGAGCTTTCACCGAAGGAAAGCCGGAGTGGAACACACATGTGGCGGGCTTTGCGGCACCGCAACTTCAAACTGTTCGTGGGCGGACAGAGCATTTCCCTCGTTGGAACTTGGATGACGCGGCTCGCAACGAGCTGGCTGGTATATCGTCTTTCGCACTCAGCGCTATTGTTGGGACTTGTGGGGTTCTCGGGGCAGATTTTGAGCTTCGCGTTCGCGCCGTTTGCCGGCGTGTGGGTAGAGCGCCTTGACCGGCGCAAACTCCTGGTATGGACGCAAGTCTTGTCCGCTGCGCAGTCGCTCGCGATGGCTGTGCTCACCCTGACCAAAGTGATCACGATCTACGAAATCATTGCTCTCAGCCTTGTTCAGGGTCTGATCAATGCGTTTGATATGCCGGCAAGGCAAGCCTTCACGGTGCAGATGGTGGAAGATCGAGCCGATCTCAGCAACGCGATCGCGCTCAACTCATCCATGGTCAATGCGGCTCGTCTGGTGGGCCCGGCGCTTGCGGGTATCGTCATTGGGTGGGTCGGCGAGGGTTGGTGCTTCTTCATCGACGGGATCAGCTATTTTGCTGTAATCGTCTCTTTGGAGATGATGCGCCTGAGGCCCTTTGAAATGAAGCGCACGACGGCCACCATGCTTCAGCAGATGCGGGAGGGGTGGGACTACGTTCGAGGCTTCCGCCCGATTCGAACTGTTCTGTTGTTGTTTGCGGTGCTTAGCCTGATGGGGTGGCCCTATGCTGTGCTGCTGCCTATCTTCGCCGGGCAGGTGCTGCATGGCGGGCCGCACACGCTTGGCTGGCTTACAGGATGTTCCGCAATTGGCGCGCTCGGCGCCGCGCTTTCGCTGGCCGCGCGGAAGAGCCTTGTTGGGCTTACACAAGTGATTCAGATAGGTGCGGGCGTTTTCGGTGCGGGGCTGATCGCGTTCGGTTTGTCGCACGTGACCTGGCTTTCGCTTCTGCTGATGCTACCGGTCGGTTTTGGGATGATGATGGGTCTCGCCGCAAGCAATACGTTTATCCAGGCTTTGGTTCCTGAGGATAAGAGGGGACGCGTGATGAGCTACTACACGATGGCCTTCGTCGGTATGGCTCCGTTTGGTGCTTTGCTGGCCGGCGAATTGGCCCATCTCTACGGAGCGCCTCACACTGTGATTTTTACGGGGGCCTGCTGTATCGCAGCGGGCGTCTGGTTCATGACCGAGAAGCCAAAGATCCAGGCCATCATTCGCCCCATCTACGCCGAAATGGGAGTGATGCGTGCCGATGGAACGAGGGTTGGCAGCGAACGAGCCGTCCGCTGACCTGCGAGTTTACCGGAGCAGCTCCACAAACAAGGCCAGGCCGCGGTTTTCGGCGATGGATTCAGCAGTCGCGCCTTTGGCGTTCGCCACGGAACGGTCCGCTCCAGCTTCTAAAAGAAGCTTGCCAAGAGGCACGGAGCCCTCCACGGCAGCGAGCATGAGTAGTGTCCATCCATTCTCGTTTGTCAGGTTTGGATCGAGGCCGCCCTTTAGCGCCGTTCTGAGTCCTTCTTCATCACCACGCTTGATGAGGTTCTGCGCTGCCCGGTAGGAGATAGGCATCGTCATTCCGCCAACTCCTGAGGCTTCGTATCGAAGTCTTCACCGAAGTAGTACCGCTCTACCACCATGCAGAAGATATGTTCGAGCGCGAGATGGGATTCCTGGATATTCATGGTTGTGTCTGACGGGACAATGACATTCAAGCCGGCAAGTTCAGCCATCGCGCCACCCTTGTTTCCGGTATATGCCAGTGTGTGAATGCCCATCTTCTTTGCGAGCTTCAGTGCCTTCGCACAATTCTTTGAGTTGCCGGAGGTAGAGATCGCCATGAGCACATCGCCCTCCTGGCCGATGGCTTCTACCTGTCGCTCAAACACGTTGTCGTAGCTGTAGTCATTGCCGATTGCGGTGAGGATTGACGTGTCTGTTGTGAGCGCAATGGCTCGCAAGGCAGGGCGGTCCACCGTGAGACGGGAAACGAACTCTGCAACAAGATGTTGCGCGTCCGCAGCGGAACCGCCATTGCCGCAGACCATCAGCTTGCGGCCTGCCTTCATGGCTTCCGCCGTGATGCGACCCGCCTCAACGACAGTTTCATGGATGCTCTTATCGTTGAGAACTTTTGTCATTGTTGCAATGGATTGCGCAAGCTGCTTGCGAATGAGGTCTTGCATGATGGTCTCCGGCAGGTACGTCTCTGTGTGGCACTGCAGAGGACGAACCTAAGATGGCGAGGGAACGGCTCCCGTGCTGGGAGCCGGCGACGCGATGGGATTGCCTGATGTAATGCCATTAAGAACCAGCGGTTCCGGTCGTGGACGGCCGAAAGAGTTTTCAAAATTGAAGCGATCCAGTTCTACGGCATAAGGAAGATGCTGCAGGCGCGTGAAGATTGACCCGACATACTCGCCCATGATGCCGAGGCAGACCAGAACTATGGAAAGCATAAAGAACATGCCGATAAGCATTGGAGCCACGCCGACCACGAAGGTTTGCCAGTAGACAAGCTTCGCGATGAGATAACAAAGCGCGATCACAAAGCTCAGCAGCGCGCCTCCGAAGCCCGCGAATGTAGCGAGGCGTATCGGCACCTTCGAGTGGTTTGTGATGCCCAGCATCGCGATATCGAAGAGTGTGTACCAATTGTTCTTGGTGACGCCGAACTTGCGTGACGGCTGGTCGTAAAACAGTTTCACGGTGGGCAAGCCGATTTCTGCGATGATGCCTCGGAAGTACGGGTATGGATCGTCGAACTGGCGAACCAGCTCTACAACCTTGCGGTCGTAGAGACCAAAGCCAGTGAAATTCTGGATCGTCTCGATGGAGCTCATTCGCTCCGCAAATTTGTAGTACTGCTTGCGCAACCAGAACATCAGCGAGTGCTCTTCACTTGTTCGCTTGATGCCGAGCACGCAATAAGCACCATTCTCCCACTCGCGAATAAGATCCACGATCATGGGAGGCGGATCCTGCAGGTCGGCCACGATACTGATGACGGCGTCACCGCGTGCCTGTAGGAAGGCATGAATCGGCGACCGGATGTGACCGAAGTTGCGCGCATTCACGATGACTTTCACGTTCGGATCTTGAGCGGCAATCATGCGGAGAATCGCAACGGTGTTGTCGCGTGAAGAGTTGTCAATGAAGAGGTGTTCGTATTCGTACTTGCCTATGCCCACCATGACGGCGCGCACCTGGTTGTACACGTTGAGAACGTTGTCCTCCTCGTTGTAGCAGGGCGTCATGATCGAGATGGTCTTCTGGCTCACGCTTGCGCAACTCCTGTCTTCGGCAGTTTAGACGAGTGGCCCACTATGCACTTTCTTTCTGTCGGAACGTGACTTTTTTGTGGCCGACGAAGCTGAAGATCATGGTGAAACCTTGCACGAGGGCTCCTGCGATATAGCCTGCCGCCGCTCTGCCGTTCGAGACCTCTTGCAGCGTATGAAGAGCACTGCCTTGCATGTGTGTGGCGGCAGTGGCGAGGTCAGCGTGCAACGCGGCGCTATGCGCATGGAACAACGTTTGGAGCAGCTTCGTGAGCCCTGAAAGCAGAAGCAGCCCGGGCAACATTCCCACGCCGTAGACACCGAAGCAGCGGAACCACTCGGCAAGGTAGTTCCCGCGGGTCCGGAAGACGAAGAACTTGTAGCCAAAATACGCAATTGTGATGTTGATCGGCGTCGACAACAAAGACGCGAGGACAACAGTGAGGTAGAGAAGCTTAGAGGGTACGGCTGCGTTCAGCAAGAAGAGGATGATGGCAAATGAGCAGTATCCGAAAACCGTGTTGAAGCCACCGACGCACAGGTAGCGGAAGAACTGAGCACCTGAGAAACGCTGCACGAGTCGTGCAAGGCGGCGTTTTGGAATGAATGGATCCTGAGGGATCGGAACAACAGGAGGGTGCGCGGGATGTATGTCCTGCGTCGGCGTCACTGTTGTGTCGATGCTCATCTTCGTGGAGATCTCCAGGGCGCTGTTCAAGAGAGTCGATGCAGTTCTCAACCGCAAGCGTCTTCATCCAGGCTGATGCTATTCGGGAAGTGGTTTGACGATCATGTTGGCAAGGAACTCTTCGCGCGGCAGAAAGGGAAACAAATCCTCGAGTGGCTTGGAGACAAAGCTGCCGTCGGGTTTCTGATAGCTCTGTAGTCTCGGAGCTCGCACTTCATCAGGGAGTACGTTCACGTCGCAAAGCACTGGACCCTGCATTGCGAGTACCTTCTTCACTTCATCGCGAAGGTTAGTTTGATCCGCGATGACATGGGTTCCCAAGCCATAGCTCGCGCCAACCTTGGTGAGGTTGGGAATTGTGAGGCCGGTATTTTTGTCGGCGCCGATGGTCGGCTGCTTGAAGTACGCCGTCTGGGATGCGCGGATGGAGCTGTAACCGTCGTTGTTCAGGACGAAGAACTTGATCGGCAGCTGCAGACGGTGAATGGTTTCCAGTTCCTGGATGTTGAACATGAAGCCGCCGTCACCATCGACAGCGATCACCTCGCGTCCAGGATTAGCAATTGCGACGGCGATGGCCATTGGAATGGCGTAACCCATCGAGCCGAGGCCTGCTGTGTGGTACAGGCGCTGCGAATGCAAGGTTGGGCAGGCGAGCAGATAAATTTCGATGCCGGAGCCGGAGTTCCCGACGACGAGGCGGTCGTCGGGTTTGGCCTCGGTTCCGAGAATCTCCGCCAAATTGAAAATGGAAACGAGTCCCTCTGCCCTGCGGTGCTCATCGGTGACTACCGGGTACCGCGTCTTCCAATCTGCGCAGCGATCGAGCCAAGGTTTCAAGTTGCGAGGCTTCAGCATGGTCTTGTGCTTCAGCAACTCAGCGAGGAAAGCTTTGGCATCCGCGCACACAGGCTGCTGCAGGTATGGGTGCAGCTTGCCTAACTCTGCTGGATCGATATCGACAGCGACCTTGTACGCCTCACGTGCGAGATTTTGTGGGGCATAGCCGGTAATGGCGAAATCAAGGCGCACACCGATGGCGAGCAGGAAATCTGAGTTTTGCAAGGCGAAATTCGCACCACGAGCGGCGACAGAACCAGGCCGACCGACATACGTGGGATCGTCAGAAGGAACAAGATCGGCTGCGCACCATGTAGCAACGGTCGGAACGCCAAGGTAGGTGCGGAGCTCCTCGAATTCTGCTTCCGCGCGCGCAAGACGAATGCCGTTACCCGCAAACAGAAGCGGGCGCTCGCATCGATTGAACGCCTCGATCACGCGCTGCACTTCAGCAGGAACGTTGGACGTGCCATGCAGGGAGTCGAGATGAGCAAACTCGGCAGGATCGAAGGAACGAAGATTTGCTTCTTCGATTGGTGTTGCCTGAACGTCGAGTGGGATATCGATCCAGACCGGTCCCGGGCGACCGTTCAAGGCAAGGTACGCCGCTTTCTCCAAGTGGTAACGGATATCGTTCGGTTCCAGAACCGTTTCTGCGTACTTCGTAATCGGGCGAACTATGGAGCAGATATCGACTTCCTGCACACCAAGTTGGCGCATGCCAAGGGGCTTGTTGGTCAGCGCGTCGAACATGCGGTCGGGCCGTTTTACCTGGCCAGACACGAAGAGCACAGGAGTGGAGTCCAGCCAAGCTCCAGCCACGCCAGTGACTGCGTTTGTGCCGCCCGGGCCGGTTGTAACCATGCAGAAACCAAGAGCATTTGTGGCCTTGGCGTAACCTTCAGCGCAAATGGCGGACGCCTGCTCGTGCGAGTTGCAGATCGGGGTGATTCGCGTCTCGGTGGCAAGCGATTGATTGAGGTGCATGGCGCCGCCGCCAGTCACGAGGAAACAATGCTTGATGCCGAGATCAGCAACAAACTTTAGAACGTAGTCAGACAGTTTCATCAGGTCTCATTGTAGGTCGTGATTAGTCGGGCGGACGCATCTGGAAGACTTCGCGACCGCTCAACTTGCGGGCGGCGAGAATAGCGTCGGTGAATTCACGCACGGCGCCTCGGCCGCCCGGCTGGCTCGCGACAAAGCCGCGCTGGGCGACATATTCGCGCACTTCTTTCGCCGCGTTGGACGGGCATGCGCAGAGACCGGCGATGTCCATTGCGAAGAGATCATTGATGTCATCACCGAAGAAGCAGATACGCGCAAGCGAGAGGTCAAACTTGCCGGCAAAGTTTCGCAGCGCCCCCGCCTTATCCCGCGTGCCTTTGATGACGTGTGGAATGTGCATTTTCTCTGCGTAGCGATCGACATGGGGCGAGGCCTCGCCGGAAACCAAGGCCATTTTAATGCCCAGGCGTCGAAGCAGCGAGATGCCCATGATGTCACTGAACGAGAAGGTTTTGTATTCCTTCCCGAGGGGCGACCAGGTGAGCGTACCGTCGGTTAAGACACCGTCGACATCGAAGGCGATGGCCTGCAAGTTTCGCAGGCCATCGGTGAGTTGCTTTCGCGTGCGAGGCATTAGGCAGCCGCGCCGACTCGGCGGAGCTTCTTCATCACTGGAATTTCCTCTTCATATACGCGCTTCACACCGTCTCCCATCGACTGCTCGCAGAGGCGGATGTCTCGTACAAGCCGGCTGATGCCATTCGGCTCAAGCGAAGCAGCTTGATCGGAACCCCACATCGCACGGTCCATGGTGATGTGGCGCTCGACACAGCACGCACCGAGCACAGCGGCGGCAACGGTTGTTGGAATGCCTGTCTCATGGCCTGAGTAGCCGACGGGAATGCCGTAGCGCTCGATCATCGAGGGGATCGCTTTCAGGTTGAGCTGCTCGTACTTCGCCGGATACGTCGAAGTGGTATGCATCAGCACGAGGTTCTCTTTGCCAAGCACGTCCACAGCATGATCGATCTCGTCGTAGGTGCTCATCCCGGTGGAGGCTAGGATTGGCTTGCCCGTCTTGCGGACGTGCTTCAGCAAGGCGTCATCGGTGAGCGATGCGGATGCAATCTTGTACACGGGCGGATCGAACTTCTCAATGAAGTCCACGGAAGCTTCGTCCCACGGGGACACGAACCAGTCGATCTTTACTTGCTTGCAGAAGTTGGAAATCTCGTCGTAATCGCCCTCGCCAAACTCAAGACCGCGCTTTAGGTCCCCGTTGGTCTCCCCGAAAGGGTTTGGACGTGGTGTGGAAAGCTCTTTTTCGCTGTACACCACTTCCACTGTGCGCTTCTGGAACTTCACCGCATCGCATCCCGCAGCAACAGCTACGGAAATGAGGCGCTTGGCAAGGTCAATGTCGCCATTATGGTTAATGCCGACTTCCGCGATCACATAACAGGGCTGACCAGAGCCGACGCTCTTTTTGCCGATGTTGACACTTTTCATTCAAACTCCATCCCCATTCTGGCGGGGTCTCACATTGCGCTTACAAACGAATTGTTTCAGGAAAGGGTCTCCCTCGTCCATCTACAGGCGTCTTTGACCCTGACTGTGTTCGTTTGATGATTGGACGCGAAAATGTCAGCGAAGATATGCATCAGCGCCAGACATCCAGTCTTCTCTTCGAGGGGAAAAGATATCGAGATTGAGCGTATCCTCAAGAGCTTCCGCAGAGTGGGTAAAATTTGCGGGGATAACCAGTACCTCTCCCTGACGCACTGTGTACTGCTCGAAGCTTCCGTCTCGGTTGAACGTGAAGCGCAACTGACCACTGAGCACCATCGAAATCTGCTCGTTTTCGTGGCTGTGCGAAGGAACCACACAACCTTTCTTCAGATGGATCTGCGCGACCGTCATTTGCCGGCCTGAGAGGTATTGGCGTTCGAGCAAAGGATTCAGCAATTCAAGCGGAACATCCTGCCAGCGAACAAGTTGAGGCTTCACGATAGACATGCAAATAGCTTACAGACGAAGGAACGATTCAAGACAGCCGCAGAACTGCTTTGAGCAACGCCTTGTTATGTGTACAGTAGGTCTCAACAGACTCACAAGACATCGTTCCTAGGCCCATTGCGGCCGAGGAAACCTATCTCTAACCCTGTGCCTCCCGGGCGCAGGTTGCCGACTTCTCTTCACTGGTTTGTACGACTTGCGAAAGGGTCCTCGACATATGCGTTTCAGGCTGGCAACACTATCATTCTCATCGAAGCGGGTCCGCTGTTTGCTGTCGGCTCTCGTTGTCTTCTTCATGCTTGGGGCCGGCGCAGCGTTGGCGCAAACTGCGGCCACGGCAAGTACCGACCGTATCGCCGCTTTGGAGAAGTCCGCAGCGGATAATGCCACGGCCATCGCGAATGCGCAGAGTGCAGGTGACAATGCCTGGATGCTCACCAGTGCGGCTCTCGTATTGCTCATGAGCGGGCCCGGACTGGCTTTGTTTTACGGCGGCCTAGTTCGAAAAAAGAACATCCTCGGCACAATGATGCAGACGTTCGCGATGATGGTCGTCATCACGATACTGTGGGCCTTCCTTACCTACTCCTTGGCATTCGCGCCGGGTAACGCTTTTATCGGTGGCCTTAGCCATACCTTTCTGCGCGGCGTGGGACTAGCGCCGAACGCCGGCTACGCAGCGACTATTCCAGAGCAGACCTTCATGGTCTACCAACTGATGTTTGCCATCATCACGCCGGCCCTCATTACAGGTGCCTTCGCAGAACGCATGAAGTTCTCGGCAATGCTGCTGTTCCTCACGCTTTGGGCAATTGTGGTTTATAGCCCAATGGCGCATATGGTGTGGGGTGTTGGCGGCTTCTTGAATGTCTCTGGCGGAAAGCTGCCCTGCCTGGATTTTGCCGGTGGAACCGTGGTGCATGTGACTTCGGGTGTAAGCGCGCTGGTGACCGCGCTTTACCTCGGAAAGCGATTGGGGTATCCGAAGAAGGCGATGCCACCCCACTCTGTCGTTCTAAGCTTTATCGGCGCGTGCTTGTTGTGGTTTGGCTGGTTCGGCTTCAATGCCGGCTCGGCACTGGCCTCTGGCAAGTTGGCTACCTCAGCTTTCGTGGCGACGCATTTTGGTGCGGCAGCCGCGGCGCTCGGCTGGATGGCTGCCGAGTGGATTCGCAACGGGAAGGCGTCTGCGCTTGGCGGCATTTCTGGCGCGGTCGCCGGTCTGGTTGGGATCACCCCAGCTGCGGGCTTTGTGACTCCGATGGCGGGCATCTGGATCGGACTTCTGGTAGGCGTCTTCTGCTTCTACATGGTCGTGAAAGTCAAGAATATCTTTGGTTATGACGATTCGCTCGATGCATTTGGAGTCCACGGCGCAGGTGGAACCCTCGGGGCGATTCTAACCGGGCTATTCGCAAATTCGGGGATCAATGCCGTTTATGGAAATGGGCCAACAGGTTTCTTTGAAGGCAATCACCGGCAGGTTTTGAACCAGCTTGGCGGCGTTGCGATCGCGTGGACGCTTTCGATCGTTGGCACACTTGTCCTGTTGTTCATTGTTGATAAGCTGGTTGGTCTTCGCGTGAGCGAGGACGATGAGCGTGAAGGTCTGGACCTAACGCAACATGGCGAAGAGGGCTACGACTGGGAAGCAGCCTAGCGAGAACCAACGAGCGGAGTACAAAGGAATTTATGCAGAAAATTGAAGCAGTCATTCAGCCATCGAAGCTGGATGCGGTAAAAGATGCTCTTGTTGAAATTGGTGTTTCGGGGATCACCATCCTCGAGGCGCGCGGCCACGGCCGGCAGAAGGGTCACACCGAGTTCTACCGCGGGCGCGAATACGCCGTGGACTTGCTGCCAAAAGTGAAGATTGAGCTGGTGGTCGGCGATGATCTGTTGGAGAAAGCAATTCAGGCCATCATCGCGGCAGCTCGGACGGGCCGCATTGGGGATGGCAAGATTTTCGTCTCGAAGATCGATGAGGCTATTCGTATTCGCAATGATGAGCGTGGCGAAATAGCGCTGTAGATTCTGCAATCCGGGTACTCGGACCAAGGGGTGAGGGCGACGCACGACGAACCCATACAGGCGCGGTATCAACAGCAAATGGATTTGCTTCATCGCGAATTCGGAGCTGATGGAAACGGTGTGCGCGTCACGGTCGCGCGCGCGGCGTTACTGGATGAGATTCTGCGGCAACTGTGGACAGAAGCAACGGCCAGCGGCCCAAAGTCAGTCCAGACAGTTGCTCTCGTTGCGGTGGGCGGCTACGGGCGCTCGCAACTCTTTCCGCATTCAGACGTCGACCTACTGTTTTGCTCTGAGAAAGCAGCGGATCCCGATGCGAAGCAAGCTATCAGACGTGTCTCACAAGCACTTTGGGACTGCGGGATGCGTGCATCGCCCGTGACCCGCACGATTGCGGAGTGCGAGCGATTTTCGCTTGATAATGCCGAGTTTGGTTTGTCTCTCTTGGACAGGCGCTTCGTCGCCGGAAGTCAGATTGTGTTTGGCAAGCTGGACGGCCGGCTTGAAAGCAGGATGCTGACCCGGGACGCAAAGAGCATGCGAACGGCGCTCCTTTCGATGACGCGAGAGCGGCACGCCAAATACGGCAACACGATCTTCCACCTCGAACCGAACATCAAGGATTGCCCGGGCGGTCTACGCGATGCAAACGTCTCCATCTGGCTAGACCTGCTTTCTTCCCGCGGGGAGGCACGCGGGCAAGAGTTCAATGATGCATGTGCTTTCCTATTTGCGCTACGGTGCTTTCTTCATTTCCGCCATCAACGCGACGACAATACATTGGATTGGCAGGCGCAGGATGCTGCTGCAGAGCTGCGCATCGGGTTGCCTGCAACAAGTAGCCAGGCGATGAGTGCTTCTGTTTGGGTACGGGCCTATTTCAGGCATGCACGCGTCGTCGACCGAATGCTGCAAAGAGCGTTTGAAGTGTCCGGGCTGAACTTGCTGCCACGAGAAACGCGCCGGGTGAAATTGCTCGATCCGCAAGGCTTCAGCCTAAAGGACGGCCAGATTGCGCTCGATGCCTCAGGTCTCATGGATCCGGCGGCAGATCCTGATGTCGTTATGAAGGCTTTTGCCGCTGTATCAACGACGGGCGCAAAACTGTCATATGAGAGCGAAGAGCGCATCACCGCTGTGCTCCCTTTACTGGCTGCACATCTGGACGATTGGCCGGCCTTATGGACGCGCCTGAGCGCTGTACTGACGGGACGGCACGCAGGCATTGCGCTGCGCTCCATGCATGCCATCGGTCTGCTCGAGCTTATTCTTCCCGAATTCCACGGAATTGATGCCCTGGTAATCCGCGATGCGTACCATCGCTACACCGTGGACGAGCACACGTTTGTGCTCATCGATGTTCTGCACGAGTTGGAAGCTACGCCTCTGCACGGCGCGCCGGAATGGCGGCTGAAGTTCGGCATCATGATTCGCGAACTGCAGCACCGCGGTGCGTTGTTTCTGGCTGCTCTGCTGCATGACACCGGCAAAGGACGTATGAGTGACGATCATGCCGCCGAGAGTGCGCGCATCGCTCGCGGCGTGTTGGCGCGACTGGAGGTCGATCCTTATGACGGGGAGCTGGCATTGCGCCTCATTGAGGCACATCTTGAAATGTCCGCGGCGCTGCGGCGCGACATCTTTGATCTCGCAACTGTGAAGGCGTTTTCCGCGAAGGTCCAGACTCATGAGTCACTTCGAATGCTCACGGTCTTCACGTATGCAGACATCGATGCAGTCCATCCAGATGCTCTTACACCTTGGAAAGCCGAAAACCTGTGGCGCCTTTCGATGAGTGCTGCCAATCAACTCGACAGGAACGTCGACGAGGAGCGCATCCACACGCGAGGAGAGGACGAGCGGGTGCTTCGGGTTTTGGAATTACTGCCCTCACAAAAGGCGGAAGTGGAAATCTTCCTTGAAGGGTTTCCCGAACGCTACCTGCTGACGCGAGGCAAGGAAGCGATTGTTCAGCAGTTCCTAATGACGACCAGGTTCGCAGAAGAGCCGTTTCAGATTGCGTTTCATTACGGCCTGACCATGAGTGAAATTACGCTGGTGACACGAGATCAACCGAGGCTGTTTTCGAACCTCGCCGGCACTCTCGCGGCCTGGGGCATGAATGTCGTGTCCGCTGAAGCGTTTGCCAATGCCAGCGGAGTGATCGTAGACACATTCCGCTTCACGGACTCCTATCGAACCCTTGAGTTGAATGAAAGCGAGCGCGAACGCTTTGTACGGAGTGTGCGTGATCTCGTCGCAGGGAGAGCTTCTATCGAAGCCATGTTGAAGGGTAGGCGAGGGCGCCGAAAACGCTCGCCTCGCTTTGTGGTCGAAACTAAGGTGATCTTTGACACGACCGCTTCTCCGCATAGCACGCTGATGCAAGTCGTGGCGCAGGACACGCCTGGACTCCTTCGAGCAATCAGCGAAACGCTGAGTGGATTGGGGTACAACGTAGAAGTGGCTTTGATCGATACCGAAGGTGAAACCGCAATCGACGTCTTTTACCTGACGATCAATGGAAAACAGTTGGAGGAGGAGCAGCAGGTTGAGCTTGGGAGTTCTCTGCGAACGGCAATCGAAGCCAACGCCGCATAAGCGTAGGAGCGGCGGTTGTGGCCGCCAGGCCGCTGTTGTGTTTCGTGCTCTCTCGAGCATCTTCATCTCGCAAAGCGCCGTGGCCGCTCCGCCGCACACGCAGATGTGCCATCAGGCGGTGATCGAGGGCCAAGTCGCGGCGGGTCAAAGCTTCAATGCGGTTTTTGCAAAAGGCCTCAGGTTGTATCTGGAGCCGCTTCACTCGGGCTGGGTCATTCGGGTGTTGGACGCTCACGCTCCGCGGGAAAAGCACGATTACGCGGAGTTGGCCACGCCGCCGTACCAGTCGGTGAGCCCCTTACTCATCAGCACGGATTGGGCATTTCGAGCGCAGGATGCCGTGGCTTGGAATCCACGACATTTTCGCTTTGCTGCGGATCGTGCTGCTTTCCGAATGCTTGAACATCTGCAGCCCGAAGTACTGGCGGGCAATGCAGAGAGCGAGGCGAAGCTCGAATCGGTTCTTATCAAGCAGCCGGAAGGCACATTAGAGCTGCTGGATTCGCGCTTTGCTCCTGGATTGGCGGACCAAGCCAAAATGGCTTCCACCGTCGCGCTTCATCTTGCCAGCACGCCTCATGTCGCCGACGAGTCGGCTGCTCCGTCGGCGCTGGGCAGGCTGGAAGCGATTCGCTTCCGGCTGCTGCTTGAGCTGCCCTCAGGTATGCGGGTCATGTCGGGAGTCACCGAGAAGCCTGTCCAGTGCGGTGGGCAACCAACCACCGTGAACGCAAAAGCATCACAGCCTCCATAACAGTACGTAGCAACCTGATGCGAACAACCTGGCAAGTCACTCTGGCCGAAAACGTATACTGAGTTTATGAACCCTGATCCAAGCCAGACAAGCACGAATGGTCGCCCAACCAACACCCCCCAGCGGAGTGACCGATACATTTTCGGCACGTTGGATAGTTTTGGGAAGAATCGCGACAAAGTTGCGGAAGTGAACTGGGGCGACGATCAACCGGAGGGCGTGGTTCTTGCATCGCTTGACGCAGCGATCAACTGGGTCCGCAAGAATTCTGTCTGGCCGATGACGTTCGGATTAGCGTGCTGTGCTATTGAGATGATGTCGATGGGCGGATCCCGATACGACATTGCACGTTTCGGTGCGGAGGTGTTCCGTCCTTCCCCGCGACAGAGTGATCTGATGATCATCGCCGGGCGCGTTTCGCAAAAAATGGCTCCAGTGATCCGGCGGCTATACGAGCAGATGCCTGAACCCAAGTGGGTCATTTCCATGGGTGCATGCGCGACCTCAGGCGGTGTCTTCAATAATTATGCTCTTTTACAGGGTGTCAACCAGGTGATTCCAGTAGACGTATACGTGCCCGGATGCCCTCCCCGGCCAGAACAACTTTTATATGCGATCACCCTGTTGCAGGAAAAAATCCAAGCTTCAAGAGGAACGATCAAAGAAACTCTGAATCTTGCTTGAATAGAGCAAAAAGATTTTGAAGATTCGGAGCACGGAGGTAATAACCGCATAGGTACTCAGCGGTTTTTACCGTGAAATCTAGCCGGTGCTTCACTAGTAAATTGCATAAATGTTGCTCTCAGAGAAATTTCTTGTCGACACCGAAAGTATCTGAGGTACACTTTTGTGGAATTCATAACAGGTAAGCGGACCCTTTGGTTTCAGGGAAGTCCGCAGAAATATTTCACCCAGTTGTATTTTCAGTGGAGGATGTCGAATGTCTTATAGCCCATTACGCAGCATCGGACGGTGTCTGTTGGCTGCCAGTGCGGTCAGCCTTGGAGTAGCAAGCTTGAGCGCGCAGACCGCGCCCAGCACAACCGCCCCAAGCGGGCCTAATCCATCGCGTATTGACCTGTTTGCGGGTTACTCGTACTTCGGCGCGCACGGGCAGGTGAAGCCAGCGAACATACGCTATTCATCCGTGGATTACGGTGCAATTGGGAGCGGCGCTTACTACTTCAACAAGTACGCCGGCATGGAGTTGACTTACATCGGCAACCCCGACGGTCAGAACGATGGCCTGCACGCCGGTTACCTTGGCCCCATTTTCCGCGCTCCCATGCAGAACTTTACCCTCTTCGCTCACGGCGGCGCGGGTGGTGTTCGCATCGGTGGACCAAACAACGACACTCCTGCGGCGTTTGAGCACGAGCCTTACACGTGGGGTGTTGGTCTGTACGCTGGCGGCGGTATGGACTACGACCTGCCCTTCTTCAACCACCGCTTCGGTATTCGCCTGTTCCAGGCCGACTATCGGTATATTCACTCTGACTTTGGCCCTGCTGTTTCCGTGCCTACCGGCGGGCCGCTAGGCGGACGCGCAAACATCGGCGCTGCTGAACTCAGCACCGGCATCCTGATGCACTTCGGTCATATCATTCCGCCTCCGCCAATCACCGATGCCTGCTCGGTGACAGCTCCAACCGGAACGATTTATCCGGGCGACGCGGTTACAGTGACGGGTACGGCGATGAACCTGAACCCGAAGAAGGACGCCACCTACGCATGGACTTCTGATGGCGGCACGGTCACTGGTACATCGAACGTTGCTGCTGTCAACACCAGCACATTGTCTGCCGGCACCTACACGGTCAAGGGGCACGTTTCGCAGGGCAACAAGCCTGGTCAAATGGCTGATTGCTCGGCGCAGTTCACTGTCACCCCGTTTGCGCCTCCGACGATCGGTTGCTCGGCTAATCCCTCGACCGTCAACCCTGGTGATCCTTCCACGATTACTGCAAACGGTGTAAGCCCGCAGAATCGTCCACTGACGTACAGCTATAGCTCCACGGCTGGATCGATCAGCGGTAACACTTCGACCGCAACCCTGACGACCACCGGTGTGGCGCCTGGCACAATCACCGTCACTTGCAACGTTGTTGACGACAAGGGTCAAACAGCCTCGCAGATGACCACAGTGACTGTTGCAAGCACCGCTCCTCCGGTCATCAATACGACGAGCCTCTGCACGATCTCCTTTGATCGCGACACGAAGCGTCCAACACGCGTAGATAACGAAGCCAAGGCTTGCCTTGACGATATCGCTATCAACGCGCAGCGTGACCCACAAGCCAAGCTCGCCATCGCCGGTAGTTCCGCCGCTGATGAAAAGATGGCGGATCACAAGGCCGCAGAACGCGCTGTCAATGAGAAGGATTACCTGGTCAAGGAGAAGGGTATCGACGCCTCGCGCATCTCGGTCTACACCAGCACAGCTGGTACCAAGAGCTCGGCGACAACCCTTATCCCAACGGGCGCGAACTTTGACACAACCGGTCTCACCCCAGTGGATGAGAGCGCAGTCAAGGCTCAACCTCGTACAGCTGCTCCGGCTCACCGCCGTCACCACAAGAAGTAGACGCATACAGCGGACGCTTCAAACCGAACGGCTGACTGGTTCATCCAGTCAGCCGTTCTTCTTTCCAAGCGAACTCAGAACGGACTGCAGAGCGTCCGCATCATAGACAGTAGAAACAGCAATTAAGATTTGGTTGGCAGAAGATTAGGTTTACCTAGGCCATCAAGAG
This sequence comes from Verrucomicrobia bacterium Tous-C9LFEB, assembly GCA_903970445.1. Lineage (GTDB taxonomy): Bacteria > Acidobacteriota > Terriglobia > Terriglobales > Acidobacteriaceae > Granulicella. Next base: position 25,287 of record CAJCIP010000115.1, on the reverse strand, counting down.
GATTCGTTCTGTTAGCGAAGCATTTGAATTTGAGCGTCGTGGTGCGGTGGGCCTGCGGGCTGCTTACGGCAGCGATATTTTTCGTCCATCCCTTCTGCGCTCTGGGAGCAAAGTGGTATCCGCTCGGGCCCTTTGGCGGGGACGCGCGCGCCATTGCGGCTGATCCAGCGGATAGCCGTCACTTGTATCTCGGCACGGAAATCGGCTGGCTGTACGACTCACACGATGCTGGCGCTACCTGGAACAGGGTCTCGCAGATACTTCAGCAAGACGACCTGGTGCTCGATCATATTCTCGTCGATACGAAGAATCCTAGACGTCTCATCGTGGGCACATGGCGTGTTGGCGCTCCGGACGGAGGCGTGTACATCAGCGAGGACAGAGGGAAGACCTGGTACGCGCAGGCAGAGATGAAGCGCCAGTCGGTTCGATCCATGGCACGCTCGCAATCCGATCCACAGATCATCGTTGCAGGAACTTTGCAAGGCATTTTCCAAAGTAACGACAACGGTGTTCATTGGAAGCTAATCAGCCCTCCCGAAAGTAGAGAAATCCATGAGGTCGAATCGTTAGCAATCGATCCTATTGACCCAAAGATCATCTATGCCGGCACATGGCATCTCCCCTGGAAGACAGTTGACGGTGGCGAGACCTGGACGAACATCAAACAGGGAATTATTGACGATTCAGATGTCTTCTCCATCATCATCGATCCACAGAATACGAAAACGATCTACCTGAGTGCGTGTTCCGGCATCTACAAAAGCTCCGATGGCGCGGAACAGTTTCGAAAAATCCAGGGGATTCCGTCGACGGCGAGACGTACACGCAAGTTGCTGCAGGACCCAACAGACTCAAACACCGTGTATGCCGGCACTACTGAGGGTCTTTACAAGACGAGTGATGCAGGTCGCACGTTCTCGCGCATGACGGACCCCGATGTGATCGTCAACGATGTCTATGTTGATCCAAAGGCGCCAAGCCATGTCCTGATCGCAACCGATCGCGGAGGATTGCTCAGCAGTGACGATGGAGGCGCCACCTTCGCTGCCTCAAACGCAGGCTTTTCGGCGCGGCAAGTTTCCTCGTTTGCTGCTGACTTGCACGATCCGGCAAAGATCTACGTCGGTGTAGTGAACGGCAAGCAGACGGGTGGCGTCTTCTTCAGTGAAGACGGTGGGCTGAAGTGGCAGCAGCAGAGTTCAGGGCTCCGTGGGCATGACGTCTTTAGTCTCGCAGAGACCTCAGCCGGGACCCTGCTTGCGGGTACAGGACACGGCGTCTATCGCTTCGACGCCGATCAGTGGATGGAGTCGAGTGACCTGCTGGAAGAGAAGCCTGACAAGTCTCCTGTTTCGACCAAGCCGAAAACGCAACCAGCAAGAACTCGAACGCAGAATAAGCGCAGTCTTGCTCCAGAGGCTAAGACAGATGTACACCGACATCGCGTTCCCGCTGCATATGTGTACACTCGACCCGGGCAGCCGGTCTTCACGCTTACCTCGGTGCAGACTTCAAAGGGCCGCAAGGTTTTAGCGAAAACGACTTCCGCATCTCGCGTTTCCCCTAGACAAACATCCAGTGCACGATCGCGCACTCCGGTCCGCAAGGTGGAGGCTGTACCTGAAAAGCCGAAGCCGCCGATGCTGGACGCAGTCGTCTTCGCGCTTGAGAGCAAAGGCGACACAGTGTACGCCGGGACCGATCATGGCCTGTTTCGCAGCGTAGCTGACGGGCATAGCTGGGAGAAAGTGGCGAGCCTGGACGCCACCGATGTGCGCTTCTTCGCGACACATGATCAAACTTTCTTTGCTGCGGGTCTGCGGCAAAGCGCCCTCTCGGTCGATGGCGGTGTGAGTTGGACCGCTGTCTCGCTGCCCAACGATCTAACACAGGTCGGCGCGGTGGCAGTTGACGACGTGGGAACATTGTGGATCGGCGGGGTCGAAGGCGTCTTCTATTCCAAGGATCGCGGGGCCACCTGGCAGACCCTGCGGGAACTCTTCCTTCGGTCGGTGAATGGGATCTACGCAGATTTCAGCGCGCATCGTGTCTTTGTTGCTTCGTCTCTATCGACCTTTGCCTTTGTAGTGAATGTTCCCGATAACAAAGTGACCTTCACCGACACAGGGTGGCGATTGCATTTTGTGCGTCCTGTCGGCGACCACCTTGTTGCCGCGACACTTTTTGAGGGCACTATCGTCCAGCCCGTAATGGTGGATACCCCCTTCAATTCGGCCGGGAAGTAGCAAGCCGCGCGTACAGACGGTTGGTCGCAGGCCTACAATCAAGAGTGATGAGTATTTCATCTCTAGGCACGCGTCCACGGCACTCCTTCCAAACCGATGACCCTGTGCTCGAGCCCATCGCAGAGAAGGTTCAAGCCGGTGAGCGGCTCAGCTTCGAAGATGGGCTGGCTTTGTACCGCAGTGGAGACATACTTGCGGTCGGCTGGATGGCAAATCTGGTTCGAGAACGGCTTCACGGTGATTTGGCCTTCTTCAATGTGAATCGGCATATCAATCCGACGAATGTCTGCATCGCTTCGTGCAGGCTATGTGCGTTTGGGCGGAAAAAGGGTTCCGCAGATACGTACACCATGGCTCTCGAAGAGGCTTGGGAAACAGCGGGCAAGGGTCTGACAGAAGCTGTTACTGAGTTCCACATTGTCGGCGGCTTGCATCCTGACCTGCCCTTCGAATACTTCATGGACTTGGTAAGCGGGCTGAAAAAGCGGTATCCGCAGGTCCACATCAAGGCGTTCACGATGGTCGAGGTGGCATTCCTGGCAAAGCGCGGCAAGATGTCCATTGTTGAGGCGCTCGAACGTATGAAGGCAGCAGGCGTGGATTCTTGTCCGGGTGGCGGAGCGGAGATCTTTGCAGACCGCGTTCGCCACATCATCTGCGACCACAAAATCGACGGAAGCGAGTGGTTGGAAACGGCGCGGCTCACACACCTGGCGGGCCTGAGGTCGAATGCGACCATGCTCTATGGACACATTGAGAACGATGAGGACCGTGTCGATCACCTGCTGAAGCTTCGCGCGGTACAGGATGAAACTGGGGGCTTTCAAACTTTCATCCCTCTCAGCTTTCACCCGGAAAATACCGCGCTCGGTCATCTTCCAAAGTCCACCGGCATGATGGACATCAAGCAGATCGCGGTCAGCCGTCTACTGCTCGACAACTTCGCACACATCAAGAGCTACTGGCAAATGGTCACGCCGAAGATGGCGCAGATTTCCTTGCGCTTTGGGGCGGATGACATCGACGGCACAGTGATCGAAGAGAAGATCTATCACGATGCGGGCGCGAGCACACCGCAGGGTATGCGACGGCAGGATCTGATGCGCCTCATCACCGAAGCGGGGCGTGTTCCGTTTGAACGTGACACTCTGTATCGAGCTGTGACGCGTGATGAAGCGAGCTTCACCGTAGCTATTTAGTTGCCCTGTCAGTGATGAGCTCGCCGAACCTAACTCTGCGTGGCTATCGACGCTCTGATCTCCCGGCACTTTTCGCGCTCGACTTGCTCTGCTTTGAGGAGCCATTCCGCTTCTCACGTGCCGCGATGCGGCAATTCGCCGAATCTCCGAATGCAAAAGTCGTCGTCGCGGAGAGTGGCGACATGCTCGTCGGCTTTTGCATCGTGCATATTGAACGGTTTGAACAGGAGTCGGTAGGCTACATCACTACACTCGACGTTCATCCCGACCTTCGGCGTCGCGGAGTTGCGCACCAACTCATAGGAGAAGCGGAGCGGCAGGCGCGTGAAGCGAACTGCGGAGCCATGCTGCTCCATGTCTTTTCTGGAAACAAAGAAGCTATACGCTTTTACGAGCGATGCGGGTATCTAAAGGTAGGTGCGCATGAAGGCTTCTACGGGATCGGCGCAGATGCCCTTATCTATCGAAAAGCATTCAAGGTGTCATGACCAAGGTGATTCAAGTTGAAATAACCCGCGAGGCGTTGCTGCCGAAGCTCCGCATCGTAGCTTCGCGGGAAGCGTAGCACGGCTGCCCATTCTCCGTTCCGTGCGCGTTGAAACACAACCTGCCCGCCGAGACGGACGGCAATTTCTTCCGGCGTGAGATCGCGATGTAGCATGAAGTCTCGTCCACGCGCACTGTTCGGATGTGCGGCTAGATAACGCCGCAAATTTGGTGGAATGAAGTTCTTGCTGAACACGAGCGCCGTGTCAAAACTGCCCGGCTCGCCAGCGGCTTTCTCTATTTCCGCTGCAGAAAAGTTATCTATTTCCGGCCCCATGATTTTTCGATCTGTGTAGCCGAGGTCAGGACGATACAGTTCAGCCGCCGCGGGCCATGACGTAAGAACTCTTGCATCAGGATACTGCTGATCGATGAACGCGATCGCTTGCTGATGAACGACGATCATGTCGCGGTAGGTGAGACTGTCTTCCGGAGCATAGGCTGCCGGTGCGCTCCACCAAAGTGCGACCAGAAACGAAGCTGCGGTAAGTGTTGCAAGCGCAGGCCAAGACGTGGTGTAAGCTCGCCAGACCGCTATGCAGGCGATGAGTATGAGCGGATAGACGGGCAACAAATATCGCGTGAGCAGGGCTCCGCCGAGAACGGAAAACGCCAGCCAATTCGCGATGACGAGCAGGGCGATGACGGTCGTCGCAGGCGCCAGCAGAATCGCTTTCGAAGGTTCGCGCTTTCTCTTGAACATAAGACACGCGACGGCTGTGATGAGCGGAACCCACATATTGCGCTGCCATGCGAGATGCACGAATCGGTACCGGGAGGCCGAAAGTATGTGGCTGGCGGTGAAGTTCGCTGTGGCGTTGTAACGCAAGTACTCTGGGTTCCCGAAAGTAAAGCCGGAGACCGCTCGGTGGTACGCGTACCAAGCCATTAAGGGGAGCAAAGGAAGGCTGAGTGTGAGCGCCCAGCGAAGATGCTCGGCGCGAAGGCTTGGCGCGCGACGCTGACGGAAGCTAACGAACAGATGGTAGGCCACGAGCGCAGCGGGTTGGATGACGGCTGTCTCTTTGGATAAAGCCGCAAGAGCAAAGAGGGCGGCGATAGTAACTCTGTGTGCTTGGCTTGCAAGGCCGCGCGCCGCAGGTCGTTGCGCAGAAAAATAGAGTGCAAACGCCCACAACGTGAAGGCCGCTGCAAAGATGTCCGCGTGTGCCAAAGTGCTTTGCACGAACCAGATCGGGTACACGGCAGTAAGCACGGTAGTTGTGAGCGCACCTTCAGGTCTTAGCAGGACCAGCGCTAAACGAAATACTCCGAGCAAGCCCGCTGCGGCAAACCCGCAGATGATTAATCTCGTGGTGAGAAGGTGATAGCCGAAGAGATGCCAGAGCGATCCGAGCACGACATTGGGCAGAGGCGGATGCGCGTTCGTGTATTCGGGAATCAGCGTGAAGCGATGGTAAAAGTCCAGCGCGGCAGGAATGTAATAGCCGCCCTCATCCCAGTAGTACGGCAGGCGCAGCAAGGTGAAGTGGCTTAGCGCAACGGCGGCAAAGACGATAAGGAAGAGGGGCAAATTATGAAGAGCAGCGACCGACGCAGCCCCACGCCGAGCCTGCTGTACGAGGAAGGACACGCCTTAGTGGATGGGGCTCTTGCCGGACACGAATTTGGGCGCACCATTCTGCGGCACGTCGAGTGAGATCGCGCCAAAAGTCTGCTCGTATTGCGCGATATTGTGTCCCAGCACATTCTGAAGTGCCTTGGCTTGCTGAGGGCTCAGATAGATGCCCTGAAAATTATTGATGTTCACCTGATCAGCTGCCTGCTGTTCCATGGTGCCGAACACCAGGAAGAAGTCCCATATGGACAATCGCACTTGAACGCTGTTTGCATACGAATCGCGATAATCATCGGTCTTGTTCAGCGTGATTTTCGTGTTGTCTGGCTGGGTAATCGTCTGGCTCATCATTTTCCTGATTTCTAAGTATGGTGCGGGAGGAGAGACTCGAACTCTCACGCCGAAGCACAGGCTTCTAAGACCTGCGTGTCTGCCATTTCACCACTCCCGCATCGTAAAAGCGGAGCGACGCATCATGCGTATATCGCTGCTCCTAGCCTATCAGTGTCAAGGGGCATGCTTCCACACCTTGCCTGGTCGCGCCACGGCATACATCTCGGCGGCGATCTGATCGAAAAGTCCGTCGCGGTCACTACCTACTCCGTACAGATCGAAGTGCGTTCGGTTAGGGCTGTAGGTAAAGTGCGGTTCGGCTCCGAGAGCGTTGAGCCGAGCTTCGAATTTGTGCGCTGCACCATCGAGGTAGAACGTGTCCGCTGTACCCACAATGAGATGAATGCGTCCGGTCAGAGATGCACGGCGTTCCGGCCAGTTGCTTTCCACAATGTTGGCAAGATCGTAATGATCGTGCCAGTAGGCCACGACCTCGGGATGAACATCTCCAGTGACATGGTCGAACATAAACTCAGGTTCGCCGCTGGCGCTTCGTGGGGAAAAGACGTAGTCGAACGATCGAACCTGACCGCTGTATGAACCCAGCACATCCTCCAGATGCGTAAACTGTTCCAAAGTGGCAAGAACCTTTCCCTTATCGCGCATGATCGGCCACGGAGTGCCATCCGGACGCCGGTACATATTGGCATGCGTAGCATAGAGGTCAGGACCCGTAAAGTCGTGAAAGTCGGATGGATCTGGCGAGGTCGACCAAGTGCCACCGAAAACGTCTGAATAGTTGACCTGCAGTTGCAGAGTCGCCCAGCCGCCGGATGAGTGTCCGTTCAGGAGGCGTCCCTGCGGCTTTGCATCCATGCGATAACGTTGCTCCAGCATCGGGATGAACTCGCGAGTCAGTGCGGTACCCCACGGCCCATCGTTTACCGAGTCCGCAAACTCGTGTGCGCCTTGTGGACAGCTTTCGTCGAGCATCACCCAGATCATTGGCGGCATGGTGCCAGCCTGCATTCTCTTCAGGATTGTCGCCCCCTGCGACAGCGCGTATTCGATCTGTCCGCCAAAGCCGTGGGTCCAGTAAACCGTCGGAAACCGCTCGTTTGGATGGTCAACGTAGGAAGGTGGCAGAACCACGTATGCGCGCACCGATGTAGCCTTACCCCAGAAATGGGTGAGGGAAGGGCTAAGCAATTCCTGCCGTTCAATGCTGCCCGGTTTGATCAGCGAGATGGTTCGCTCTCGCATAGCTGGCACATGAGGGTCCTCGGCAGGATGGCCGTTGATCTCGAGGCTGACACCATTCGGCCCAGCCGGTGACCAGTGCTCGAGACTTACCATTGGACCTATCCAATCCGCTGGCCCACGTCCCGAATAGTTATAGGTGTGATCAGGATCGAGCACGGCTTGCGCTTCCCAGTCTCCGCTAGGCATGCTGGAGAAAGAAGCTGGAAACGCCTCTTCGGTCCCGTCCAGCTCAACGGTGCTACCGGGCGCAAGATCGCGGACTTCCTTCGCTGCCACCCAAGTGCCTGTGGGATGAAACTCGTCCACACTAACTTCCTTGTCGCCTTTGCCCTGCTTCATAAAGACCAGGAGGCGTCCGCTAACCGGTACCGACTGAGCCGACACGGCAAAGGTGACGTGAAGGAAAACATGGTTCGCAGACTTTCGTGCAGGCAGATCGCACGCGAACACGAGCAAAGAACTCACAGCGAGCTTGAACAGCATAGCAATCTCCGGATTGCCCGAGCATATACCCACGAAAGGTATATCAAGGGACAATCCGCAAAGGGCAACTTTGCCGTCCTACTAGTACGGCAATTTCTTGCCTTCTTTGCGCATGCGACTCACATTTGCGACCGGCCCACCCCCTAGTGCATCCTATGCATGAAAGTTGATAAGGAAACACTCAAGATGCCAAACGAATTCGTAAGTGTCATCAAGCCGTCCTCTGAGAAGGCTGGAGCGGAACACGGAAGCGAGTATCCGGTGCTGCCGGTACGAGATACCGTCCTGTTCCCACACGCCGTACTTCCACTGACGGTCGGTCGCGAGAGCTCGATTCAGTTGATTCAATCTCTCGGAGAAGACAAGACAATTCTCGTAGTCACTCAGCGGGACGCGCGTCAGGATCAGCCGGATGGCCAGGATCTTCATACGGTCGGTACACGGGCCACGGTGCACAAAGTCGTGAAGATGCCGAATCAGAGCCTTTTCGTATTTACAGAAGGCATGGAGCGCGTCAAGCTGGGCGCTTACACACAGACGCAGCCCTTCTTGACAGCGCAATCAGAGATTTTGGCAGATCAACCGATGGAGGGTGGATCGGAGCTCGAGGCTCTGCAACGCAACGTAACCAGCCAATTTCAGGAGATCGTTTCGTCGTCATCAACACTCTCGGATGACCTGCAAACGATTGCAATCAACATTGAAGAGGCGGGTCGCCTTGCGGACTTTATTGCGTCCAGCCTGCCGTTTCTCTCAACGCCTGAGAAACAGGAACTGCTCGAAACGCCGGATGTAAAGACACGTTTGGAGAAGCTCACCAGCCATCTTGCCAAAGAGATCGAGGTTCAGCAGCTTCGCAATAAGATTCAAACAGAGGTGCAGGACGCGGTGCAACAGTCGCAGCGTGACTACTACCTGCGCGAGCAGATGAAAGCCATCCAGAAGGAGCTTGGCGATCAGGACGACACGCAAAAAGACGTCCAGGAGTTGAAAGACAAGATTGAAGCTGCCGGCATGCCGGAAGATGTGAAGAAGGACGCGCTCAAGGAACTCGGTCGGCTCAGCCGCATGAATCCTGCCGCAGCGGACTACTCGCTGACACGCAATTACGTGGAGTGGCTCGCTGTGCTGCCTTGGGCGAAGAGTACGTCCGAAGCGGTGGACATCAAAAAAGCGCAGGACTTCCTCAACGAAGATCATTACGGCCTGAAGAAGGTGAAAGATCGCATTCTGGACTATCTCAGCGTGCGCCGTTTGAAGCCAGACATGAAGGGGCCAATCCTTTGCTTCGTTGGGCCTCCAGGCGTTGGGAAGACGTCGCTCGGTCGCAGCATCGCTCGCGCACTAGGGCGCAAATTCTCACGTATCTCGCTCGGCGGCATGCACGACGAAGCGGAAATTCGTGGGCATCGCCGCACGTACATCGGTGCGCTGCCAGGCCAAATCATTCAGCACTTGAAGCGCGTCGAGGTGAACGACCCGGTTTTCATGCTGGATGAGATCGACAAGCTCGGTCGCGATTTCCGCGGTGATCCAGCGTCGGCGTTGCTCGAGACATTGGACCCGGAGCAGAACAATACGTTCCGCGACAACTATCTTGATCAACCGTTCGACCTGAGCAAGGTCTTATTCATCTGCACGGCGAATCAGCTCGATACCATCCCGGCGCCATTGCTCGACCGCATGGAGATCATTGAATTGACAGGCTACACAGAGGAAGAAAAGGTCAACATCGCAGAGCGGTATTTGATTCCTCGTCAGATCAAAGAAAATGGTCTTGAGCCGGAAAGGATTGAGATTCCAACGGAATCTGTCGGCTTGATTGCGCGGCACTACACCCGGGAAGCGGGAGTGCGCAGGCTGGAGCAGTTGATCGGAACAGTCTGCCGCAAAACAGCACGCAAGGTTGCGGAAGGCACGCTCACAGAAGGCGAGAAGCTCGTCGTCACGCCCGAGATTGTGCATGAGTATCTCGGCGGCATCAAGGTCCGCGTCGACACGGAAATAGCCGAACGTACCAAGCGGCCTGGCGTGGCGGTTGGTCTTGCCTGGACGCCCGCGGGTGGCGACGTGCTGTTCATCGAAGCCAACAAGATGAAAGGCAAGGGCGCTTTTCAGATGACGGGCCAGATCGGCGATGTCATGAAGGAATCGATGCAAGCCGCCATGACATGGGTGCGCTCGAACGCGATCACGCTCGGTCTTGATGAGGACGTGATGAAGGACATCGACATTCACATCCACGTGCCTGCCGGAGCCATTCCGAAGGACGGTCCAAGTGCCGGTGTCACGATGGCAACAGCCCTTGTGAGCCTGCTCACAGACAAAGCAGTGCGTCCGCTACTCGCGATGACGGGAGAGATCACGCTAAGCGGAAACGTGCTTCCGGTCGGGGGCATTAAGGAGAAGTTCCTTGCCGCAAAGCGGGCCGGCGTCCGTGACGTTATTCTTCCCATCGATGTGAAGACGAACGTCGAAGAAGATCTAACGGCAGATCAAGTCGAGGGAGTCACGATTCACTATGCCTCGCGCTTTGAGGATGTGCTCGATGTGGCGCTGCCGCATTCCATCCGGGAGGAAGTGCAGGATGAGCACGTCAGGGAAGAACTGATCGCCGCTGAGCAGGCTGCATAGCCATTGCACAAGAAGAGGCGCGCTCATGGAGCGCGCCTCTTCTTGCTTTGGGGTATATAGCTATTTGATAGTTCCGTTTAGGCTGTTGGTAAAGAAACCGCCTTTGCCCGCGCCTCCGGCGTACACGATGCTCAAGACTTGCGCGGGTGTCCGCGCTGGACATAGATAATTGACCTGATCGGCGTTCACTTGCGTGGTAGCAGGGTAGCTACCGCTCGCTCCTTCCAAAGTGACGGTTGTCGACCCTGGAGTCACCAGTCCGATATCATCTGTTCCGGTGCTCGAGGAGCTTGTTCCATCGAGCGTGGCACGGACTTTCGACATGCTGCTCGCTAACCCCAAATAGCCCTTAGAGCCGTCGGGATCAAGCGTGTATAGCGTCGTTCGAACCAAGCCCGCATGGTAGGCCTCGACAGCGTGTATCTTCGCTGCCGGCGCCAGCACGTTGATCTTGTCCTGAATCAGCTCCGCGCCGCCGTGATAGGCAGATACGCCAACATCCTCAAATATATATGCCCCAAGCAGGAACATGGCGTCACTGGAAAACGGATCGAAGCTGGGCTGACTTGGTGTGAGCTGCGCACCTAGGCCCATGAAGCTGTTGTAGAGGTCCAGCGCTGGTTGAGCCACGGCTGATGTTGAAAGTGCACTCTGAAGAAATTTGACATGATTTCGCTCTTCGTAAGCGATCTCAAGTGCATACGCCTGCACCAAGGGATTCGTGAACGGTACTTTGCAGGAAGCATAGTTGTTCGTGCCTTTGGTGATAACCGGGCCCGCCCCTGAACCAAGACTGATTGGGTTACCCGGTCCTTGATCAGCGGTGACGCCTGATGCAGCAAGCGTGTAAAACTGCGCTTCGAGGTATTCAAGATTCAAAGCAAAGTTGAGAATGTCGGTGTCTGTGTAGGACTGCGCATAGACCTTACCGGCAAATGCTGTGACTGCGAGGCCCGCCATTGCTGCGCTACCTGCCGCGATCAGAGCGCGGCGGTTCGCGATAATGGAATCTAGCTGCGTTGTTTCCTGTGTTGCCATTGGGGAGGTCTCCTTGGGTACGTGGTCTTGCGTGTCAATCGGGTAATGGCGAAGGCGTTCGGATCAAGTAGTTGTTGTCTTGATCGTCCCGTTCAGCCCATTCGGAAAGAAGCCGCCGCTGCTGTAGACACCAGTGCTGCTTTTTCCGTACGCAATGTGAAGTACCTGATTTGGAGTTCGTCCATACGCCAGCGAATTACTATCCGCAGGCGTGAGCGTGATGCTGGAGCCGGTGGCGGTACCGAGCGCGCCGTTAGTGACTCCTGAGTTGATCTGAACCGCACCTCCGGCAGTGGAGCCGTCCGCCATGCCGAGCTTATTGATCGTTGCGATAAGCAGGTTTGCATTGGTGAGCGTCGTTGTGTCGGCACCCACTCCAGAAGCACCGGCCGCAATCAGTGTGCGTGCAAGCGCACCTGTGTACGCCTCTTTGGCCTGGATCCCTGCGGCTGCGTCGAGCACAGCAGCACTCGAGATCAGGGGTGCTGAACCGGTGTAGGCCGTCACGCCGATGTCCTCGAAGATCGCGACGCCGACAATGAAGTTGTTCCAACTCGAAAATGGGTTGAAAGTGGCCGCGTTCGAAATGCCCGCTGTCGTAGCCAGCGTGATGAAGGCCGTTTGCAGATCGATGGTCGGCCTGGAGATGGGCGTCCCGCCAAGGGATGTGATCGTCTTCTGTAGCAGTCGTACGTGCGCTACTTCGGATTGGGAAAACTCATTGATGAAGTCTGTATAGAGTGCGTTGCCGGTAGTTACAGGGCCGCCGCTCGGCGCGGTGACAGTGCCCGCACCTGAACCCGCATCCGCTGCGGAAAGTCCGGCGCCTGTGGCCCCGCGCAGGTAGTATTCGCACTCCAAGTACTCCAGGTTCAATGCAAAGTTCAGGATGTCGATGTCACTGTATGGCGATGTCTCGGGGATGGGTGCTGGGACGGTGTCATCCGAGCAACCCGCAATTGAAGTCGCTGCAGCAACGCTACCTGCACCGGCGAGAAAGCAACGCCTGGAGAATACTTTTTCTGCAATATTGCTCTTCTTATTCACTGGATCTCCTGAGGAGTAGCTGGCCTCCAGAACGTTTCAATGCGCGGCGGTACCTGACCTTGTATGCAGGTCCGTATCGCGAAGGCAGGGAACGTGCACACCTGCAAGGGATTCGTTATGACTCTGGAGGAAACAACGCACCGCGCTCGTGTAACGAAAGGGTGCGCGGACAAATAGCAAACAAAATTCATCAGTGTGGTTCGTGCTTATTGATGAAGACGCCAACCGAAACGGTAGAGTTGCCGCAACAGAAAACGGCGCCACCCGAAGGTGACGCCGTTTGAGTGAATGTCGAATCGAGCCTCTATTTGAAAAGGCCGTTCAAACCGTTTGGGAAAAACACTCCCGTTGCAGGGCTCACGGCCTTGCCGCCTGAAACTGCACCACCACCTGTGACGATGTTCAGCACCTGCGTCGGCGTCCGTGCCGACGAAACCGCCAGCGGTAACGGATTGACTGTGTCAGTGGTATCGGAATCCACGATACGCGTCGAGCTGAAACCCGCCACGCCACCGAGCGAGACCGAAAACTGACCAAGGCCGTAATCGTCCTGCGTCGCGCCGTTCTGCGGATCGTAGTCGATTCCACTGACGACAGAAGTTCCTGTCCCAAGTGTCTGCGGCTGTGCAGCCTTGGCGAGGATGCTTCTCAAGTTCGAAATGGAGTTGGTGTAACCGACCAATCCGACCGAACCCGTTGGGTCAAGAGCGTTGATCCTTGTGCGAAGCAGTCCGGCATGGTATGCCTCAACAGCGAGAATGCCGCCTGCCGCCGAGAGGTTACCTGACACCGTGAGAAGCGGAGCAGCGCCATGGTACGCGGTAACTCCTACATCCTCAAAAACGTAAGCACCGACGAGGAAGTCATTGTCGTTGTCATACGGCGTGAACGTCGGCGGGATAACGACTCCCGACGTGTTGTTCGCGTTTGCTGCTGCCGCCAGCATCTGGAACGAGGTTGTGATGTTCAGCAGCGGCTGGGCGATCTGTGTGGAAGATCCAAGTGCCGTTTGAAGGAACAGAACGTGCCGACCCTCCTCGATAGCGGTTTCTGCAGCGAACGAGGCTGTGGTGAACGTTGTGAATGGCACGGCTGCAGTCGGACCTACCGCTGTACCGCCAGCGGTGCCGACACCAACGGTGACCGGAATACCCTTAGCCGGCGCGCCAGCAGCAATCGCCGCCGCATTAGGCTTGTCAATGGGACAGCCAAAGGCTGCGTAGTAGTAGAAGTTCGACTCGAGGTACTCGAGATTGAGAGCGAAGTTGAGAATATCGGCATCGCTGTATCCGGTTGCCGCTTCTGCTTTCGGAGCAGCTGCGCCGAGGAACATGCCTGCCAGAGCGGTTCCACCGAGAGTCAACATCTTACGGCGGCTATTGACGATGATGTCGTCGACTAACTGTGTTTCGAGGTTTGCCATATTGAGTCCTTTGCCGCCTAGGCTGTTGTTGTGGAGAATCTGCTGTTTGTGCCGCTCGGGAAGAATCCGCCCTTGTTCACGCCCACCGTTGCGGAACCATAAACGATGTGGTGAACCTGATTGGCTGTTCGTGCGAAGGCGATAGCAGTAGCCGGATCCGCTGTCGTAACCGTGGCTGGCGTAGTGGTGTTGGTTGGAACACTGAGCGCCACTTCTACGGAACTAGCTGAGCCCGCGACACCTGTGTTGCCGACGCTCGTACCTGCAACGACCTGCGCCGGCGTAATCGGCGAACCACTGTTTCCGACGGTCAGACTGGCACGTAGCGAGGCGACCTCGTTGGCGATGCCCACATACGGATACTTGGCATCGGTGGGAGACGTTGCGCCAGCGGCGACAGCTCTCCCCGTCAGCGATGCGCGAATATAGGCAGCATGGTACGCCTCAACAGCCAGAATGCCTGAGGCGGCGGTCAGGTAGCCAGAGGTCACACCGGCTGCGGAGATGAGAGGAGCAGCTCCCAGGTAAGCGGTAACGCCGACGTCCTCAAAGATGTATGCGCCGATGAGGAAGGCATCGAAGCTGGCGAAAGGGCTAAAGCCGGAGATCGCCGGGCTTAGATTCGTCGCAAGTGGAGCAAAGAACGTCAGATCGAGGTTTGGCATCGGCACTGCGTTGGCACCGAGTGCCGCGCGAAGAAAGCGAACGTGTTCCTGCTCCTCAAAAGCAATCTCATTAATAATCGCCTGCTGCGCTGCCGTCGTACCGGCGACCTTCGTCACAGTGCTGTTCACTGTCACGGTCCCGGGCGTCACATAGGGCGACGATGAGCCGGCAGTCATATCGCTAGCGGCGAGGCCGCTGCCGGTCGCTGCGTACAGGTAGAAGCTCGCTTCCAGATACTCAAGATTGAGAGCGTAATTGAGGATATCTGCGTCCGTCACTGCGGGCAGGGTTGGACTTACTGGGTTAGGCACCGAACCGTCGTCCGAGCAACCTGCCAGCGCTGACGCGGCGGCGACGCTGCCTGCGCCGGCGAGAAATCCGCGCCTCGAAAGCACTTTGTCAACGAGAAAACTAAGCTTATCCACGGGGTCTCCTGAGGATTTGGTTATGCTTCCCCCGCGCATGCCGAGGAAGTGAAACGGTACGCAGCCCACCTTGCGGGTTGAGTATCAAACTGAGTGCTGGAGGAAAGCCGGCACGCGAGGAACAAAGGAACGATTGCAATTGGGGTACGTACCGAGTACGCCGCTTGGATTGTGCAAACGCAAATTAAATGGTTTGCACTGGAATTTGCATGAGGTCCTGCGTAAGACTGACTTCGCGCTGAACGAAGGGCTCGGCATAACGCACGCCTGCAAGCAATCCGCAATGCCGTGCCGTTGAAAACATCCGTTCTCGAATGTCGGCTTCTGGAACGAACAGACCGCTGCCACTGTTCTGATCGGAGTATTGCGAACGATACGCCAGCAGCGATTGCAGCCTGGTCTCGATGTGTTCTGTGATGTCGACGACAAGAGTTGGACGAACGTCGGAATAAAGGGACGCATAAAGAATCTTGTAAGGCCGGTGTGGTGCTCCACATCGGGCGGGCAGATTCAGCTTGGAAAGCCCTGCGGCAAAGCACGCCTCGTACCCCAGCGTCGCTGAAGTGTAGTGGTCCGGATGACGGCCCTGCCAGTAGGGAAGGATGACGACTCGCGGACGGAGACGGCGAAGAACCGCCGCAATCTTCAGCCGATTCTCCAGCGTGTTTTGGATGTTGCCGTCCGGCAGGTCCAGTGCCTCACGGTGCGACACCCGCAGTATCCGGGCAGCAGCATCTGCTTCGGAAGCACGATCTTCCGCAGAGCCGCGTGTCCCCGCCTCCCCGCGCGTGAGATCCAGAATGCCGGTACGCCAACCAAGTGACTGCTGCACCAGCAGAGTGCCGCCGCAGGTTTGCTCTACATCATCCCTGTGCGCGGCGATGGCCAGCACATCCACCACAGAGGACGTACTGCGGTCTGCGATGATGCTGGCCATCCTGGTTAGTTCGCGGCGTTCGTTAGGGCATCCATGTACGCAACATCGAGAGCCGTACCCTGAATGGTGATATAGGTGTTGTTGATCTCAGATCCGTCTGCGGTATTGAAGGCGTGGATCTGCCCGCCGTACGCGGTGTAAACCTTGTGGTAATTCTGAATCCAGCAAATCCCTGTGAGACTGCCGTAGTAATACTGATCGCCATTGCTGTTGGGGTAGGGCAGAGTAGCAACGCCACCTGGGGTGACATTCGGGATCACCTGAGCGGAAAGTCCGCCGGCAGCAATCGAGATGCGTGTCAGGCAGTTGTAGTTCATGCCCTGTGCCTGGCGCTCCCCGTTCGCACACTGCGAAGAGCCGGCCCACAGTGTGTTGTCGTCCGCCAAGAGCAGGCGTGTATGTGTTCCGTCCGATATGGAAACAGGGTTCGAGACCGCGAATGTCGTGAGATCGACTGCGGTTGCGTATCCGGTAAAAAGACCGTCTGCACGCGGCGTCGAGCCCAAGGCTCCGTTCGAGCCAAGGCTGAATAGTGACTGCCCCGCGAGATACAGGCGAGCGCCATCCGACTGTGCAACCGTCACACCACCAGGTATGGGAATCGGGTTAGCGACCGGCAGCGTCTCCATGGGTGAAGGGGCGCCAACGCTCAGCGGATTCACAGCAGGGATGTTGTCCACCGTGATTGCTGACACGTTCAGTGCCGTCACGCTGGCTCTGGTGCCACCGCACTCCGGTCCGCAATTGAGGATGTACACCGTATTTCCATCCGCCGAGAAGTAAGCATCTGTCGGGCGGTCGTAGGTGCCGGCCACCGGCACAACACAGTAGACGGGCAGATTCAATGGTTCGCAATCAACGTAGCCCGGTGGGAAGGTCGGTACATTGCTCGCGGGAATTTTGATGATCCGGTAGAGCGTGTTGGAGTTCCGCACCATCGCGAGCAATACCGAGTTGCCGCGGTTCATCGCGACCTTGTACACGTTCGGCAGGTTGAGTGAATATGTCCCTGGGCCGACCGATGCGCCGGTAGCACTTACGGTGACAATACCCGCTGCCTCGCTCGCACCCATGAAACGCGACCCATCAGGAGAAGCTGCGGCGGAGGGTGCGTTTGATCCGAAAGAAGCAACTGTGCCCGAAGAAGTTTCTTTCGCGTAGTTGATCGCAGCGAGCGTACCATCCGACGCTGAAAGGACGTATCCGCTGGTTTGCTCAGGAAAGTTCAGTATCAGGCCGGGCTGCCCGCCCGAATAGCCGGTGATGTTGAATTGCATGATCGTGTCCTGAACGTTCATGCGAATGTCGCGCAAGCCATCCAGAATTTGCAGTCCGCCGGACGTGCCATTGCTTGTGTATCCAACCAGAACCCGCTGCAAAATGCCACTGGGCGGAACCGCACGGCCTGCATATTGGTATTGCGTGTAGTAGTAAATCCTCTGTCCGCAGGCGGTGAGCGCCAGGGTGACAACGGCCAGGAGCATGCCCGAAACGAGCTGGGCGAGAACACTTCTATTTTTCAACTTGAACCACTCCGAACCGTTGCAAAACCGCGATGGAATGCAGGCATTTTCAACCGCAAGTATACCAAAGGGAGACGCGCGGGACGGTCTTTCGTGAGCGGCGGAGGCGAGCTCACCAACGTTATACGATGACGTATTGGCGCGAAAGAAACGGGTTGGAAGGCGTAGGCATGGTGGTGGAGGTCGACAAGCTGTTCGATGGGCGCACCGTCCTCTGTGACGGCGCGATGGGCACCATGCTCTATAGCTGTGGGGTCTTCATCAATCGTTGTTACGACGAGCTCAACCTGTCTCAGCCCGACACCATTCGATCCGTTCACGAGCAATATCTCCAGGCTGGCGCGCAGATCATTGAAACAAATACTTTCGGCGCGAATCGATTTCGGCTGGAGCATTTCGGGCTCGCCGATAAGGTGCAGGAGATCAATCTCGCAGGAGCACGCATCGCACGGCAGTGCGTCAGCGCCTTTGGCGATAAGCAGGGAAGTCAGGCCTTTGTTGCGGGTGCGGTCGGCTCGCTTGGTGTCAAGCTGCAACCATATGGCGAGATCAGCGCCGACCAGGCACGAGCTGCCTTCGCGGAACAGATTGTTGCGCTCGCCGAAGGCGGCGTGGACTTGTTGATCGTGGAAACGATGATGTCTGTCGCTGAAGCCGAACAAGCAGTGCTAGCCGCTCGCGAAGTCGCTTCCCTATGCAAAGTAGCCGTCATGGTTACAGTCGATGAAGCAGGAAACTGCCTGGATGGTACAAGCCCCGAAGAAGTGGCTCGTAGGCTCACAGCTGCGGGCGCACATGCCGTGGGTTGCAACTGCAGCTCCGGACCACCCATCGTACTCAGCGTGATCGAGCGTATGCGCCAGGCAACATCCTTGCCGCTGATCGCTATGCCCAACGCCGGACTGCCACGCGATGTCGAAGGGCGCAACATCTACTTAACTTCTCCGGAATACATGGGAAGTTACGCTCGTAAGTTCATCCGGGCCGGAGCCAGCTGGGTGGGTGGATGTTGCGGAACTACGCCGGCGCACATTCGCGCCATGCGAAGCTCGCTACGTGCCATGGAGGCGCAGGACAAGGGCGAAAAGTCTGTCGAACCGCAGACGGTCGTAATCTCGCCGGAAACTAAGGCAGTGGCTGTCGAACCGATGCCGTTTCGCGAGCGCTCCGGCATAGCGCGGAAGATCGCGGACGGCGAGTTCGTCACGCTGGTGGAGATTGTCCCTCCGAAGGGATTCGATTGCGGCAAGGAACTTGCGGGCGCAGCTCTACTCGCAAAGCGTGGTGTGGATGCCATCAACGTGCCGGATTCGCCGCGTGCCAGCGCACGCATGAGCGCACAAAGCCTTTGCGTTCAGATTCAGCAGAAAATTGGCATTGAGACTGTGCTGCATTACACCTGTCGTGACCGAAACATTCTTAGTATCCAAAGCGATCTTCTTGGTGCGTCCTCCCTTGGTCTCAAGAACATTCTTTGCCTTACGGGCGACCCGCCGAAGATGGGCAACTACCCGGACGCGACCGCCGTCTTCGACGTTGACGCTATCGGCTTGGTGCGCATCGTGCAAGGTTTGAATCACGGCTTCGACCTCGCGAGGAATGTGATTGGCGGATCGGCCGGCTTCACGGTTTCCGTCGCAGCAAATCCGGGCGTTCCGGATATCGATCATGAGATTCGGCGTTTTGCTGCAAAAGTCGAAGCAGGCGCGGAGTTTTGCATCACGCAGCCGGTGTTTGATCGAAAACTTCTGGAAGAGTTCCTGCGCCGCATCGAAGCATTTCGTATCCCGGTAATCGCAGGTATCTGGCCGCTCACCAGCCTGCGCAACGCGGAGTTCATGAAGAACGATTTGCGAGTGTCGATGCCGGATAACGTCCTCGCGCGTATGGCTTCTGCGCCCGATAAAGACGCGGCTCTTGCGGAAGGACTGACAATCGCTCAGGAAATGCTGGCTGGAGTGCGGAGTGCGGTGCAGGGCGTCCAGGTAAGCGCGCCCTTCGGGAAGTTTGCTGCTGCCGCCGAGGTGCTTGGCTTATATGAGGAGGTCGAGTCCGTTGCCTAGCTTTGAAGAACAGCTGGAAGAACTGGAACGCGTCGTTGAACAACTTGAGCGCGGTGACCTTACGCTCGAAGATAGCGTCAGTCTGTTCGAGCGCGGCGTCACGCTTTCAAATGCATGCAAGACACAGCTTTCAGCGGCGGAAAGTCGCATTCAGGTTCTGCTGCATCCGTCAGATCGCGGGACGGTGCAGGTGGAAGAGCTTTCTCTGGCAGTTGCTGACGAGGATGATGAATCCAAAGATGCCGAGTCGCATAAGGCCGGAGTAGCATGAGCTTATGTTGAGTACGGATACCGACATTCAGAAGTTCGCGGAGAAGCTCGTGAAGGCTGGTCGCGAGGGCGTGGCTTGGGAAATAAGGAAACTGCAGTGGATTCTTGAGCAGAAGAAAGCCGCCACGGAAGCGGGCAACAAGGATTGACGGCACCCGTGCTTACCATTCTTGCGGGATCGAACGGATCCGGTAAGAGCACTCTAACTTCAGCAGCCCGTGAAGAGTTTCAGTTAGGTCCGGTCCTTGATCCCGACGCAATCGCGAAGTCGATCCGAGACGCGTCGCAAGGCATCGAAAATGACATAGAGGCGGGCAAGCGGCTTCTTCACCGAGCCGAGGAACTCCTCGAGAATAAACAAAGCTTCACTGTCGAAACCACGCTTTCCGGAACCACTTATCTACGCATGGCGGCACGTGCCACGCGCGCAGGCTTTAAGCTTGCAGTGATCTTCGTAGGAACCACGTCTGTCGAAATAAATATCCAGAGAATCCACGCTCGTGTCGCGAAGGGCGGCCACGATATACCGGAAGAGGTTCAACGTCGCAGATGGCCGCGCACCTTAAGGAACATGCAGCGGCTACTTCCGCTCGCGAACATGATTGTGATCCTCGATAATTCGACGGAGCAGGGATACGTTCTTGTGGCTGCTGGTCGGCCGGGAGCTTTGTCTTGGATTGAGCCTGTTCCCGAGTGGGCATCAGCCCTTCGCGGCTCCAGCGTCTTCTTACCGATCGCGAGTGGTAACAAAGCCGGGAACCCAGAGTAGAGCGCGCTTATATTTACTATCGGGCAGCTCTGCGATGGACAAGCGTGCAGCCTCAGCGTACGCACAGGCGGTGTCGGTTGCGTACGCCAGCGAACCGTGACGGTTCAGAATTTCCAGTATCTGCGTGTGCGGAACGCGAGCGAAGCTGCGGTCAGCGAGGACGGTGCGGATGGCTTCGCGGTCTGCACCGGTTCCGCGCTCCAACGCGTGAATCACGGCCAAAGTCGCTTTGCCTTCACGCAAATCGGACGCGGTTGGCTTGCCAAGAACCTCATGTTGCGCTGTGAGATCGAGTACGTCGTCAATGATTTGATATGCGATCCCAAGATTGCGTCCATACTCGCCCATGACCTGCTCAAATGGAGCTTCCGGTTCGTCAGGATCAGGAGCCTCCAGAACTGCGCCAAGCTGCATGGAGACTTTGAACAAGCACGCGGTCTTGCGGTAGATCAGGTCGAAGTATTCTTCTTCGTTGATCAGATGGCCGAGCTTTTCCATCTGCAATAATTCGCCTTGCACCATCTCCTGCGTGAGGGAGATGAGCAGATCGAGGATACGAAAGTTGCGTTCCGCCAGGGCAGTCTGAAAGCCCTGCATGTAGAGCCAGTCACCCGCGAGCACACACTTGGCATTTCCCCAGGTCGTGTTTGACGATGGACGACCGCGGCGCGTGTTCGCTTCATCAATGATGTCGTCGTGGACGAGAGTCGCGGTATGCAACATCTCCACCACCGCGCCGAGACGGATGCGCGACTCAGAGCGACAACCGAGCGCCTTCGCTGCAAGTAGCAGCAGCAGCGGGCGTATGCGTTTGCCTCCACCCGCGATCAGGTAGGAGGCGATGTCGGTGACCACGCGAACTGGTGAAGCCGCCTGCTGCGCGAACTCGCGTTCCACTGCGGCCAAATCGTCGCGCAGCAAATCGAAGACCTCGACAGCGTTCGCGATGGAAGGAGCATTCAAACTGACTTAACTCTAGCAGGGGACGGAGGACGTTATTCGCCCTACCGTTCATAGCGTCAAAGTCCGCAAGAGCTAGTTGGAGCGGAAGTTAGTGAACTGCAATTCCACGCCCATATCTTTGCCGCGCAGCATACCCATGATGTCCTGCAACGTGTCGCGGTCCTTGCTGGTCACGCGAACCGTGTCGCCCTGAATGCTGGCCTGTGCCTTCTTCTTCGAGTCCTTGATCAGCGCGACAATCTTCTTCGCGATGTCGGATGAGATGCCCTGCTTGAGCTTGATCTTCTGGCGAACGGAAGAGTTCGACGCAGGTTCGATCTTCTCGTATTCGAGGTTCTTGAGCGAGACACCGCGCTTGACCAGCTTCTGCGCGAGGATGTCGATGACGGCCTTAATCGTGTACTCATCCTGGCTGGCAAGCTGGATGGTCTCGTCGCCCTCAAGCGCGATCGTCGACTTCGAGTTTTTCAGATCGAAGCGCGCGTTGACTTCTTTGCTCGCTTGATCGATTGCGTTCTTTACTTCCTGCACTTCTACTTTGCTGACGACGTCAAAACTCTGATCTGCTGGCATTGCTCTTCAATCACCTCTATCAACAACCATTATCGCGCTGCGAGCGCGAAGTGCGAAACAAGCACTGGGTCATGCTGTTGTCGGAAACAACGCGTGAAAGTTCGCCGTGGTCTGGTCCGCGATGTTTTCGAGTGTCGTTCCACGCAGATCGGCGAGAAACTTGGCGGTCAATGCGACGTGTGCCGGTTCGTTGCGTTTGCCGCGCAGCGGGATGGGCGTAAGGAAGGGTGCGTCCGTTTCTACCAGGATGCGGTCGGCGGGTGCGGACTTCGCTACCGCTTGGATGGTGGTCGACTTTGGGTAGGTCAGGTTTCCAGCGAACGAGAGATAGAACCCAATCGCGAGGGATCGTGCGGCTTGCTCCTCATTGCCGGAGAAGCAGTGCATGATGCCGGGAAGGCCGGTTGGTACCCAGTGTTCGTCCAGCAGCACGAGCAGGTCGTCCCAAGCGGCGTTCGGATTGCCGTGCTGCTCGTACTTCTGCTTTGCCGCAGGTGTGGCGAGTTCTGACGTGCGGCAATGGATGGTGATTGGTTTGCATGCTGCGGCAGCGATCTTCAGCTGCGCGATGAAGGCGGCCTGCTGCGTTGGGACGTCAGGGTTGTCGAGATGGTAGTAGTCGAGGCCGATCTCGCCCACAGCGATGCAGCGAGGGTCTGAGACCAGTTTTTCCAGCTTTGCGAGATGCTCTGGGGTGGCCTGGTGAGCCTCCTGCGGGTGGATGCCGGCGGTGGCGAAGACCTGCGGATGAGTATGGGCGAACTCCAGGGCTCGGTGCATCGTCTCCGGTCCGTCTCCAATGCCGACAGCGAGGAGTCGGCCCACGCTCGCAGCTTTTGCCCTCGCGAGGACTTCCGGCAGGTCGGTGTAGTCGTCGAGATGGCAGTGGCTGTCTACAAGCGTGTTCATGAGCTACCCCTCCCCCGACTATTTGGCCTAAAGTCTTGCATTGAAGAGACTTACCTGGGCAGTAGCCCGCAAAGTATTCAGCCGCAGGCACTTAGGTCTAAAGTCTTCATTCCATTCGGTATGCCCGCTTCGGGCCGTTTGCTAAGGAACATGAACGAAGCGCTCTATCCATTGTAGGCAATGGCAAGGTAATTAAATGCCACACATAAGTACTTGCCTTTGCCGCACATACGAGCTCCGAGGGCTTGACAAGGAATCAGCAGGAGCCGGACTCAGTGACTCTGTCGAACAAATCTTTCCAAGCTCCGGCAGTTTTCATCCCGCTCATGCGCGATGAAGCTGCGCATGAACGGGGCACCCGTAATGCCAGGCGCGAGCTACTTACTTCAGGCGCGCGCCCAGGGCGATGTCTTCGCCGAAGGTGGAAAGGACAGGTTTGCCGCCTTCTTCGGACGCGGCGAGGAGCATGCCGTGCGATTCGAGGCCGCGCATTTTGCGCGGTGCGAGGTTGGTGATCACGACGATGCGGCGGCCGATGAGGTCTTCGGGCGTGTACCACTCGGCGATGCCGGAAAGGATCTGGCGCTTTTCGTAGCCCAGGTCGACTTCAAGACGGAGAAGCTTGTCGGCCTTCGGGATGCGCTCGCAGACGATGATCTGTGCCACGCGCAGTTCGACTTTAGCGAAGTCATCGATGGTGATTTGCGGGGAGGCGTCGGTTGGAACTGCGGTGATCGGCATCTTCGCGGCTTCGCCGCCGAAGATGCCGCTGGGCTGTGCTTCGGCGTGGGATGGCGTGGGGCCGTTGTGGGTCGTGTGCGCGTCGCTGCCTGCGACCGGCAGCGTTCCCGAGGGCTCGTCGAGAGAGCTTGTGCGTGGCGGCGCGGCTGGGTTTGTTGGGTCGGCCGGCACCGGTGGGGGCGTGGCCGGAGTCAGCGCGGACTTCAGCGGGGCATCCGGGCGCGGATTTGATGTGTTGCTGGCGGGAGAGCTGCTGCGTTCGGTTTCCATGTCGATCATGATCTGTGCGAGTCCTTTGTCGGCGCGAGGGAAGATGGGCCCAAGAGGGCCGAGTTTTGTTCCTGGCTTGAGGCCGCCCCACTGTAGATTTTTCAGGTCGCCCCTGCGCGCGGCTTCTTCGATGTCGCCGAGGCCGAGCTGGGACCAGACGCGTGCGGTGGCGAAGGGGAGGATGGGGTAGAGGAGGGCCGTGATGATGCGGATTGATTCTGCGGCAGTGTAGAGAACGTCCCCCACTCGTTTTGCTCCGACGCTCTCGGACATGTCAATCTTCCAAGGAGCGGAGGCCGTAAGCATTTGATCGGATTTTGCCGCAATCATCTGCACGCAATGCAGTGAGGATGCAAAATCGAGAGCGCTCGCGAAGTTGTTCGCAACTTCGCCTAAGGAAATGGCTAACGATTCAGTATCAGATGGATTGCTTGGAGACGGTGAACCAGATCTTAGCTGTAACTCTCTCAAAAGATCGTCAATCTTCTCGAACATCTTTTCCAAGGATTCGGGCGCTGGAATCTCTGGAACTACGCCGCCAAAGTATTTCGAAATCATCGACAGCGTACGGCTGACCAGATTGCCGTAGCCGTTCGCCAGGTCGGCGTTGTAGCGCGTGATCATGGCGTCGAAGCTGAAGCTGCCGTCCTGACCGAAGGGGATTTCACGGAGCAGGAAATAGCGGAGGACATCGGAGGCGAAGAGGTCGCGCTCGTGTTGAGTGGGGGAGCCTTCCTCAGCGGCTGAAGCCGCTTTCTCGGGATCGTTGATGGCCGGGCTGAAGCCCGGCCCCTTCAAAGCGCGGTGTTCGTCATGGCTCGCGTTGGTGGCGGAGGAAGGGACAGCAGATCTTTCCGCTGCGCTACGGGATGACAACAAGGGAGCGGTGAAGGTGCTTGTCGCAGCGGCTAAAGCCGCTCTTTTGGGATCGTTGATGGAAGGGCTGAAGCCCGTCCCCTTCAAAGCGTCGTGGACATCCCGATGCGGGTCTGCGGCTGTATCGCCATGAGGTGTTGGTGACTGAAAGGTTCCGACGGCACTGCCTGGGTGGGCACCGTCCGGGTCCTTCGACTCCGCGCTCCGCGCTCCGCTCAGGATGACAGGGTTCTGGTTTGGGCATAGCTGTCCGAAGGCGTCGAGGATGGTTTCGGTGCGGACGATGTTGCCTTTGGATTTCGACATCTTGCTGTTGTCGAAAAGGAGCCAGCCGTGGGCGGTGATGGCTTTTGGCAGCGGCAGGTCTGCGGCGAGCAGGAACGCGGGCCAATAGACACAGTGGAAGCGAATGATTTCTTTGCCGACAAGGTGCAGATCGGCGGGCCAGTACTTTTCGAATCGAGCGATGCCGGCGGGTTGCTCGCTGCCGTAACCGATCGCAGTGATG
>CAJCIP010000114.1 GCA_903970445.1 Verrucomicrobia bacterium Tous-C9LFEB | reverse complement strand
TCTGCCTTTAGAAAAAGCGTCCCAGTGTAAAGACGAACTTGCGCTCGTCGTGATCGCCGATCGCAGGGCCTGCGGTGATAACGCCGAGTGGTGTTTCGGCGATAAAACCGAAGTAAACATCCTGGCGCATCAGCGAACCGTATTCCGGTGCTCGCATTTGGCCCACTTCATAAGCTCCAGCAACATAGACATTGGAGTTGAGGGGAGCGGGCAGCGCGAAGATGCGGCGGAGATATCCAGGAGTGACAAGGAAGTAGTCGGTGCCGCGATATTCATCGATGGCACTGGCCCCTAGCCGCAACGGACCGCCAAGAGTGAAGCGAAAGGGCTGCACGACCGGGCGGTTGAACATGGTGCCGCCTTCAAAGTTCACGAGGATCGTGTTCTTCTTGCTCACCGTGTGCGCGAGCTCAATTTGCCCGGTCATTTTCGGCGCGCTGGGGCTTCCCGCTGTGTCGTAGAGGTAGCCGGCGTTCAGCACGATTCGTTCGCCGAAGCGTGGCACCAGCGCACGGTCCTGGTTGTCATACACATAGCGCACGCGCGCTAATTGTGAGTTCGAGTTGTAGTCAGGCAAACCATCGGAACCGGTGGTCGCATTCCATGTCACGTGCTCGAAGTCGATGCCGGCCCGGAGCTCCTGGAACTTTCCATCGGTCCAGCCGGCGTCACCGGCTACGCCTGCAAACTGGGATTGACGTTCTGAAATGCGGTACTCACTGGTTGGGCCATTGTCGCCCAGTGTGCTGGAGCCGTAGATGTAATACGGCTGACGAATGATGCCGGCCCGCGGGGCAAGGAAGTAGTGACCGAGCGGACGAGGTTTCCAGTAGTACTCGCCTTCGGCTTTCGTGAGGAAGCCGAGGTCAACCTTGGCGCGCAAACCGGAGCCATAGCCGCCTAAATCCTGATAGCGGATGATCGTCGCAAGCGACGCCCGCGTGATGCCGCCTGTCTGCGCCTGCAGATCGAGACCAATATCCATGAAGGGAGGACCGGTCTTCTTGTCCTGCACGTCGACAAGGATGATCGGCTTGCCGGCGTTCACTGGATCATTGTCGTAGCCGACCGTGTAGTCGGCGTCGTAGCGCCCGTCGGCGCGAACGTTCGCCAGGAGCTTTTCTACCTGGTCAGTGTCGACGGGCTTACCAACGACAGGCTGAAAGAGCGTGTGAACGACCGCAGCGACTTCCTGGGTCGGCGCCTTGACTTTTACCTGAAGCACGGTGGTAGGAGGCGGCGCCAGTTTTGAAGTGCGTTTGGCAATGTAGGCAACCCAGTCCCCATCGGAAACCGCGTACTGCAGCAGCTCAGCCTTGTGGGCTTCGGCTGCGTCGTAACCGCGCTTTGTCAGGTCATCCGTCTTCAGGTAATCATTCGCTGTAAAGCCGTTGATATCCGGCATGATGACGACGTTGGCCATCTTCCGGTCACGAGCTTCGTTCGTCTCGATTCCCACCGCAAACGCACGCTGCAGAACACCTAGAATGGAATCAAGATCCCCTTTTCCCAGCTTGCCGAGCGGAAGGCTGATCGCAATCACGACATCCGCGCCCATCGCTTTGACATCGGCAGTCGGCAGGTTTTCCAGGATGGCGCCGTCGACAAACTCATGCTCATCCAGCTCAAAAGGACGGAAGACGCCCGGAATGGAAGCGGACGCTCGCACCGCGTCCTGCAATGAGCCACGAGCGAAGGTAACGGTCTTTGCCGCAGTGAGATCCGTCGCCTGACAACGGAAGGGAATGGGAAGATTGTTGAAGTCAGTCTGGTCGTTGTAGCGGATGAATTCCTTGTCGAGGAGTTCGTTCAGGCCCGTATCCGTCAGGAGTGCGTTGCGAAAGGAAACACCGTGCTTGAGGCCTACACCGACCCCGCTTGGAATGTCGCGTTCATCTTCGCGTCGACGGTAGTTGAGCGAGGTGTAGTCGGCGCCCAGGGTAAAGACCTGGTTGACCGACTTCTCATTCAGAAGGTGCTTCATCTGCTCGGGGGTATGACCAGTGGAGTAAAGAGCAGCCAGGATGGAGCCCATACTGGTGCCGGAGATCACATCAATCGGCACATGATGTTCTTCAAGCCAGATAAGCGTGCCGATTTCGCTCAGTCCAAGTGCGGCGCCACCACCCATTGCCAAACCAATGACCGGCCGATTGTGAGGCAGGTCCGTGGGCTTTGTGGAGGGATCGAGCGGACCAAGGCGTAGTTTGCTCGTGCTGGCGGAATCCTCGCCGGCTACAGCAGGTTTCGAGGCTGACGTTTTGTCGGTTCCCTGCTGACCTCCATTGGGTGAATCCTTCTGGCCTACGCCGGAGGTTGCGCCGGCCGCTTGCTGCGCCTTTCCGGAAAGCTCCTTCGCGGTCTCCTGCGCCTTCACGATTGGCTGGCCTGCGTCAGCCTGTCCGGATACCTGACGTGCAGACGAAACCAATAGCGAAACAGCAAGGAAAGACAAAGACATGCGAGCGAAGGGCGTGCGTAGCCTCATGAGCGAAAGACCATCCTGGGGGCCAAGTGCGGCAATGTGGGTGTGTTCCCGTGTGAACTTACTGTTAAGACGCGAAAACCTCCGAAGACGGATGGCCGGAGGTGTATGCGTGAAAAGTTGTACCCAGCGCAGTCAGCGGGAGTATTCCTGGAAGAGCTCAGGAAACTGCTGACCCAACGAAGCGATCTTCGGTATATCGCATACCTGAACGTATGGATTGTGCGGGTTCTTTATTGCGTAGTCCTGGTGATAATCCTCACCCGCATAGAACGTTTCCAGGGGCGCTATTTGCGTGACAATGGGGCGCGGAAAGATGTGGGCTGCGTCCAATTGGCGCATGTAGGCCCCAGCCACTTCCTGCTGACGCTCATCAGTGTAGAAAATCGCTGAACGGTATTGCGTGCCTGTGTCGGCACCCTGGCGATTGAGCTGTGTGGGATCGTGCACCACCGAAAAGAAAACGCGCAGCAGCATGCCGTAGCTGACTCTCTCCGGGTCGTACACAATCTCAATCGCTTCGGCGTGGTCCGTGTTGCCGCCGGAAACGCTGCGGTAGTCGGCGGTGTCCTCTTGCCCGCCGGTATAGCCGACGGTCGTTTTGATGACTCCCTTGACGCGCTGAAAAACAGATTGCACACCCCAGAAGCAGCCGCCTGCGAATACGGCTGTTTCCTGCTGGCCGGCCTCCCAGCCGCTGGCCGGAGGGACGATGTCCTGAAGTGGTGCGGGGATAGGTTCTTTACGAGCAGTTGCGAGTGCCATACGCCTCCAAATACGGACGACCACCCAGAACCCTGCCAACACGATGACAATGCGAAGGCCAAGGGAAAGAAGGTCGTGCGAGTTCACGCCTATTGGACGCCGGGCGGAGCATCGAGGATGCGGTCTGCATAAATGTGGTGCCTTCGCCGATGGCTCTTGCTAAATTGTCTGCATGGCCAACGAACGCACCGCGCAGCTACGCATCATCCCCATTGAATTTCCCTCGGTTGTGCAGTTGGAATATCGCTTGCTCGACGCGAACGGCCAGCCGACGGGTCCCGCCTCTTACGATCCGGCAGAAAAATGGTCCGAGCTGAAGCGCCGGCTGTTCCTTTCCGATGGCGATTTCGCGGGTGCAGAAGCAGTTCTGCGGGGCGGCGACCCTCAACCGCTTGGCATTCAGCGCGTGCTCAAGCCGTAACCAATCCGTAACCCCTCAAGTAAAGCTTTACGTCGGTGTTAACTCGCGTGGTTCGCTCAGTCTCGGCCATTGGCGCTTAGCCGGGTGGCCAGGTCATGTGGCGTCCGCCAAGAAGGTGGATGTGAAGATGCTCTACCGTCTGTCCGCTGTCCGGTCCCGTGTTGATAACCAACCGATAGCCATTCTCCAGCTTCTGCTCCCGAGCAACCTGTCCGGCAAAGGCCAATAGATTACCGAGTAGCGCGGTGTCCTCGGGCATTGCGTCAGCGTGCGACGCAATGTGCTTCTTCGGGATGACGAGTATGTGTACCGGAGCCTGAGGGTTGATGTCAGGGAACGCAAGCGCGTCGTCATTTTCGGCCAGGCGTTTTACCGGGATGGTGCTGTTGGCGATTTGGCAGAAGAGGCAAATGGAGACATTAGACATCAGACGGTAGACAGTAATCTAAATTGCCGCAAAATCACTGTCTATTGTCTACTCCCTACTGTCTAGTCCTTGGGAAAATACTTCGGTTCCGCTCCTGGCGCCCATGGGTCGTAGGCATGGGCGAATGCGGCGCGGCGACCGATGGCCGGGTGGCTGCCCGTCCAGAACTCCATGAACTGATCAGGATTGGGCGGGTCGAAGGAATTTTCGCCCAGAACGGCGAAGGCCGCGCGCGCGGTTTCCTGCGGGTTGGCCACCA
This sequence comes from Verrucomicrobia bacterium Tous-C9LFEB, assembly GCA_903970445.1. GTDB lineage: Bacteria > Acidobacteriota > Terriglobia > Terriglobales > Acidobacteriaceae > Granulicella. The sequence goes on along the minus strand of CAJCIP010000114.1, from coordinate 34,257 downwards.
GGCCGTGGATCGCCTCTTGGCCATACACATCGGCGGCGTGCTCCTGCGTGCGGCTGGAATCATTCGCGATGGGAGCGGCAATCGTGGAGAGCAGCGAGAATGCCAGCATCAGGACGGCAAACGCACCCCAGTCTTCCTGTGAGGGGATTCGCCAACGTGCTCCGAAGCGCGCAATGGCCCAACCAACGAAGAGATAGCCGAGAAAGAACGCCAGCAAAAATCCAAGGATGCCGAATGTGATTCCGCGAACGATGTGGTGCAGCACATAATGACCGCTCTCATGCCCGAAGATGAAGAGCACTTCGTCCGGTGTTCCCTTGGCCAGCGAGGTGTCCCACACAACAACGCGCTTCGACGCGCCGAAGCCGGTGACGTAAGCGTTCAGCGTCGTCACCTTCTCTGAGGCCTTCATCAGGAACATGCGCTCGGGAGGAATGTTCATATTTCCCTTAGCGACGACCTGTTCGAGGCGTGTGACCAGTTCCGGATGTGTTTTCTGCAAAGGCTCGAACTTGTTGAAGAGCGGGTCGATCACATAAGGGGACGCAAAGACTCCGATCAGCAGGAAGGCTGATCCAGCGGCCCAGCCGAAGAGCCACCATGTGCGTGGAAATTTCCGGATCAGCCAGAACAGAAGCATGATGAACAGGCCGCCGAAGATGAGTTCAAGAAGAAAGCTCTTGCCCATGTCTCCGAACCAACTGCCCCAGCCCTGAACCGACAGCCCGTAGACCCGGCGAATGTGCTGGTTATAGAGGGACACAGGCAGATCGAGCAGGAGACCGGCGAGCGTGAACAAGATGAAAAATGTGTAGCCCTGTACCCATCTTGATGTCTTCGGCTTGCCATTTGCCGCCAACCCTGTTCCCGCATTCACGGCCTTGTCGCGCATCCAGCCGATAGCGCCGAAGGCGAGCAACAAGACAAGCTGTGCAAGCCCCCACAGAGTGTCCGCTACGTAAACCGTGGTGCGGACGTGTTCGAGATGCTGCGCTTTCGCGAGCTTCTCCGGCGACAAGCTGTAATCCGGCAGATTGCCGAGCGGCGGCGCGGCGGCCAGCTCCTGCGCGGCATACTGGTTCGCCGCACGCTCCGTAGACGTTTCGTGAGCACAGCCTGTCATGAAGGCCGGCAGAAGAGTGAGGCAGGCAAGCAGCGCCAAGCGTCGCAGGAGCATGATGGTGTCCTCAATTTGTGGTGTTGGTTGAGTGTGCCTCAGACGAGAGAGACCTGCAAGGCCGCTGAAACGTCTATTTCTTAGCCGCAGGAAGTTATGAGTGGGCAGATGCGCGCGAAGGCTCGTCCGGTACACTCGCCTAGAACTCCTGTTGCCTCTGAAAGTGGGCTCCTTTGAACCGTCTTTTTCTTCCCTTGCATGCGCTTTCGAGCCGCAAAGTAGCCGTTCGGAGCAGTGGCCTTATTTGTCTGGCGTTACTTATCGCGTCGACGGCGCCGCTTGCTCATGCTGCCGCGAAGGCAGACAAGAAGAGCCCACCGAAGACAGCGAGCATCGCTGCATCGCAGCCGCCTACCCTGATGCAGGCGATGCAGGCGGAGTTGACGCGCGCCATGTCGAATCTTGGTTCCGGCGCTGCCGCTCAGTCGGTCGCAGTGAGCCTGACCAAACCCGCTGTTGCGCAGCCGAAGCCTTACTTCGTGAGCTACTCCGTCGCGGACGCTGAGAGCGTGAACATCACAGCGCAGTATGGCGCCGTCACGGCTTCGAACGACAACCATACGAGAACCGCGGACGTGCAGATTCGCCTGGGCGCGCCGGGACTGGACAACACCCACGGCGACCACCGCGCGAGTGCCTTGACGACGGTCTCCCTGCCGCTCACCGACAACCGCGACGCCATCGAGCGCTCGCTGTGGTTTGCGACGAACAGGGGCTATGGCAAGGCGCTGGATGCGCTCGAAAAAGTGAAGACGGAGCAGCAGGTCCGCGCGAAAGAAGAAGACGCTTCCGGAGACTTTTCTAGCGAGCAGGCGCAGAGCGCGGCACTGCCTCCTGCTGGCAAGCTGGACGTGGACAAGGCTGCATGGGAGGCGCGCCTGCGCGAGATTACGGGCGTGTTCCGCGCGTATCCGCAGATCATCTTCGACACGGCAGCCATGCAGACGTCGCGCGAAACCGACTACTTCGTCTCGAGCGAAGGCGCGCATGTGTCCTCGCCGAATCAGGTCGCGCGCCTCGTTGTCGTTGCGCGCACGCGTGCGGCGGACGGCATGGACCTCTTCCGCGTGGAGACGTTCGAAGCCGACACTACGGGTCACCTGCCCGATCAGGCGACGGTGCTTGCCAAGACCACGGCGCTTGCGAAGAATCTTGATCAGCTTCGCGTGGCGCCGATCACAGAGCCCTACAACGGTCCAGCCATTCTTTCCGGACGCGCTGCCGCAGTGTTCTTTCACGAGGTGCTTGGACACAGACTCGAAGGGCAGCGTCAGCGCGGCGATGAAGAAGGGCAGACCTTTACCAAGCTGCTGAATAAGCCAATTCTGCCGAGCTTTTTGTCCGTTGCAGACGATCCCACGTTGCGGGAGATTGATGGACATCCTCTCAGCGGCCACTACGCGTTCGACGACGAAGGTCAACCCGCACGCCGTGTGCAACTTGTGAAGGACGGGGTGCTCCAGACGTTCCTGATGTCGCGTCTTCCAGTGGCGAGCTTTGCGCAGTCCAACGGACATGGCCGCGCTGAAACAGGCAAGATGCCGACGGGACGCCAGGGCAATCTGATCGTTACGTCCACCAAGCAGGTGAGCGACGCCGAGCTTCGCGAGATGCTGAAGGCCGAGGCGAAGAAGCAGGGCAAAGCGTACGGCTTGTTCTTTGAGGACATTTCGTCCGGCTTCGCCATTACAACGCGCCGGTCGCCGCAGGCGTTTCAGGTGATCCCCCTCGTCGTGTATCGCGTGTACGTGGATGGCCGTCCGGATGAGTTAGTACGCGGGGTGAGTATCGTCGGTACGCCGCAAGCCGCGCTGAATCGCATTGTCGCGACCGGTAATCATCAGGACATCTTCAATGGAGAATGCGGCGCGGAATCGGGCACGATTCCGGTGAGTGCGGTAGCGCCGGCGATGCTGGTCAGCGAGATCGAAACGCAGCGCCAATCGCAAGGCACGGCGAGGCCGCCGATTGTGGAGCCACCGCCACTGGAGAATGCGACGACGGCAGTGATGAAGGGCGGCGCGCAGTGAAAAACCCCCTACGCCGTCATCTTGAGCGGAGTCTCGCAGCTTTGTATTTTGCCCGTGGCGGCACGAAGCTGTGGCTAAAGGCACCTTCCTTGCGTCCGAAGTTCAGCGAGCTAAAGCTCGGTGCTACTCCTCGTTTCTGGATTTCGGCCGCAGTGCTGACCTTCTGCATGAATGGCCTGGCCAGCGCCCAGGTCTCAGAATCGAGACCTGGGGCACCCACCCTGTCTGCCGGTCAATCGAAAAATATCGGTGCGCAAGTACCCGGCGAGCCGGGCGTCATCAGTGCACAAATCAGTGCCTCAAAAGACGCTGTATCGCACGTTGTCCCCGCAGGAAGCAGCGACCCGCTGCTCGCCGCGATGCAGGAGGAACTCGCGCGCGAGAAGGACGAGCTTCTCCTGCCGGGAATGCAGCGGCCATACTTCATGGAGTATCGCCTTGAAGATCTGCATAGCTGGGACGCGTCTGCGAGTTACGGCGCGCTGACTGGCGAAAGCGAACGGCGCCAGCGCATCGTCCGCGTTGAGGTTCGCATTGGTGATTACAAGTCGGACTCCAGTTCAGCGCGCGGGGACGGGTCGCTTGGTCTCGGCCCGCAGGACAACGACACAGCGGCGCTGAAGTATGCGCTGTGGTCTGCAACCGACGAAGCCTATAAGAACGCTCTGCGTGCCTACGCGGTCAAACAGGCCTCGCTGAAACGCTTTCAAAGTGCGCCAACCGCGAACGATTTCGCTCCCGCAAAACCTGTAACACTCCTTGAGCCACTGCAAACGCTCAACATCGACCGTAGCGAGTGGAAGCGTCGCATTATCGAGGCGAGCGGCCTGTATGCAACTGCGCCGGAAGTGAAGTCGTTTGCGGCGGACGTTCAATATTCCACCGCCAGCGTGAACGGACTTACCGTGAATCGGTACACCGTCAACACCGACGGTACAGCGCTTCGCCATGGATACAGCGGCTACAGCGACACCATCAGCATCGGCGGTCAGGCAGCCGATGGCATGCAACTGGGACGCAACAATGGGTCGACCGCAGCAACTGCAGCCGGGCTTGAGGATTGGAGTGCGTTGAAGCAACGGACAATTACCAATCTGCGCAGCTACAACGATCTTCGTAACGCGCCCGTTGTCGATGCCGAGGATTATCATGGGCCCGTGTTGTTCTCTGGCGATGCGGCGGCTGATGTTGTGAAGCAGCTCTTTGTGCCAAACATTGAGGCCGACAGGCCCGAGATGGGCACAACCGCACGGACGCAGGGCGCGTATCAATCAAGCCTGCGCAGCCCTGTGCTTCCGCCATTCCTTTCGGTCGTAGACGACCCCACCATGCGCACGTTTGAAGGACAATCGCTGGTGGGCGCCTACGCTGTCGATGACGAAGGTGTGCCGGTTGCGCCGGTGACCATCGTTGATCACGGCAAGCTGGTGGCTTACCTCGTCGGTCGCGAGCCAGTGAAGGATTTCCCGGAATCGAACGGACACGGACGCGCTGCTCCCGCCCAACCGGCACATTCTCACGCGGGCGTCATCGTGGTGAAGCCGAGCGACTCGTTGTCGGCCGATGCGATGCAGGCAAAGCTGCTGGCACTGGCGAAGGACCAGGGGCGCGATGTGTACGAGGTCGAGACGTTGGCAGACCTCGCGCCGCGCATGCTTTATCGCGTTTCGCCGGATGGTAAGCGCAGCCTCGTACGCGGGGCGGTGTTTGATGAGCTCGATCAGCGTTCCCTGCGCAGCGAAGTCATAGCGGCGGGTGGGAAGCCCTGGGTGGCGCAAACAATCAGCCCGATCCCGCAGACGACCATCGTGCCTGAATTGTTGTTTGCGGATATCGCTGTGAAGCGCGCGACTGATCAGCAAGGCAAGGTGCCGTATTACGCTGCGCCGGATCCTGATCATGGATTAGTCGTGACGCACTAAATCTATGCTGTAGAGACAGGAGAGGCCGCTAGGCTTGAGCTACCTTTTACCGCTTTCTACTTCTTCTTTGCAGGCGGTGGTGGTGGAGGAGGCTTCTTTGGAAGTTCCTTCGGTAGTTTTGGGTAACTGGCAACCTTGTCGATAGTTCTTATTTTCACGCGACCTGTGCTCGGTGATGCAACATGACGGCATCTTGTGATTTCGCCAGCATTTTTCTGTTTGCAGGAAGCGAAGTGCCGCTTTTTGAGATCTCTGCCTCTCGTTCTCGCAACTGTTTGAGCTTGGCGGAGGCGTCGTCGTCGTACATGCTACCCCATAGGTCCTCGTACTCCATGGCTAACTTGTTCCAGCGAAAATGGAGATCAGCACAATCGATTGCGTTTCGCTCGTTTTTAGCGAGCAACGACCAAAAGCTTGCAAGCGCTGCAAGGATCGTGAGAACTGGGCGAACCCAGTTCCATTGCGCAGGAAGAACTGTAGAAAATAAGGTGATGGTTGCTCCGGAGGACAACACCAGGCTACTGAGTACAAGCAGCCTCTGTTGTTTTTGAAACCGCAGCCCGAGTTCAGCAAAGTAATCCGCTCTCGTCTCAGCAGAGAGCCAGGAATCCCACAAAACTTGCTGCTGGCTGTCAGAAAGGTTCGGAACGTCCATTTCGCATCGATTATATGACTAGACGTGTTTTTCGTTTATGCACTTGATGACGCGCCTAGCAGATTGCCATACCGCGACTATCTCAGCTTCGCGAAGCTCCCCGTACAATATGGAGGTTGATGGCAAGTGCCCGATTCTTATCTTTCGCTGAGCAAGTTGTGTTTCGACACATCACGGCTTCCTCCGCTCGGACTGCGTTACTGTGCCTGTTGCTGGTGTGTGGCACGTGCTGCACTGCGAGCGCACAACGGCAGCCACTAGTCCAGTCGGGGACCGCGCCTGTCCAGCAAACAGCTGACCAAATCGCGATGCAGCAGCATGTGCAGCAGGTGCAGAACCTCATCAGTCGCGCCGAGGAAAGCTACAAGTCGGGTGTCGATAACTACAACGCAAATCGTCTCGATGCGGCGCGTATGGATTTTGATTTCGCCGTAGACACGATGCTGTCGAGCGGCATGGATCTGAAGGGAGACCCGATTCTGTCGGACGAGTTTGAGCGGCTGCTCAGCGCGATCAACTCGTTAGAAATGGTGGCGCTGCAACAGGGGAACGGCTTCACGCCAAAGATTGAGTCCTCGCCTCTTGAAACAGAGCAGCAGGACATCACCTTTCCAGCGAACCCGGAACTCGTTGCGAAGCTGTCGTCAGAGTTGAATGTCACGTCGGACCTTCCGCTAGTGATCAACGATCAGGTCGCCGGCTACATCAATGTGTTCGCACAATCGAATTCCTTTCGAGCGCACATGGCAGCATCGTTGCAACGCGTTGGAAAGTACCGCGGCTTGATCCAGCGCGTGCTGCAGGAAGAAGGCGTCCCACAGGATTTGATTTATCTTGCCGTGGCTGAGTCCGGCTTCCAGCCGCGCGTGGTGAATACGCGCTCCGGCGCCGGCGGTATGTGGCAATTTATGACGTTCACGGGCGTGGAGTACGGTCTCACACGTAACGGCTACTTCGACTATCGCTTCGACCCGGAAAAGTCTTCGCGCGCGTACGCGCAGTACATCAAAAAACTGCATAGCCGTTTCGGCGACTGGTATCTGGCGATGGCCGCCTATGACTGGGGTCCCGGCGGGATCGAGCGCGCCGTGCAGCGTACTGGCTTTGCGGATTTCTGGGAGCTGTATCGCCGCAATGCCATGCCCGCTGAAACGCGCGCGTATGTACCGAAGATTCTGGCGGCCGTCATCATGGCAAAAAATCCGGAGAAGTACGGACTCGACAAATTAGTCCCAAGCCCGCCGGTGATCTACGACACAATCAATACGTCGTACGCGATCAGTGTGCCGCTGATTGCCGACCTTACTGATTCCACGCCACAGGAAATTGCCGCGCTCAACCCGGCGCTCCTTCGTTTGAGCACACCGCAAGACGTTGGCTTCGATCTGCACATTCCACCGGGCACGCATGATGTGTTTCTTGATCGCTTGAAGATGATTCCGGAGGAAGACCGCGGGAGCTGGCGCTTTCATGTCGCCAAAGCCAGCGAGTCGCTGGAAACGATTGCGGCGCTACTGCATGGACGCGCAGCGGAAATCGCCGATGTGAATCACGTAACGGCGGCCGATCCCTTGAAGCCTGGTGATGAGTTGGTGGTCCCTGTAGAAAGCATGCGCCAGGCGATGGCAACGCAACACTACAAGACACACCGCGGCGACTCGCTGGTAACGATCGCGGATCGCTTCAACGTGAGCGTGGAGCAGTTGCGCTCCTGGAATCGGCTGTCAACGAACAGCGTGGTGCCGGGCCGCACCATTTACGTTTCGGAGCCTGTGCGAGTCGCGGTTGGCGGACGCGGTTCACGTGGACGCCGTGGACGTGCTGCAAGCGCAAGCTCGCGTGGAGGCAGCGTGCGAGGGGCTCGTGCATCGCGCGGAGTATCGACTCGTGGAGCATCAAGCAGCGCGTCGCATGGTGCCTCTTCTCAAGCGCATGAGCACGTTCGCGCACACGCAGCCAAGCAACGCTCCTATCGCTGACCCGCGCTCGAACACGCCGACACTTGGAAGTTATGCGACGTGTGAAGGAAGAAAATCGCGTTGCACCAAAAAAGGTGCTTGCTATTTCTATGCGCGGAGCGTAATCCTGTTGACATTATTTGCGCACAGTTATGTTTGTACGAGAGAGCATGACGAAGCGTGAGGGGGACGTCGTACATGGCATTCGAAGACGAAACAATCAAGCTCTATGCTGCCGCAACTAACGATGACGATGATGACGATCTCGACGCCATAGACGAGGAAGACGAAGAAGAGGAAGAGGAGCTAGACTCCACGAGTGACGATCATGACGGCTCATTGCGACCCGTTGAAGATGCCGACACCGATCACGGTGGTTCCATGAGGCTCGCGAATGAAGAGGAGGCTGAGGAAACCAGCACGCACTCCGAAGACGCCAAGATGTACGCGGCGCCCTCCACGCCCGTCGATCCATACGAGCCTCCACACAAGATCTCTGCTAAGCCCGGAGTGAGCTTCAGGGAAGCAGTTGCGGCAGGCGCGTCCGCTCCGAAGAAAGCGGCTGCGAAGAAGACTCCCGCGAAGAAAGCTCCTGCCACAAAGGCCTCGGCCAAGAAGACCACTGCAAAGAAGTCTCCTGCCAAGAAGGCTGTGGCAAAGAAGTCTCCTGCGAAGAAGACATCTGCGAAAAAATCCGCGAAGAAGTCTCCTTCTAAGAAAACTGCAGGTAAGAAGATCACAAGTTCTGCCGCGAAGTCAGCACGTGCTCTGCGCGGCGGTAAGGCTGCCCCTAAGAAGGCAGCAGGCAACAAGAGCACAAGCAGCAAAAAATCAACTATGAGAGGTAAGACCTTGGCAACCGCAAAGAAAGCAGCAAAGAAGGCAGCTCCGAAGAAGGCAGCGAAGAAGGCAGCTCCGAAGAAGGCCGTAAAGAAGGCAGCTCCTAAGAAAGCCGCCAAGAAGGCAGCTCCGAAGAAGGCCGCCAAGAAGTCGTAGTCAAGCGCACCACAAACCTAAGGCAAGCAAAAGCGCCCGGATCTCTTTCGAGACTCCGGGCGTTTTTGCGTTTGAAATGGTGCACTTTTACTTTTTCGCCGACTCGATCTCGGCCAGGACTTCGGTGCTGTGCGCTGCGATGTCTTTTACTTCCCACTCCTTCACGATCTTGCCTTCAGGTGAGATGAGGAACGTATTGCGCATCGCGATCGTCATCGATTGTCCATCTCTCGTAAACGTCTTCACCGGGACGCCGTAGGCATCGACCACCTTGTGCTCAGGATCGGCCAACAGTTTGAACGTGAACGAATCCTTCGTGCACCAGGTCTTGTGGCTTTCCACTGTATCGAGCGAAACACCTAGCACCACAGCATGCAGCGCGTCGTATTTCGGCAAATCGCGCTGGAAGTTGTGGGCTTCCAGCGAGCAGCCGCTGGTCTGATCCTTGGGATAGAAGTAGAGAACAACCCATTTGCCTTTGTAGTCGTTCAGCGAGACAGGCTTGTTCTCCTGCGAGGGCAGTGTGAATGACGGCGCAGTCGCGCCGGGTTGCACAGTGTCAGCGGCGAACATTGAGGTCGGAGCAAGACTAGCAAGCGTCGCGACAATGGCAGCGGCGACGCGAATAGAAACTTTGCCGAACGAGGATGGCATAGGGGCTCTCCTTTGAGCAGCCCCAGTGTAGCTGGTTAGCCAGACGCTCCGCTTCCTGAGCTACTTCGCGGAGATCGCAATCCCTGCGGCATCGGCCGCGCGCACAATCGCTTCGCGGTCAAATAGCAGCGTTCGCCCTGCGTCCAGCGCGAGGCACGTTGCTCCCGCAGCCTTCATGGTTTCAATCGTGGCCACGCCGATGACAGGAACATCAAAACGCATGTCCTGGTTCGGCTTGGCGACCTTCACAACGGTAAGCGCGCGAGCCAGCGTGGTGTCAGCACTGTCTTCGTCCTCGGTGAGTGTGCGGAACAACGCGCCCGCGCGTGAGATGGTCGCGTCAGTGCCTTCCATTGCCTCCACAGCCACGACGGCACCCGCTGCCACAACAACGGTTTGACCAATATCGTGCGCCGCGATTGCTTGTGCCACCGCGCGTCCGAAAGCGATATCGCTCTCTTCATTTTCGTTTGATGCGCGCGATGTGAGAACGCCCGCCGGTGCGAGGAGTGGCTCCAAATACTGTGTGGAGGACACGAGTGTGATGCCCTCATCCTCAAGCACCTTCGCCACCGCACCGAGCAGCATGTCTGTGTTGCGCGTACGCAGATTGAGCAGCAGCTTCGCCAAACGCCAGTCAGGCCTAATGCTTGAAAAGATTTGCTTGTGTTTTACTTGCCCAGCCATGACCGCGCGCGTGACACCCTCGTGCTGAAAGGTTTCGATGAGCTTCGACAGCTCTCCCAGCGAGAGCCAATGCAGGCTGATTCGTTCGGAGTTGCGCGCAGCGCGGTCGCGCATTTCAGGGTCGGTCTCTTCCTTGATCGCCGCAACGACTACACGGAGGCCGTGCGCGAGCGCAGCGTCGAGCAGCAGAAAGGGAAAGCGGCCATTGCCGGCAATGAGGCCGAGAGTTTCACTGCTCACATTAGGCCGCTATCAGCTTGAAATTGACCCGACGCCCGAGACAGCCCGCCATCTTCACCAAAGCATCGATCGAAAATTTATCGATCTTACCTTTGAGCAAGTCGTTCACGCGAGGCTGGGACACGCCGCAAGCTTTTGCGGCGACCGCCTGCGTCCAACGAGCAGCCCGAATGATCTCTCGTAACTCAATCATCAAAGAGGCACGCACCTCTAAATTCGCAGCTTCGGCCGCCCCGAATCCAAGTGCATCCCAGACCGAGTCAAACTTTTCGATGATGAGCGGAGCGTCTACTGTGCTCGCAGCTTCAGCAACTGTCTTAGCCGAACGCGAGCCAGTTCGATGTCGCTTTGGCTTGTTGCCTGAGACTTCTTTTGGAATGCGTGTAGAACGTACACCGCCTCCGATAGACGTGCGATGTAAATCACTCGATAGGTTCCCGACTCGTGCCATAGCCGAATCTCCTCTACACCTGATCCTATGGATGGTATCGGTTTGAAGTCGCCTGCCTGATAGCCATTCTGAATAGCCCGCAACTCGAAGCCAGCCTCACGGCGAGTAGCCTCAGGAAACTTTTGCAAAGCTTTCCTAGAATCGCCCAACCAAAAAAGTTCCTTCATAAGTTATATCAGAGTCAGTATATTGCCTCTATTTGATTACCCCACGCTCGCTTGCAGCCACAAAGTCAGCCAGGTACCTCACGTGCTCACCGCCTTCGCCCTTCGCGAGCATCTCGCGTATCGCTTCAAGCGCCTGCGTCGTGTTCCGCTTGCCAATGGTCAGCAGGCGCATGGCGGTCGTAAGTTCGCGAAGTTGCGCCGGAGTGAAGCCTTTGCGCTGCAGACCGACTTTGTTCAAGCCGTAGGCGTGGTTGTTGCGCTCGATGGACGTCAGGGAATACGGCAGCACGTCCTGCGTGATTGTGGTTCCGCCGCCGATGTAGGCGTACTTGCCGATGCGGCAAAACTGGTGCACCGGGGCGTTGGCACTCAGGGTCGCATAATCCTCTACCGTGACATGCCCTGCCAGCGTCGCTCCGTTGGGCAGAATGCAACCGTTGCCTATCTCCGAGTCATGACCAATATGCACGTAGGCCATGATGAGGCATTCTGAGCCGACACGCGTCACGCCGCCGCCGCCTACCGTGCCGCGAGAGATTGTTACGTACTCTCGTATCGAGTTGTTGTCGCCAATCTCAAGCCGCGTGGGTTCATCGCGATATTTGAGGTCTTGCGGCGCAATGCCAAGGCAGGCGAACGAGAAGATCCGATTCCCTTTGCCGAAAGTGGTGTGACCATCCAGCACCACGTGGGAGACGAGCTCACAACCTTCACCGAGAACAACGTTTGCGCCGACCGTGCAGTACGGTCCTACCCGGCAGCTTGCCGGGATCACTGCACCTTCGGCGACGATGGCGGTTGGGTGTATGCTCACGTGCGTGCTTTCCTCGTGCGGAACTTACTACCCGATCTGCGGGGTCGAGATTTCGGCGGGCGTGGCCGCCTTAGGGGTCTTCGGGAGCAACGCGCAGGTGATGATCGCTTCTGCCGCGACCTGGCCGTCGACCATGCAGCGGCCCTTCATCTTGGAGATCTTGGGACGCCAGTTGATGACTTCAACTTCAATGCGTATTTGATCTCCCGGCACAATGGGCTTGCGGAAGCGTGCTTCCTCAATACCCGCAAATACCATAAGACGATCCTCGCGATCAGGAAACTCACTCAGCAGCAACACGCCGCCGGTCTGCGCCATCGCTTCGATTGTCAGCACGCCGGGCATAATGGGGTAGTTGGGAAAGTGTCCTGTGAACTGCGGCTCATTGGCAGTCACATTCTTAATGCCGACGATGCGCTTCTTGGATTCGAACTCGATGATTCGGTCGACGAGCAGGAACGGGTAGCGATGCGGCAGGATCGCCATGATCTGCTGCGTGTCCATCAGGATTTTTGTAGCTTGCGGCTCAGCCTTCTGGGATTGCTGTGTCTCGGAAGAAGTGTCACTCATAGCGACCCTGAGTATAACCGCCGTGAGGCGTCCCTAAGCACGACTACTTCTTTGCGCTCTTCGCCAGTGGCCGGTCTGGATCGAAAAGATCCGCAGGCAGATTCGTGTTGTACGTGACCTTTGTCAGAAATCGTTGGGAGACCATGTCCCCGTTCTTGAGGCGAGTGATTGTCAGCGGGGTCATGATGCCTTGTAACGGATGGTAGTCGTCGTACTGTTCCACGTACTCATCGAAGTCATGGTAGGTTGCGTTGCGTGATTGAAAGGTGCGGCTCAGCGGCAGGTGGGTTGATTCATCCAGTTCCAGGTCGACAGAGTCATTCGTCGCGGTCAGCACGGTGATCTTGTCAGCGAGCCGACGCCCGACCATGTCCGTTCCATCAAACGTAATCAACACGCCGGGTTGCTTGATCCAGTCCTTCACGACCACGTCCAGGGTGTGTTGACGCCGCAGTTTGTAGTCCTCGACGTCGATCTTGGGAAGCTCTTTCTTACCTCGAAATGTCACTTCATACCCGTTGTCGGCCGTCCATACCTCGGCGACATCGCGCTTTGTTGTCGGGATGAAAATACCCATTTTTGAGACAAGGATGATGCGCTCGCCGTATGGCTGGGCACGATAGTAGCGCTCAAATTCCGCCACATACGGGTTAGCAGAACCTTTGTAGAAAGTCGCGCCTTTTCCGACCTCGACCCAATCATTGCGATTCAGCCAGGCATCGCCGCCGAGCGCGACGATCATCTGGTTCAGCAGCTTCAGGCCGCGGTTTTCGCCGGGCGCTTCGGGGGGCGTTTGCGCGCTCGGAATGGCAGAAGCCTGTGCAAACGCGTACACACCCAACGTCGCCGCGAGCACCAATGTCAGCAAGCCGCCGAAACGTCCCAACCGTATGTACTTCTTCGTCATGTTCCCTTTCGATGGGTCTGTTATCCGGCTAAAACCGCACCGCCGTTGACGTTCCAAATCTCACCGGAAATGAAGCCCGCCCAGCGCGTGCAGAGGAAAACAATCGGCCCGGCAATTTCGTCAGGGGCGGCGGCGCGACCTAACGGGATCAAACCCAATGCTTCTTTGGACGCTTCCGGGTCGCTTAGGGTTCCAGCGGACATTTCCGTGCGCACCCAGCCGGGCGCGACGCAGTTACAAAGGATGCCCTGCGGTGCAAGCTCGCTCGACAAGCTCTTCGTCAACGAAATCAGCGCTCCCTTGCTGGCGGCGTAGTCGGCATGGAAGGCTTCGCCTCGCTGCGCCGCGGTCGAGGCGACAAGGATGATGTGTCCTCGTGGATTGCGAGCAGACGGTTCCTCGGAGTCTTCTGCCTGACCGCGGAACCCACGTCCCACGCCGGCTTGCAGCGCGGCGCTGGGGCCGGTGTGTTCCTTGGCGCCGGCGGCGTTCGCTTCCTGGCGTAGCATCTGTTCGGCGCCAGCCTGGACCAGCCCAAAGACGCTGTTCAGATTGACGCCGAGCGTGTAGTGCCACTGTGTTGCGCTCATCGTTTCAATGGCACGATCGTTCGGCGGCCACACGCCGTGATTGGCCACGAGGATGTCGAGACGGCCAAAGACGGCGGTCGCACTATCCACCAGCATCTGGCCATCTTCAACAGTCCGTAGTTCCTGCTTCAGCGCACGGCAAACGTCTTCTCCGCCGCATTCGTTCATCAGTTCGGTGGCTTGCTGTTCCGCCGCGCGGTAGCTGAAGACAACGCGCGCACCTGTCTGGCGAAGTAGGCGAACGGTCGCCGCACCTATGCCGCGCGAGCCCCCGCTGACCAGCGCGACCTTGCCGTTTAGCGAGAGGGAGAGGCCTTGCGAGTGTGTGGAATCTGCCATACGCAGAACCTAACGGGTCGCCGTCTGCGAAGCAAGCGGTTGCAAAGTTAGTCTTCTTTGAGCCCGCACATCGATTCGCCGTGCGGAGACGACACCGAATGATGTACGTTTGGCAGAAGAACAAACTTTCAGCACCGGAGGAACTCAAGCCGTGAAGTACGCCATCATCATTGCTCGCATTCTGCTTGGACTTATCTTCTTCGTCTTCGGGCTGAACGGCCTTTTGCACTTCCTACCCATGCCACCCATGCCCCCGAGCGACGCTTCAACTTGGTCGACCATCATGATGACGCACCACTGGATGAACTTCGTTGCGGTGATCCAGGTCGTCGCTGGATTGCTGCTGCTGGTGAACAGGTTTGTTCCACTGGCGCTGAGTCTGCTCGCACCGGAACTCGTAAACATCCTGCTCTTCCACATTCTGCTGACGGGCGGAACCGGGATCGCTCCTGGGCTGGTCAGCACTCTTCTGGAGCTGTTCCTGCTCTTTGTTTACCGTCGCAACTTCTTCCCGCTGCTGGCGATGAATCCAGAAGCAGACACAGCAACGCCGTAAGCGCGAAACCGATCGCCACGAGCGCAACGAACTCGCCACGGCAGCCGAGGCGAGTCCTCAGCGTCCTTTGCGCTCATTGCGTTCGCTGTGAGCCTGCTCCAGCATCGTCTTTCCGCGCTTTGGCAATTTGGCATGCACTATCGCATAGGCGTTGCGGAGCAGTTCCTCCCACTCGGCGTTCCGCGCGGCGGACCACTCGCGGGCTGCGATCCAGTGAGCTCTTGCGAAGTAAGGAGCAGGAAAGAAGTTCTCGCTTTCCTGAAGCTCCGCGAAACGCTCCGGACCAGCTGCGAAGCTGATCGCGCCGTGCTTGCCGCCGTCGAGATTGATGAGGCAGAACATCCTGCCGCCGAAA
Organism: Verrucomicrobia bacterium Tous-C9LFEB; assembly: GCA_903970445.1. Taxonomy (GTDB): domain Bacteria; phylum Acidobacteriota; class Terriglobia; order Terriglobales; family Acidobacteriaceae; genus Granulicella. The sequence continues at coordinate 19,189 of CAJCIP010000114.1, read as the reverse complement.
GTCTTTTCTCCTACCCAGAAGACGAGGTTGTCGCCCCACTGCACCGTTTCGCGCACATGCGGCAAGCTGAGTAGGAAAGTGCGGGCGCGTTCAGCATCCATGCCAACCACAGTACAGCAGTACAGCGAAGGCTCAGCCCTGGCCTTTTTCCCGCTTGCTGGCTGCTGCGGCTTTGCTGTCGGCCTTCTTCTCCGCGCCTGTCTGATGCTTCTTCGGTTTGCAGCTTCCCTTGGTGCCTGCGGTGGTGCCAGGTGTGCGCTCAAAACCGGGCCAGCATGCCTGGCCGCCGCCTGAACTCTTCTTCGCCGAGCTCTTCTTTGCAGCCTTCTTCGGGGAGGACTTTGCGGACGATTTCTTCGCTGAGGATTTCTTTGCGGTTGCCATGCAGCGTTAGAGGCAGGCGCCGGCTTTCGCGTCAAAGATCGACCTATCCGATTTCAACGAAGTCGCAAACGGAGGGGACCTTTTGCAGTCGAGCCATCAACGATGTTGCCGTGCTGGGTAATGACGATCTTTCCAGCGCTGACAAGCCGACGCGCGGCCGCGCGCGCAGCTTCCATCAGCGGCTCCCACTCTTCGCGTTCTTCGCTCCCCGCCACGCTACGCGCCGCCTCGCTGGGGCAAATGGTCTTGCCCGCGCCGCGTTCCGCAAGCAGGCGGAGGATTGCTGTTTCGAGCTGCTTATCTTTGTCGCTCACTTTGCTGCCCCGGCAGCGATCGCTGCAGAACTTTACCTCGTCCCAGTTCTTCGCCCAGCTCTTGCGCCACTCCATCGTGCGTCCACATGCAGCGCAGGTCTTCGATGGAATGCTGGATGATTCGCGTTTCGGTGTGCGGTTCGGCAAGGGCTGTTCTCTATACTTTGAGATGCAGCCATGCCTACTGAAACCAGCACTACTTTTGCGCCCGTAACCGAGCAGCTTGATCTCATCACGAAGGGCGCGGCGGAAATCATTCCTCCCGTCGCCGCTTCCGGCGCGGAGGCGCTTGCCTCGAGGCTGGAAGAGTCGCGCAAAACAGGCGTGCCGCTGCGTATCAAGGCCGGCTTCGATCCCACCGCTCCGGACCTGCACCTCGGCCACACGGTGTTGATGCGAAAGCTGCGGCATTTCCAGCAGCTTGGGCACGTTGTTATCTTTCTGATCGGCGATTCCACTGCACTGATCGGTGACCCCACAGGAAAAAATGTGACCCGTAAACCGCTCACGCGCGAAGAAATTGCGGTGAATGCCGAGTCCTACAAAGAACAGGTCTTCAAGATCCTCGACGCCGCCGCAACCGAGGTCCGCTACAACTCTGAGTGGCTCGATAAGCTTTCCTACTACGACATCATCAAGCTAATGTCGAGCTTTACGCTCTCGCAGATGATCGAGCGCGAGGACTTCCACAAGCGCTTCGCTAAAGAAGAAGCGATCTCTCTCCACGAACTCATGTACCCCGTGATGCAGGGATACGATTCCGTCGCGCTCAAAGCTGACGTCGAGCTGGGCGGCACCGACCAGAAGTTCAACCTCATGCGTGGTCGCGACTTGCAGCGCGACGCAGGCCAGAAGCCGCAGATCGTGCTGATGACGCCAATCCTTGAAGGGCTGGATGGCGTGCAGAAGATGTCGAAATCGCTGGGGAATGCCATTGGCATTCACGAAGCCGCACCAGAGATGTACGGCAAGCTGATGAGCATCTCCGACGAGCTGATGTGGCGCTACTGGACGTTCCTCACTGACCTGCCGCAGTCGAAGATCGATGTCATGCAGGCTGACGTAAAGAGCGGTGCGCTGCACCCGATGCAGGCGAAAAAAGATCTCGCCCGCACCATCACTGCGGACTTCCATTCCGAAGCTGCCGCCGCAGCCGCAGCGGAAAACTGGGCGAAGCAGTTCCAGCAGAAAGGCGTGGCGGAGGATGTTGCTGAGGTCACCGTTTCGGTGGGCAGCGAAGGTCTACGCGCACCTGCGGTCGACGGCAGCGACACGGAGCCGCAATTGCGCATTGCGAAGCTCCTACAGCTCGCCGGACTGGCCTACTCAACAGGGGAAGCGACGCGGAAGCTCGGCGAAAATGCTGTGTCCGTCAATGGCGAAAAGTTTACCGGCAGAGTGCTTTCCCGAAAGGCTCTTGGCGATAGCCCTGTGCTTCGGCTAGGCAAGAAATCTGTGCGCGTGAAATGGACGGCGTAGCGGCTACTCCGGTGTTGGTACGGCAAAGGCGTTGAGCATCGCGGAAACTGTCATGTACAGCCCGGCAAGATGCAGCATGTCGATGAGGGCTCTGAAGCCGAACACGGAAAGCGCTTCCTGAAAGAGCGTGTCCGGCAGACTGTGCTGCTTCACGACGGCGTGTACGAAGCGATGAGCCATGATCGCTTCCGGTCCTAGACCCATTGGCGGATCGCCCACCGAAAGAGCATTGATGTCGGTTTCGCTGATTCCGAGCTGCGCTGCCACGGCGCGGTGCGCATAAAGCTCGTAAGCTGCCTTCCATACCGCGCCGGTCGTCAGGATGACCACCTCGCGAATTTGCGGCGACAAAGACGTATGCTCGCGTTCTGCTTTGAGGTAGGCGTTCTGCCCGGCCGCAACTTCCGGGCTGTAGAGCTGCGAGTTGAATGGGCCTAGCAGAGAGCCATCGGCAGCCTCCGCCTGGAAGCCCGATTTTGCTGCCCACGACAGCGTCGTCTGCTTCAGCTCATCGTAGAGGCTTTTCTGCTCGGTGCTTAATTGCTCTGGTGTCAGCAGCGGAAGGCGTCCTCCAAGTTCGATATCGTCGGCCATGTTTTCTGTGCTCCTGATTGGGTCTGATGCCGAACAGCCTGAGTCGATGCATCCTAGGGACAATGCCCCTGCGTACTGCAAACATCGTTGGATCAGGTCCGAATGGTCTGGCAGCCGCGATAACGCTCGCTCAGCGCGGAGTTGACGTGACGGTGTTCGAGCGCAATGCGCGCATTGGCGGGGCGTGTTCCACCGGCGAAGTTACCCTGCCGGGATTCCGGCACGACCTTGGCTCTTCGGTATATCCGCTCGGAGTTGCGTCGCCGTTCTTCAAGTCACTGCCGTTGGAGCAATATGGGTTGCGCTGGATCGAACCGGACCTTCCTTGCGCGCATCCGTTGGATAATGGCACGGCAGTGACGTTAGAGCACTCGCTGGAGGCAACAGCAGCGCAGTTCGGCCCCGACGACGCCTCCGCATGGACAAACCTGCTTGCGTCCAGTGTGCGCGACTGGCCGAAGCTCGTAGACGACTTCATGCGGCCTTTGCTGCGCATTCCTTCCAACCCGGTAGCGATGGCTTTCTTCGGAAGCCTCGCGCTTTGGCCTGTACAAGCTCTGGCAACGGTTTTCCGCTCTGAAGCCGCGAAGGCGCTTCTAGCCGGTTGCGGAGCGCATTCCGTGATGCCCCTGAACATGCTGGGCAGCGCAGCGACTGGCTTGGTGCTCGCATCTGGCGGCCACACCACTGGCTGGCCGATTGCCGCTGGCGGCGCACAGGGCATCTCTGACGCACTAGCGGCGTATTTGCGGTCGCTTGGCGGGCGAATCGAGACTGGCGTCAACACCGCCAGCATCAGTCAGCTTCCGGCCGCCGACGTAACCCTTTTCGACACCGGCGCGAGGGCCCTTAGCGAGATCGCTGGCGACGCCATCTCACCGAGCTTTCGCACGCGCTTGCTTTCCTTTAAGCGCGGCCCGGGAATCTTCAAGGTCGACTGGGCGATTTCTGAGCCGATTCCGTGGTCCGCCAAGGATTGCAGCCGCGCAGCGACGTTACATGTCGGCGGAACGCTTGCCGAGATTGCGCGCTCGGAACACGAAGCGTTCTACGGGCATATGTGCGACAAGCCGTTCGTGCTGGTCACGCAACCGAGCCTCTTTGATTCGTCACGAGCACCTGCGGGCAATCACACAGCGTGGGGATACTGCCATGTTCCTGTTGGTTCTACGCAGGACAGGACGGCGGCCATCGAGCGCCAAATCGAACGCTTTGCTCCGGGCTTTCGAAGCTGCATTCTTGCACGTCGCACCTGGAACAGCGAGCAACTCGCCGAGTGGAACCCGAACCTCGCCGGCGGCGACGTCTCAGGCGGCTCCATGACACTCACGCAGCTCGTCGCGCGGCCCACTCTGCGTACCTACCGTACCAGCAATCCGCGCCTTTACCTGTGCAGTTCCTCGACACCCCCCGGCGGCGGCGTGCATGGCATGGCCGGCCACAATGCAGCGCTGGCCGCCTTGCAAGACCACGATCGATAAGCCACATCATGCAGCCATCTAAGATTGTCATCTCGACCGAAGCGAGACGGTTTTATCGTCTCGCGCAGTGGAGAGACCCCTGTATTTGTTTGCGGGACGCCGATGCCAGCAGGACACCGTCCGCCGATCGCAGCCTAGACGTGAACTGTTTTCGAAACCTTCAGCCACACCGTAGTCAGCACAATGGCCGCTCCAGACAGCCCCGCCAGCAAACCAAGCCAAAGCCCTACCGCGCCCATCTTGAAATGAAACCCCAGCAGCACGCCCAGTGGTAGGCCAATCGCCCAATAGCAAAGAAGGTGCGTGTAGAGTGGCGCAGTCGTCTGCCCCGCACCACGCAGCGCGCCCGTAGCGGTGATCTGGATGCCGTCGAAGAACTGAAAGGCCGACGCCACCAGCAGCAGCGGCACCGCCGCCGCGATTACGCCAACGTCTGGCGTAAAGATCCGAGCGATCTTCCCTGGAATCAGGGCAAGCACCAGTGATGTCGTCAGCATGAACGCAGCGCCCGTTCCAATGCCGCACCACCCTGCTGCAGCCGCCTCTCCCGCTTTTCCGAAACCCGCGCGCAGCCGCCCGATGGCATGGCCCACACGCACCGACGTTGCGCCGGAGATCGCAAACGGCACCATGAACGTTGTGCTCGCACACTGCAGGGCGATCTCATGCCCGGCGAGCGGCAGCGGCCCAAACGTCCCAATCAGTGCCGTGACAGCCGCGAAGATCGCGATCTCGATAAAGATGGTCGCGCCCGCCGGTCCGCCCAGCGCCACCAGCCGCCGCATGTGCACCCATTCCATGCGTCGCGACGACCGGCCGATGCCGTAGTCATGCCGGCGGTTCGCCATCCGCAGAGCCACTAGCAAAACAACGAACAGATAAACGCGCGCAAAGCTCGTCGACCACGCCGACCCCGTTACCCCAAACGCCGGAATCGCGACCGACACACCAGCAATACTCCAGCGGTGTCCATAGATCAACAGCCAGTCTCCAACAACATTGACGAGGTTCGCGCTGATCAGCGCAAAGGCGATCGGCTTTGCATGGTGCCCCGCCTGCAGGTATCGCCGCAGCGTGAAGTACAGCATCAGCGGCAACACGCCGTAATTCAACCCACGCATCGCGGGCACAGCCTGCGCCAAGACGCTGTGATCGACGGGCAGGCGAATCAGCAACAGCGGTCCAGCCTCGAATATCCCCATCAGCAGCGCCGACAGCACCACCGCCAGAAGCAGCCCGTGCCACAGCCAGCGGTTGGCCTGATCAAACTGCTTCGCGCCGAAAGCCTGGCTGATCAGCGTATCCAACCCAAGGAGCACGCCACCTACGCCAAACGTAAACGTATTGAACAGTACCTGCGCCAGCGCCGCCGCCGACATCGCCACCGCGGAATCGGGCAGCCGGCCCACCATGATGGTGTCCACCACCGACATGGCCACCCAGCCCAGCTCCCCCATAATCAGCGGCGCCGCTAGGCGCACAAGAGCAGGCAGCTCAGCCCGAAAGTTGTCGATGGTCAAGCCGCCACGCATTTCCCGAGGGTACCGTGCGGGCTTACGGATCGCTAAGCCGGTGGCCTAGGGCGCCCCCAGGAAGATGCATCGACTAGACCCTAAGCCCGCCGAAAGGGGAAAGTGGAGAAGCCCCTGTATTTCGCTGATGCCGATTCTCACATCTTGTATGTGCTGCTGTGAATAGGTGTCCCGCATTGCCTGAACCGGCGCACACCGTCACAATCCTTGCCGCGTTCATCCCGTCTGCAGAACCAGAACGCTCTTCTTATGCTCCCCTGCCATGTGCAGGAGAGCCTTGTCGAACGTGGTCAAAACCAATCCCTCACGTATCGCGAGTCCGAGCAGGTAAGCATCGGTAACTTGGTTGTGTCCATGCAGCCGCTTGCGAAAAGGTTGAGTCAGGGCATGCCAATCCTCTCCAATTGGCTGGTATTGATATCCCGGATGCCGCTTCATTTCCGCTAGGACTGCCGTTGCCTCTTCCATACTCAGTTCATCTGGGGAAGGGCGCATAAGCGATCTCAACACGCCCGCTTCCGTGAAAGCACACAGCGCCCAACGCAGCTTTGGCGTGCCAAACCAATCTTCCGCTGCCGTGTTGTGGATGTGATCTTCTCTTAGCAGCGCCAAGGTGACGTTGACATCCAGCAGATGAACCGCAGGTTCAGTCAAGGTCGTCCTCAGATAACTCCTTCACCATCTCCGGTGTAATCGTCCGCCCGGTCTTCGCTACAACCAAGAATCCATGCCTGCCCCTGATCAGCTTTGAAGAGGGAGGCTCAGGCGCTTGCTCAGCTTTGCGCAGCAACTCGCTAATAGCCGCGCCAAGCGGGATTCCTTTCGCACCCGCGTAACTGGTCGCAAAAGCATAGGCATCGTTGTCGAGATTTACATTCGCACGCATGCTTTCATTATGCACCGAAATAATAATTCGTACGAAGGTTCATTTATGCACCGACGGTGCGATTTGTGCGTGAATGAGAGTCGTGTAACGAGAAGCCATGATGAAGGCTGGTTAGCTGGTGCGGGCAAATCTTGACATCCCCTCGCCCCTACGCCATCCTTAACACTCAGGTGTGATTCTCTGGGAATAGTAGCGTGTGTTTTCGAGCACCGCGTACGCCCGGTGTTTGCCTCACGAAGGCAGAAATCCCCGAAAATTCAAGGAAGAACGTGGCCGCCGCAGATATCCTGTGCGCGTTTGCCGCGTGAACAGGGCATCCCGTTTTGAGTTTCTCCCTTATAAGTCTTGCAATCTTTGCGCTCCCCGGTTTAGGCGGATTTGGCGGCCTTCCGCTGCTGCTCCTGATGTTCGTGGCGATGTATTTCCTGCTGATCATGCCCAATCAACGGAAGCAAAAGGCGTGGCAGACCACGTTGGCCGCGCTGAAGACCGGTGACCGCATCACGACGACCGGCGGCATCCGCGGCACGGTGGTCGTGATGAAGGATGATGCTGTGATCGTGCGTACGCTGCCCGACGGCGTGAAGCTCGAAATCGTGAAGAGCGCCATCGGCGCCATCACCACCGAAGAAGAGACCAAGGCCTAAGCGGAGCCCTCAATCCGCGCAATCTTTCAAGGAAACGAACGCACTCATGGGCAAGAATCTCGCCGGTAAATTAGGCTTCATCGTCGCCATTCTGGTGATCTTTGTGTACGGCATCTTCGGCATCCCGCACGGAGGATGGAAGCAGTCGATCACAGACCGCATCCACCTCGGTCTCGATCTCCGCGGCGGCATCCACCTCGTGCTGCGCGTGAATGTGGAAGAAGCGATCGGCAGCGCGACTGACCGCGATGTGCAGCGTTTGAACACCGCACTCGCTGCGAACGGAGCCACGGCCAGCAAGCCCGATCCGAAGAACAAGCCGGCGGTCATCAGCGTGACCGGCTTCCAGCCGGCGCAGGCCAGCGCTGTGCACGACGCCATCACCGACAACGATTTCGCCGGCTACGACGTAGCCTCGGTCGCGGGCGGCGGCTACACGATGACCATGAAGCAGGCGGCCATCAATGACCTCGAAACGCGCACCCTCGATACGTCGATCGAGACCATCCGCGAGCGTGTGGACAGTCTCGGCGTAACGGAGCCCGTCATCGAGAAATACGGCCTTGGCGCGAATCAGATTCTTGTCGAGATTCCAGGCGTCGACAATGTGGACCGCGTGCAGAGCGTAATCCAGTCCACGGCGAAACTCGAGATTCATGCCGTATCCAGCGGTCCCTACACCGACGAGGCCGACGCCATGACGAAGCTCAACGGCGTGATTCCCCCTGACCAGATCTTGCTGAAGGGCAACACCGGCATGGGCGGACCAGACCAGTATTACCTGCTGCAACGCGCGGCCATCGTCGAAGGCACTGACTTCCGCGATGCGCAGCCTTCCACCGATAACGCCGGCCGCCCGAACATCCGCTTCACGCTGACCACCGAAGCCGGAGACCGCTTCTACAAGTACACGTCCGCTAACATCAACAGCTCGATGGCTATCGTGCTGGAAAACAAAGTGCGTGAAGTCGCAACCATCCAGTCCGGTATCCGCGACAGCGGTGAGATCACCGGCGGCTTCACGCAGGAACAGGTGAACGACCTCAGCCTGATGCTCCGTACCGGTTCGCTGCCTGCTTCGATCACCCAGCTAGAGACGCGCACCGTCGGCCCATCACTCGGCGCCGAAAGCATTCGCCACGGTGTGGCTGCGGCCATCGCCGGTATGTTGGCTGTCATGGTGTTCATGCTGATCTACTATCGCGGCGCGGGTATCAATGCCGATCTGGCGCTGTTTCTGAATCTTTTAATTCTGCTCGGATTCATGGGCTTTACCGGTGCAACGATGACGCTCCCCGGCATCGCTGGTGTCATCCTGACCATTGGTATGGGCGTTGATTCCAACGTGCTGATCTTCGAGCGCATTCGTGAAGAACTGCGCCTCGGCAAGACCGCCGCTGCGTCTGTGAAAGACGGCTTCGATCACGCGTGGATCACCATCATCGACACGCACATTACGACGATCGTTTCAGCCGGCATTCTTTTCATCTTCGGAACGGGACCGGTGAAGGGTTTTGCCGTCACGCTGACGTTCGGTTTGCTCGCCAACCTGTTTACGGCCGTGTTCGTGTCGCGCGTCATCTTCGATTACCTGCTGCAAAAGAAGGGTCGCGGCGCCATGGCGCTGTCGATCTAAGAACCAAGCTTCTAGCTCCTAGCCTCTAGCTCCAAGTCAATGCGGAGCGCGGCGAAGATAAGCTAGAAGCCAGAAGCTAAGAGCTAGAGGCTTTCAAGTGGAACTGTTTCGCAACGCAAATATCGACTGGTTGGGGAAGAAGTGGTATTTCCTTGGCTTCTCCCTGATCTTCTCCGTCGCCGGCGTGCTCAGCATGGCGTTCTGGCACCATGTTCCCCTCAGCGTCGATTTCAAAGGCGGAACGCAAATCACGGTGCACTTCGACGGCACGCCGAACGAGGACCACATCCGCGCGGCGCTCGATACGAACGGCATCCATGACGCGCGCGTGCAGCGCATCTCCGGCGCGAACGGCGCGGCGGCGAACGATGTTGTTGTGGCTCTGCCGCAATCGAGCGCACAAGACGCAGCACACGATCAGGGCCGTGCTGCTGTAGAGGGTGCATTGAATGCGAATTATCACGACTCCGCGTTCCAGGTGCAGCAGGTGGACATCGTCGGGCCCACCGCCGGTAAGCAGCTGCAGAAGCAAGCGTTTCTGGCGACGATCTACTCGCTTATCGGCATGCTGGTGTACCTGTGGTTCCGCTTCGAGTTGATCTATGGTGTCGCTGCCGTGGTTGCCGTATTCCACGACACGCTTATCACCGTAGGCGCCTTCTCGCTGACCAACCAGGAAATTAGCCTGACGGTGATCGCCGCGATCCTTACCCTCATCGGCTACTCGATGAACGACACCATTGTCGTCTTCGACCGCATCCGCGAAAATCTGGCGCTCAATCGCCGCGAGTCGCTATCCGATGTCGTCAACCGCAGCATTAATCAAACGTTGAGCCGGACTGTGATCGCTTCGGGCCTCACGTTTCTGACCGTGCTCAGCTTGTACCTGTTTGGCGGCGAAGTCCTGCATGGCTTCTCCTTCGCCCTGGTCATCGGCATCATGATCGGAACCTATTCTTCAATCGCGGTGGCAGCACCAATGCTCGTCGCCTACCAGGATTGGCGTGCGAGCAAAGGTAAGCGTGTGACGCTTCCCGCGGCGAAGGTCGTCCGGCGTTAACCAGAACGTAAACTTTCCGGTCGATAGGGCGCATTGCGCGCCCTATCGCTGCTTAAATTTCCTGTAAATACCACAAACGTATTACCCTTCGGACAACAGACACAGGCCTGGGAACAATCCGAGTCATCACGGTGTCTAAGGCAGTATCTCTCCCGAGCAGGGGACCGAGGTTGTCATATGTTTGAAGACTCAATGATGGAATCCGGCGGCCGGATCAAGACGAAATCCAGATATTGGATGATTGTCTCGTTCTGTTTCTGGGGCGGCATTCTTGGCGCCCTGATTCTTATACCGCTCATCTATCCCGAAGCGTTGCCGAAAAGCATGATGACGGCTTCGCTGACGGCGCCACCGCCACCACCTCCTCCACCCCCGCCTCCTCCGCCCCCGGCCGCGGTCGTTAAAGTGATTCCGCACGTCTCGGAAATTGACCAGGGCCTGCATGCCCCGACAAAAATTCCCAAAGACATCAAGATGATCAAGGAAGACGCTGCTCCACCGCCTCCTTCTGCTGCAGGCGTAGCCGGTATGTCCGGCATGGCTGGCGGGGCACCCGGCGGGATCCTCGGCGGCATGCCTGGTGGAACAGGGTCTGGTCCTGCGATCGTTGTCGCCAAGCCGAAGCCGACAGGCCCCGCACGTATCTCGGGCGGTGTTGTTGCCGGTCTTAAGACATCTGGCTCGAACCCTGTGTATCCGCCGATTGCTCGCGCCGCGCACATCGGTGGTTCGGTAGTGCTGCACGCGGTTATCTCAAAGACAGGCTCTATCGAAAATCTGACCGTGATGAGCGGACCCCCGATGCTGCAAGGTGCAGCGCTCGACGCCGTTCGTGGATGGAAGTACAAGCCGTATCTGCTGAATGGTGAGCCGACCGAAGTAGACACCACGGTCACAGTGAACTTCAATCTCAATGGTGGTGGTTGATTTCCACCAATCCAGCTGCGCTGCTTCGCCATCTCGCGGTGAGGCAGCGCAGCGAAACTTACGCACATTTCGCTCGTCCTAAACGGCAGGGCTGTAGCTGCTGTCTTTTTTGATTCGCCCTACCTCGCGCCAGCTACGGCTCGAAATTTTCGTAACAAGATACCCAGGAGGAAAGATCCCCGTGATTCTCGCTCATCTCGCACTTTCAGCACATCAATCCGCAGCATCATTCGCCATGTTCCTGCAGGACGCAAGCGCAAGCAGCGGCGGTGCCGACACCAGCTTTAGCGTTATGGGCCTGTGGAGCAACATGGGCTACTTCGCGAAATGCGTCGTCATCATTCTTTTCATCATGTCGATCTGGTCCCTGGCTGTCATCATTGACCGCGCCTTATACTTCTCGGCTGCCCGCAAGCAGTCGCGCGAGTTTGCTCCGAAGGTTGCCGGCGCACTCAAGGAAGGCCGCCTCGATGAAGCGATCAAGGTTGCAGACCGCTCCAAGAAGTCACACCTCGCTGAAGTCGTCACCGCTGGCCTCACCGAGTTCCGCAGCTTCCCCACATCGGGCGGCGGCATCACCGAAGAGCAGGTGGAAAGCTCCAAGCGCGCTCTCGAGCGCTCGGAAGCTATCGTTCACGCGAAGCTGAAGAAGGGCCTCGGCGGTCTGGCGACCATCGGTTCAACCGCTCCGTTCATCGGGCTGCTCGGCACCGTTACCGGTATTTTGAACGCCTTCCAGAAGATCGCTTCGAGCCACAGCTCTGGTATCGGTCAGGTTGCCGGCGGTATTTCGGAAGCTCTGGTAACGACTGCCTTCGGTCTGCTCGTCGCCATCCCAGCCGTTATGTGCTTCAACTACTTCACGAACAAGGTAGAAGCGTTCGACGTCGAAATGGACAACAGCTCTTCGGAACTCGTCGACTACTTCATCAAGCAGTCGCACCGCTAAACTGCTCGGATTGGTCTGTGGCTTTCTCCGTTCCCTAACGCAGAAGGCCACAGCCGGACCTTGAACAAGCCAGAACGCGAGCGCAGCGCTCGCACGGAGTCAGTGTTATGGCACAGGCAGTCAGGGACGAAGGCAAGAAGATCAACTCGAACATCAACGTGACTCCCATGGTGGACGTCATGCTGGTGCTCCTGATTATCTTCATGGTCATCACTCCCATGCTCAACAACAAAGTCAACGTAGCACTCCCGATCGTGAGTGCTGCCACAGTCATGGATAACGCCAACAAGGAAGATGCAATCACCGTCGCTGTTACACGCGATGGACGAACCTTCCTCGGCGGTGATCTGATCGCGAACGCCGACCTCGGTACACGCATCGCGGATTTGCTCGCTAAGAAGACAGACCCGGCTGCAGATAAGTCTGTCTATATGCGCGCCGATCAGCGCGCAAAGTACGGCGCTGTGATGGATACCATCGATTCCATCCGCACCGCCGGCGTAAGCCAGCTAAACCTGCTGACGGACAATTCCGCGACGCAGTAACTCGCCATTGAGCGGCTCCGCTGTCGAGCCCGGAAGGAGAACAGTTATGGGAATGAGCGGTGGTGGTGGTGGTGGAGCTGTATCGGAGATCAATGTAACGCCGTTGATCGACGTATTGCTGGTGCTGCTGATCATCTTCATGGTTATCGTTCCGGTCACACCAAGAGGCCTTGAGGCGCTGGTTCCGCAGCCGCCCAAGAACAAGCAGCCTGACAATCCGAACGACCGCACAATCGTCGTTCAGGTTACGTCGCGTGCAGGTGGTGGACCCCCGGGATACAAGATCAACGAAACTGACTTTGCGAAGAGCCAGATTGAACCCCAACTCGTCACAATCTTCTCGACTCGCCAGGAAAAGGTGATGTTTGTGAAGGGCGATAAGGATCTCGACTTCGCTCCCATTGCAGAAGTCATCGGGTGGGGGCATCAGGCTGACGTGACAAACATTGGCATCATTACCCCGCAGATCGAAGCGGGCCATTAAGGTCGAAGCACAACATATCCCACTCTTCGCATAAGCGGGAGTGGGATACTTTGTCCGCACGAGCCGTACCGCAGTGAAGTGCTGCTGTTTGGTTGTCATTCCGTAGCGCAGCGGAATCTGCTTTCTTCCTGAACCATGGTCTTCAACTTTGTCATCCTCTTGCGAAGCGGGAGGGTCAGCTTCTTCATCTAACCCCAAGCCCCCAGCTTGAGCCCGTCAGCTTCCCCAGGCGCCTCGCAGGCTCCATCAGCCAACCGCCGCAAGAAGCCACACCGCAATGCTCGAGTGCTCGCAAACCTCACTCATAGAGGTGTGTCATGGCATTCGCATCCGGTTCCTCTTCACCTTTCTCCGCAGAAATCAACGTCACGCCACTCATCGACGTCCTGCTAGTTCTGCTGATCATCTTCATGGTTATCGTGCCGATCATCCCGCGCGGGTTGGACAGCGCCATACCGCGACCGAGCAAATCCGACACTCCCTCAGCGATCCCCGCTGTCCTCAGCATCACCAACGGCGTCAATGGCATCACCTACGCCGTCAATGCGCAGACAATCGCCTCGGTAGCGCTGCGCACGACGCTTGCCAGCATCTTCGCGTCCCGCCAGGATCGAACGCTCTTCATCCAGGCCGACAAATCCCTAGCCTATGGCGATGTAGCCTCCGCAATCGGTCAAGCCAAATCCGCAGGAGCGCAAACCATCGCCTTCATGCCAGCGGCATCGGCACATTGAGGAGAGGATGACTCGGATGCCCCGTTCATGACGGCCTCATCGTTCATGAGCGGAGTAATGCTGCTGACATCAGCACCCAGAACACAAAACACGTACAAACGAACGGCCTCCCAATTGGGAGGCCGTTTGCAAGCTAAATCTGCAAGCTAAATCAATGTTACTGTGTGATGCCGCCGCCGAGCTTCTTTTCCTTGGCAGCTTCGTTGGCCTTGCGTGCGCCGGTGGCCTTCTGCACCCACATGTCTGCCTGGGCAAGATCAGCTTTGCGAGCGTCATCGTTGCCGCATTCCAGATCTGCTTTGCGGCGATAATTCAGGTTCAGGTACTGCATCGCGTCGTCGTACGTCGGATTAATCTCGACAGCTTTGTTCAGATACTGCATGGCTTCGGTGACAAGCTGCGTGTTCGCAGCAACAAGCTTTGCGCAAACGTCTTTGGACTTCTTTGGATTGCCGTTCCCATCATCCGTCATGCCGGCTGCGGCCAGAATCGTCGTCGCGCTCTTGTACGCTTGCGTCCAGTCGATGACGCCGATCGTGTAATTGGCTTCAGCGTCGTGCGGATCAAGCGCGATGATCTTCAACTCATCTGCCTTTGCTTTGTCAAATTGCTTGATATTGCGATGAATGGACGCAACCTGCCGCAGCGCACCAAGATCATCGGGCTTCTGCGCCAATACAGAGTTGAAGCCGTCGAGCGCTTTCTGCGCGACTTTTAGATTGTCAGGTGTGTCGAGATTGGGCACGACCTGATAGCTGTAGGCGGTCGCGAGGTAAAGTCGCGACGTGGGGTCGTTCGGATCCAGATTGATGGAATTCTGGAAATGGTCGACGGCCTCTTCATAGTGCCCAGCCTTAAACGACTGCACGCCTTTGACGAGTTGATCTCGCGCTTTTAGTTTGCTGCAACCAACAGTCCCGGCAAGAAGCAGCAGCATCGCGCCGCCTGCGGAAATTCGTGCGCTAAATCTCATGGAGAACCATCCTCATTAAAATGTCGCCGCGGCCCTCGCAGAGGTTTTCGCGCTCAGATCCAAATTGTTGGCCTTGCCGTCCGATTGTAACGGCATGATAGCGGCTTGACCAGAGCCGTTTACGAAGAACCGACATCCGCTGCAGCAATCCTATGCAAAGCCGAAACTTTCAAGGCAATCGTATGACGCAGGCAGCGTCAAGCGAGACGCCTTCGGAAAGAACGTTTGGCCAAAACCGCGCATATACACTGCGTCACTGCATCGAATGATGGACGGCATGATTTCTCAAGTGCGTTGAGCTCTGCAAAGGTGCGAGAACGAAGGAGCTGCAAATGGCAAATGGTAAGTGGACAGCGGCGGATCTACCCTCGCAAACGGGCAGGACGATCCTGATCACGGGTGCAAACAGCGGCATCGGCTACCAGGCCGCAAAGGAGCTAGCGCTCAAAGGAGCGCACGTCCTGCTGGGCGTCCGCGACGCCGCGAAGGGTGCAGCGGCGCTGGAACGGCTGCGTCGAGAGGTTCCCGCCGCTAGTGCCGAAGTTGCCCAGCTCGACATGGCATCGCTATCGTCTATCCGGGCCTTCGCAAACCAGTTTCTCGCTCGTGGAATCGCGCTCGATGTACTCATCAACAACGCCGGTGTGATGGCGCTGCCAAAACGGGAACTTACTGTGGATGGTTTCGAGCGACAGTTTGGCACGAATCATCTCGGGCACTTCGCCCTGACTGGTTTGCTGATGCCTGCTTTGCTGCAGGCTCCTGCACCGAGGGTTGTTACCGTGTCTTCACTCGCACACAGGAATGGCAAGATCGAATGGAGCAACCTGCAAGGTGAGACCCACTACGTTCCGTGGGATTCCTACAACGCTTCCAAGCTGGAAAACCTGCTGTTCGCCTTGGAGCTGCAGCGCCGCGTAAAAGCTACGGGGAGCCCGCTGCTCAGCATTCCTGTGCATCCCGGGATTGCGCGCACGTCCATCCTCGCTAACGGCCCCGGCACCCGAGACATCAAAAGCATCGCGGTCACGCTTCTTGGCCCGTTCATCACGCAGGATGACGCCATGGGTGCGCTGCCGACGCTCTACGCCGCGACTGCACCACAAGCCAAGGGAGGGGAGTACATCGGCCCGGACGGCTTTCAAGGGTTTAGGGGCTATCCGACTGTCGAGCAGCCGCGTCCACAAGCGCTGGATGAGGCTGCGGCGCAGCGGTTATGGTCTGTGTCCGAGGAACTGAGCGGCGTAACGTATTTGCCAGCCGCATAAAAGGCTTCGGCTACTTCTTCTTTGCGGTCTTCTGTGCGGAAGACTTCTTCGCAGGTGCAGCCGCCTTCTTGGCTGAAGCCTGCTTCACCGAAGTCTTCTTCGCAGCCGCCTTCGCCGGAGCAGCCGGGGGAGCCGCCGCAGCGGTAGACAAGCGAGATAGCTTGGCGGCATGCGATGCAAGCAGCTTTTCAATCGAACGGATAAGCTGCGCCGTCTGCATCGGCTTTACCAGCATCTTGTCCGCGCCGGTGTCGGCCCAGTCCTCATCGCTCAGCGGATACGCCGTAAGCAGCGCCACTGCGGGATGGTAGGGTGCGACCCGGGCGGCCTGAATGACCTCGCGCCCGGCCGCATCGGATTCCATGCGCATGTCGGTCATGATCATCTGGTACTCGCCGCTCTTGATCTTGGATTTTCCCTCGCGCGCGCTGGCGGCGGTGTCCACATCAAAGCCGCTGATCTCCAGCACGGCCTTCATCGTCAGCAGAACAGTTACTTCATCATCGACAAGCAGTACACGGCGTTTCGGCAAGGCAAATCTCCTCATCTGTGGCCGCGGCGACGTATCGCCTTGGCGGCACAGTGGTGGCTCTCAGGAACAACATCTTGGGTTCCGTGGGCGTCGCAACATGTTCTCAGCTTTCCGAGGGACGACGCAAGCCGTTTGGCAGGCTGATGAGTGGAAGCAAGTTCGATAAGCCTTGCGAAACGCCCTCGCTTGACAAGTTGCATCGTGCGCAGATATTCCTACTCGCACAATCCCTGAAACACAGACAACTTAATCTAACCAAACTTTGTCCGCGCAGAGAACCTTCCGAAGAGTCCCATGCTTTGCTGCCGCCCCTTCACCAGGCTGTTCCTCGTAGCTCTGTCTTTCTTCGCCGCGTCCGCTATCACCAGCGAATCACAGGTCGCCACCGGCACCTACGCGAACGGTAGCTTCGAACAGCGCGGTCCAGACACAATCAACATTGGCAATCTGAACATGCATCTCAGCGTTCCCGTGTTGTCGAAGGCGGGCCGCGGTCTGCCGTTCGTCTACAACCTCAGCTACGACAGCTCAGTTTGGTTTCCAATGCTGCAAGGGAACGGAACATACGCGTGGACGCCCGTTCCGCTATGGGGTTGGAGAGGTGACACGGATGCCATCACAGGGTTCATCACATATCAGACAAGCACTGCCGTTACCTATCCCGGCGGAGGCGCTGGTCCGGGCCACGGTGGCCATATTGCTTCCTGCACTACGGCCACATATTCCAACTGGATGTACTACGATTCGTTCGGTACTGCTCATCAATTCGACTCCGACAGCAGCAGACTCACGAGCGGCGACGCAGACAACTGCCCACAGGCCGTTCCCTCGTTCACAGAAACGGCAACGGACGGCTCCGGATACACACTGAATCTCTCCCTCTTCACCCACGCGTCGATTACCACGCCTGCTGGCAGCGTCATCCAGCCGCCCGAGCTGACATCTGGAGCTGGAACGGTTACAGATCGCAACGGCAATCAACTTAGCGTCGACGCGAGCGGCCATTTCACCGACACAACCGGAAATGTCGCGCTGACAGTCGCGGGCAATGCTCCAAACCCTAAGACGCTTACTTACGTCGACACAACTGGAACCAGTCGTTCCGTCACCGTCACCTATGTTGCGTACACGGTTCAGACGGCATTCGGCTGCAGCGGTGTTACCGAGTACCCCGCAACTTCGGCCTCCCTTGTAGACCGTGTTACTTTCCCAGACAACAGCTACTATGCCTTCACTTACGAGACCACGCCTGGAGCACCCACCAAAACAACAGCGAGGGTTGCATCAGTTCGCCTGCCAACCGGCGGCGTCATCTCGTACCAGTACGCCGGCGGAAGCAACGGAATCACCTGCACGGATGGAAGTACTGCTGGTTTCACCCGGTCTACCACCGCCACAGCCAGTTCCGCTGCGTCGCAAAGAATTTACGCGCGCTCTTCGGCTGGCCCAGGACTAAGCCACACCAACGTAACAGACGGCATGAATAACGTTTCGCAATATGACTTCGTTCTACCGACGAACGTGCCTAACAATCTTTCTGCGTTGTATTACCCAACAAGTCACTCGACGTATCAAGGCTCAGCGTCTGGCACCGCCCTGTCAATTGCAAGCACTTGCTACATCTATCCAACGTCACAATGTGCAACCACAAGCGTCTCATTGCCCTTCTACACCGTCTCGACAATGACGAACTTCGATGGCTTGGAGGAGACTAGCAGCAATGTCTCATATGATCCGAATACGGGGATAACAACAGGAGCTGTGGCCCAGGATTTTGGCACTGGCTATCCCGGGCCAAACCTAGCAAGTGATGCTGTCACGCTCTCCACCCTTCAGGGCGGTTTGGTCGTTCCTGCAACAGAAACATATTCGGGCCCGGCTACGGGAGGGACCTCGAAAGTATCGTACTTTTACGATGAAACAACACCGCAGGCAAGCTCAGGCGTTCCCATGCACACTACAGCTGGCGGTGCCCGCGGCAACCTGACCACCACAAGGGTCCAGTTGGATAGCTCCGGCAGCAACTTCGCCTCGTACACCTCCGCTTATGAAGACACTGGTTCTGTTCTTCAAACCACAGATCCTGTAAACGGTTCCACCATGTACGGCTATGACAGCACCTTCGTCTATGGGAACGCAGTCCATCCGCCAATCCCTACGAGCGGCGCTGACCTATCAACCGGCACAGGCTTCGACACGTCTCACACTGGACTGCCGACGAGCTACACCACTCCTAACGCGAGTCTCACCGTCACCGGCTACAACTCCATGTTGCAACCAACCGGGTACAGCTATCCAGGCGGCTCGGCCATCCTCGGTTGGACACCAAATCAAACATCACAAACTCGAACCATGTCTGCCGGCACCGAAGATCGCGAAACATTCCTTGACGTGTACGGCAGACTTTGGAGGATCGCGCTCGCAAACGGACAATCTCCCAACGGCTGGTTTGTTCAGGACACCTGCTACGATGCGAACAATAACGTCAGCTTCCAGTCCTATCCGTATCAGGCAGCAAACTACACGGGCGCGGCGATTTGTTCGGGCGCGGGCGATGCGTACACCTACGATGCCATGCACCGCCTCCACCAGGTGCAGCATGGCAGTTCACCTGCCGCCAGCATCACCTACAACTACCTTGGACGCACTATCCAATCCATTGACGAAAACGGTGTCACGAAGCTGACTCAGGTAGATGGCGTTGGCCGCCCATCAGCCGTGTGCGAAGTCACGAGTGTAACCCTGCCGAACTCAGGCGCTCCAG
>CAJCIP010000113.1 GCA_903970445.1 Verrucomicrobia bacterium Tous-C9LFEB | reverse complement strand
AAGACAGCGGTCCTTCTCTCTTGTCCTTGGGTGCGACGGCACGCACTCAGCCGTCAGGAGGATGTGCTTTGGACAGGAGTCTCCGTGCTTACTCTTTCTCCACAACTACTTCTCGCTCACAATCGTCGACAAGCTGCTGATCGAAGAAAACACCTCGCAGATGTTCAGCATCCCCGGCAGAACATTGATGCTCAACGCCTACAACGGCAAGACGGACATCGCCTTTTGCTTCTCCTCAGAAAAGGAAATCGCCTACGACCGCCGTAATCAGGCTGAGCACAAGCGCATAATTTGTGAACAATTCGAGGAGCTCGGCTGGAGAACACGCGAACTGCTCAATGAGATGAACCACTGCGACGATTTTTACTTCGATAAGCTCTGCCAGATTCGGATGCAACCGTGGACAAAAGGTCGAGTGGCTTTAGTAGGAGATGCAGCGTATTGCCCCTCACCTGCGGCAGGGATGGGCGGCTCCGTGGCAATCCTTGGATCTGCGGCCTTGGCCGATGCCTTTCAAAAACACCCTGGTGATTTCAGGACTGCGTTTCAGGAGTATGACGAAAGTTTCCGTCCAATCGCAGAGGGGATTCAGGCACATGCGGTTGCTTTTGGACTAGAGATGTTCATGCCAAGTTCGGAAGAAGCGATACAGCGACGGAACTTGCAGCTCGGATTAGCTGAAAGGTGAACTATTGGATGGCGATGACGATTCGGGGCTTACTAGGCGCTTTCCAAGCATCTTCGATTTCAGAAATAGGCACAATCTTAGTGGCGATTTGGAGTTTCGCGGGGCCAGCCGCCTCGAAGACGTTTTTGATCCCTGCCAGCAACTTCGGTAGCGGCACGCTCTTCGCTCCGCTGCCCATTAACTTAATCGCCGAGGAGCGTAATGCAGCTCCGGGAAGCGCAATCTCGTCCTCCCCGCTCGCTCCGCCGACATGCACGAAGCGCACCGGAGTGGCATCTTCCACCGTCTTCGCAATGGCAATGATGACAGTCTTTGCGCTCTCACCCCACAGGTAATCGACAACGACGTTGACGCCTTGCGTGAACACCTCTTTCAGCGCCTCCTCATAGTTCTTTCCACCAGACGGATGCAGAGTACCCAGATGAAACGCGATGACCGCGTCTGCCCCTAACGACCGAAGTTCCTTCAATTCGCCTTCGTTGCGACCGGTAGCGATGATCTTGCCCGCACCGAGGTACTTGGCCAGCTGCACCGCAAGGCGTCCGGCACTGCCAGTTGCGCCATTGATGAGGACCGTTTCGCCGGGCTGTATGTGTGCGCGTTCCATCAAAGCGGCCCAGGCCGACATACCTGGATTCGCTATGGCAGCCGCCGTCGCATCGTCCAGGCTGTCTGGAATCTCCACACAATGGCCCTTATCCACGAGGCATTTTCCCGCAAGCGCACCATAGGGTGCCTCAGGAAGAACGAAATAGACTCTACAACCATCTTCAGTAAGCCCCACACCATCGGCACCTGCAACGGCTGGAAATGTGCCTTCCGAGCTATAGTGTGTCCCCGAAGAGCGCGATTTGCTGAACTGGCTCAGAGCCGAAGCGCTCACGTTGATGACTTCCATTCCCTGCGTCGAGGTGGGCTCGTTAAACTCTCCAAAGATCGGCGACCTGCCGGCTGCGGTAACGATGGCTGCTTTCATGTTCGTACTCCTTTGTGCCCACGCGAACGGGGTGGACCACATCTAACGCCGTTCTATAAATCTAACAACGTTAGACATTGGATGTCAACGCTGCTACGCTGGATGCATGAAAGTGAATCGCGATATGGTCGCCGTTGCAGGGCTGAAGCTTTTGAACGAGGTCGGCTTGGAACGGCTGACCCTTCGCCTTCTCGCAAAGGAGCTCAAGATTCAAGCGCCAACGGTCTATTGGCATTTCAAGAGCAAAGAAGAGTTGATCGATGAAATGGCCACCTTGGTGCTCGCGCGGGGAGCCCGACAACTCGTTCCAGCAAAAGAGTCTGCAGACTGGACGGTCTGGGTCGTTTCATTTGGAGGTGGTCTGCGCAAGACACTGCTGGCGTATCGTGATGGCGCACGCATGATAGCTGGAAGCCGCCTGACGAACACCGAGTATATGAAGACGGTGGAGCGGATCGGGGCGAGACTCGTCGGTGAGGGCATCACAGTTCGTCAGGCTGTCGTCCTCCTCAGCACGATTTACAACTACACTCTGAGCTTTGTGATGGAGGAGCAAGCCGTTTTTCCACGCCCGAACGAACGTTCACCGCAATACGATATTACGGCCAGGAACGCGAAGCTCGATCCAGGGGAGTTTCCGATCCTTCGCCAAAGCGGCGGCATTCTCTTTGAGAAGTTTGATCGCCGCTATAAGGAGGGACTAGACCTAATCGTGTGCGGTGCGAAAGAGAAACAGACGCTAAATTGACGGACTGCCAAGAAGTGCCCGCATCACAGATCAATTTCAACTTGATGACTTAAGGGAGATGCGCCTATCGGTGTCAGCATGGTCTTGAAGCGGTTTCCCAGCAATCCGAGATTCATGTGCTTTGGATACGAGAAAGTCTTTCAACGCAGGACCTTTTGCAGGTTTGTCGCTCATGACGATGCGCCACTTGTCACCATGGCGCGCAAACGCCATGCCGTGCAACGCTATCATCTCGCAGAGGAGATCGTATATTGGCGCAAACACATCGATTGAATGCCATGCGAATTCTGAAAGCCACAGTTCGTGGAGGGCTTGTCCCAGTCGCGCGATCAGTTCCGCTATCGTTGGCTTCTCCGAAAGCAACTGCCTGGCTCCGGATGTTTCCGGTGCTTCGTTCAAACGCTCTTCTCGTCTCCTAAGCGCCGCATGCCGTGTGGGGTAAGGTGCAGGAGTGGGAAACGTCTTCTGCCGCGCAGCCGGCGAGCGAGGGCCGGACGAAAAGCGGGAAGAGAGTTAGGGAGAAACCAAAGCGGTTGCTCCCAGTGCGGCGCAAGGGCGCCGGGATGTGGAAGAAAGAAGCCCCGGACGAATCCGGGGCCATTATCCGACAGCGGCGTTACGCTGCCTTCTTTCGATTCATCTTCTCCTTTGCGGGCATTGATGCAACATTGGCTTTCTTGGCCGACGCCTTCACGGCTTCGGCGGAGGGGGCCTTCTTTCCTTTGCCTCTCTTCTTTGGCGGAGCTGGAACGAAGGCGGTTTCGGCGTCAGCGAGGCAGTCGAACTCGCCTTGACGCGGAATAGCCGCGTGCGACGTGAGGACTAGGCGAAGGGCAAAGCCCGTCAGCTTGTCATCGGGAGTGCTGGCAAGCAAGACACTCAGTATTTCCACGGCGGTCTGCTGGTTGTTCTCGTCATCGGCGACTTGTTGTTCGGCGATGTCCTCGAAGATATAGGGGTCAAGGTGGATGAGGGCGGTGAGAAACGTCCTCAGTTGAATGGCCGCGAGCGTTACCGGAGCATTGGCGACGATACGGTCTACTGTGGCGAGGCGCGCTTTGTGCAACTCGGCAATGCGGTTACGTTCGGCTTCATGCGCTTCATGTTCGCGCTGTGCTTGTTGTTTGCGCTCCTCCTCGCGCCGCTGCTGTTCTTCTTCATATTCCTGTCTGCGTTGCGCGTACTCGCGTTCGCGCTCGGCGGCTTCTTCCTCGGTTTCCTCTATCGGGGCAGGTTCCATGACCGGAACGGGGTTTGCTGCCTGTTCTTCCGCCAGCCGTGCGGCGGTTTCGGGGTCATGCACCGGGCATTCGCGGTCGGTGCAAACGGTGAGTGTCGCACCTACATTTTTGCCGTAAACGATGATGGCGGGTTTGGCGGCATCGCAGGGCATAACGGGTTCGGCATCGGGGTTGTCGATGACCGTTTCGATCTGGCGGACGTGGCCAAGCTGGACGGCTCCCGGTCGCTGCTCCTTGGGGCTGCGCCATCCATTCTCGATAAGGACAAGGCCGGGATGGGCGGTAATCTCGCGGTCAAGGTGCGCAGCCACTTTCCCGTGATAGCACGGCGCGTCAAGGCACTGGTCGCCCTGCACATCGCAAAACAGTGAGGTGTTGTATCCGCTGCGCCGTGGGCAGGTGATGCAAGCTCCGGCAGTTGGGTTCAGGCTTGGGTCTTCGCGGTCGAAGGGAGCGTCGGCAAGATTCAAATAGAGGTTGGACTGAATCCATGCGCTAAGGTGCTTGGCTGGAAGCAGGTGCGCTTCCTTGTCCTGCCAGTCCTTGCGCCAGCAGTTGTCGAATGCATCGGCCTGATGTTCCTGCGGCAGACGGGCAATCAACGCTGCATGGCTGGCGGTGATGCGCTCCTGCTGGAATGCCTCTGCTACTGCGGGGATGAGCTGCAACAGACTCAGCCTCGCATAGATGTGGCTAGCACTCTTGCCGGACTTCTCGACCAACGCTGCAACGTCGTAGCCCGGAAGGTCAAGCAAGCTCTGAAAGCCTTGTGCTTCTTCGTAGGGGTGTACGTCTTCACGCTGCGAGTTCTCGACAAGCTGCCACTCAAGCGCCTGGGCATCCGTGAGTTCCTTGATGCGGGCGGGGAGTGAGAACTGTTCTGCGAGTTGTCCCGCACGGAAGCGCCGCGCACCTGCAACGATCTCGAAGGCGTTGTCTTTGGGACGCACGACGATGGGCTGGATAAGTCCGCCTGAACGGATGGACTCGGCTAGTTCTTCCAGCTTCTTCTGGTCGAACGTCTTGCGTGGGTTGGTCTTGGATTCGAAAAGCTGGTCGATGGCGAGGTATTGGAATTCGCTGCTGTTCTGCATGGTGCCCTCCTTGGGCTGTGGTTGGCGGTTGCTGTTGGTGAAGCGGACGCGCTGCCCTGTTTCCGCTCCGTAGGCGGGACACTTGGGTTAGGCGTGTGGCTGTCGTTGCCGCTCGAAGGCATCGACGAAGCCCTGTTGTCGCAGGTTCTTGTCCCACAGCTTGGCGAAGTGCTCATGCTCTGCGTGTAGCTGGGTGTGGTAGCAGTAATGGGCGTCGCGAATGAACCGGCTCCACTGCTCAACTCCTAAGTAGTCGTTGCGCCAGTAAAAGGGGTTCAGGTGTGCGCCTCCGGCGAACCCAAGCTCAAAGCACATTTCC
>CAJCIP010000112.1 GCA_903970445.1 Verrucomicrobia bacterium Tous-C9LFEB | reverse complement strand
TCAGAGACGAATGCGCAGGTCGCCGGCCAGGCGGGTTGCCCTTTCGACCACACCGCCATGAAAGCGGAGAGCCCGGTCTCCGAACGCCACGCCGCCATCACCAATCGCGACTGGTGGCCGAATCATCTCCGTCTCGATTTGCTCGCGCAGCACTCGCGTCTCTCGAACCCGATGGAAGAAGAGTTCAACTACGTTGAAGAGTTTAAGAAGTTGGACTACTGGCAGCTCAAGAAGGACATTGCTGCCGTCATGACCGATTCGCAGGACTGGTGGCCCGCCGACTTCGGCCACTACGGCCCGCTGATGATCCGCATGGCATGGCACTCCGCCGGCACCTATCGCACCTTCGACGGCCGCGGTGGCGGTGGTCGCGGCCAGCAACGTTTCGCTCCTCTTAATAGTTGGCCCGACAACGTGAACCTTGACCGCGCACGCCGCCTTCTATGGCCGGTGAAGCAGAAGTACGGCAAGCAAATCTCATGGGCTGATCTGCTGATCCTCACAGGTAATGTTGCGCTCGAAACGATGGGGTTCAAGACCTTCGGCTTCGGTGCCGGACGCCCCGATGTCTGGGAGCCGGATCAGGATGTGGACTTCGGTGCGGAAGCTGCCTGGATGGGTTCTGACAAACGCTTTTCCGGCGATCGCGAGCTGGCGCCCCACCTGGGCGCCACACACATGGGGCTCATCTATGTAAACCCGGAAGGTCCCGAAGGTGTGCCCGACCCTGCAGCCGCGGCGCGCGACATCCGCGTGACCTTTGGACGCATGGCGATGAACGACGAAGAGACCGTTGCCCTGATCGCCGGCGGCCACACTTTCGGCAAGACACACGGCGCAGGCGCAGGACATCATCTCGCGCATGAGCCCGAAGGCGCACCGATTGAAAACCAGGGCCTCGGCTGGTCAAGCGCCTATAAAACCGGCATTGCCGGCGACGCCATCACCAGCGGCCTTGAAGTGACATGGACCACCAAGCCCCGCCAGTGGACAAATGAGTACTTCGATCACCTGTTCAAGTACGAATGGGAGCTGACCAAGAGCCCCGGCGGCGCGCACCAGTGGAAGCCAAAGGGCGACCAGGGCGCGAACACCGTACCGGACGCGCACGACTCAAGCAAGAAGCATCAACCGGGCATGCTCACCACAGACATTGCTCTGCGGGTCGATCCTATCTACGAGAAAATTTCGCGCGACTTCTACGAGCACCCCGAGAAGTTCGCCGACGCCTTCGCCCGCGCATGGTTCAAATTGACACACCGCGACATGGGACCGAAGGCACGCTACGTTGGCCCGGAGGTTCCAAAAGAAGACCTCATCTGGCAGGATGTTGTTCCGCCCGTCGATCACGCGCTTGTCGACGACGCAGACATCAAGGCTCTGAAAGAGAAGGTGCTCGCTTCCGGTCTCACAACATCCGAGCTCGCATCCACTGCCTGGGCGTCAGCGTCCAGCTTCCGCGGCTCCGACAAGCGCGGCGGTGCAAACGGTGCCCGCATTCGCCTGGCCCCGCAGAAGGACTGGAAGGCCAATCAGCCGGAGCAGCTTGCGCGTGTGCTGGCAAAGCTCGAGCAGATCCAGGGCGACTTCAACGCTTCCGCTTCGGGCGGTAAGAAAATTTCTCTCGCCGATCTGATCGTGCTCGCAGGCGCAGCCGCTGTCGAGAAGGCAGCGAAGGACGCAGGCGTGGAAGTCACCGTGCCCTTCACCCCGGGCCGCACCGATGCATCCCAGGAGCAGACGGACGTCGATTCCTTCTCCGTGCTCGAGCCGAAGGTCGATGGCTTCCGCTCCTACGGCTACGACAGCCCGGAGCCAACTGAAGTCGCGCTGCTGGACAAGGCCCAGCTCCTTCGCCTGACCGCTCCTGAACTCACCGTCCTCATCGGTGGCCTGCGCGCGCTGAACATCAATGTCGGCGGCGAAACTTTTGGCGTCTTCACTGATAAGCCGGGCGCCCTCACCAACGACTTCTTCGTTAACCTCCTCGACATGAAGTACACGTGGAAGGCAGACGACAAGGCCAAGAACACCTTCGAAGGCCGCGAACGCGGTTCCGACGATGTGAAGTGGAAGGCCACCCGCGCCGACCTGATCTTCGGCTCGAACGCTCAGCTCCGCGCACTGTCTGAGGTCTACGCCTCCTCCGACTCGCACAACAAGTTCGTCGATGACTTCGTGACCGCATGGCACAAGGTCATGAACCTCGACCGCTTCGACATCATCCACACGGTCTAGTCAAAGCGAGCAAACCGACACACGAGCTCGATTCGTCATTCAACCGAATGCCGGATCGGGCTTTTGTTCTATTACCCAAAATGGCGAACAGCCCACCAGGCTCCGAGGGGCACATCACCAAATTGAGCGCGTACTTCTCGGGCCAAAGGGCCATCAGGTACAAGCCCAGGCCAAAGAGGCCTAGTTAGGCGCACCGAAAGACGCACAGCGCTGTAGGCGCGGCGCGTACGCGGCATTCCGAGATTCTTAGATTCCTGTCCTGCATCAAACAAATTGCCGCAGAGCATCTGCGGCTTTGTTGAGATTGTTCGGCTCTTACCCATCAGGGCATGAGACCGGGATTGGAAGAATGTATGAATCTGAGGAAGTTAATGCTTTCGTCAGTACTGCTGGCGGCGTCACTTGCGTTTGCGGTACCTGCTGCCACGGCGCAAGACCATCGGGATGACACCTATCAGCATCATGGCATCGGGACCGGCAAGGGTGCCCTCATCGGCGGTGCTGGCGGAGCTGGCATCGGCGCTCTGGCGGGTGGAGGCAAAGGTGCGCTGATCGGCGGTGCGATTGGTGCAGCCGGCGGTGCCGCGGTCGGTCATCACAATGCAAGCGTCCACCACCGCCACTATCGCGAGCGGCACCGCTACGCACGCCGACGCTACAACCACTAGATGGAATCGCAGAGGAAACGGCCTGCTGATGCGGGCCGTTTTTCCTGTTTTTAAGTCCTTCACTCTGCAGCGTGCAGCCTCACAACTTGACCCCACCTAAGGCTCGCGCTGCGGCAACGCAACGGCCTCCTGCTTTGCTCGCACAACAATCTTCCGCTTCCATGTCTTTCCGCTTTCCCGCTCGCGGATACTCACGGAAAGATTCGCACCGGCTGAAAGCTGCCGCGTATCGAGCGTCAGTGTCTGTGCGCGGACACCGGAGTCCGTCGTCACCTGCTCTGTCAGCATGCCACCGTCCACACTCCACCGCACCGTTGCCTCGCACGGCAAGTCGATGCGCAACCGGCATCCCTCGGTAATCCACTCACGCGGCTCGCGCTCCGTCCATATCTGCAGATCGGAACGCCTGGCTTGCTCGGTGTAGCGCTCGTACAGCGGCTTGGGCGTGTCCCACACATGGCCTTGCTCTAATGAGCAGAGCAGGCGAATGAACTCAGAGTGCGCCCACGCCAGCGGCATGCCCGATCCCGACGGTTTGCCAGGGTAGAGCCCGCGTTCCGGTATTGCCGCACTGTCCCACACCTGCTCCGGCAGCATCCCGCATTCGCTTGTTTGCCGGGCCATCGTGCGGCACAGCTCTTCCGCCATCTCGCGATTACCTGCGGCTAATTCATAATGCGCGCGCTCCCCCGCAAGCAGCGGCCAGCAGCGTCCCACGCCCCGGCTGTTGTACGGCTTGCCGTCCGCGTGCTCGCCATAGCCGTCATAGTTGTACCGGCGCCACGCGCTGCCGGTGGGAAGTTCCACGCGCAACACCTGGTCGATGATGTCGAGCGTGGAAAGGATGCGCGGGTCGTCATGCCGGCGAAGACCAAAGCGCACCAGCGCCAGCGCATCGACAGAAATAATCTCCTGCGCCAGACGCGAACGCAGCCCCGGCAAATGATTCGGTTCCACGGTCGTCAGCCGATTCGCAGGCTTGTTCGTGATGATGTCCGGCGGCGCCATGCGCTGGTAGTAGCCCTTCACCCCATGCTTGCGGCCAAGCCGCGTGTCCTCCACCCACAGATACGCATCGATCGCTTCGTTCCACGCATCCGCTGTCTCGCGCAGGAACTCAGCGATGCCATGCTCCCCACGATCGTCAGCGAATCCAGCCGCGGAATGCAGTGCTCCGATCTCGCACGCCATCGTGAACGCGTTGTATCCGGGAGACGTTTCCCATCGATCCTGTTCCGATCCCGGTCCGGTCTCGAGGAGGAAGCATACGGCGCGGTGCACCATCGGCCAAGCATCGAAGCCGTCGAGCTTGCCGAACGCGCGCAATCTCCCAGCAAGCATCACCGGCATTGCAATGCCGTCTTTTTGGATCGCGCCCCAGTGCCGCGTTCCGTCCAGCCACATGTTCTGCGCCCAGGAGCCGTCGTGCTCCTGCGTGCACGCCAGATACAGCAGGCTCGCGCGCGCCGCTTCATGGTCACCCGCGGCAAGCTTGCCTATCGCTACCTCGACAAGATCGCGCGGCCACGCAACATGGTAGCCGCCGGCGTCTGTATCGTTCTTTGCGAAACCCCACGGAATCGAAAGGCTTGCCACGAATCCGCCTGGGAAACTCTTCGATTGATGCGCCTGCAACACCGCAGTGCTGACGCGATACATATTCAGCGCGGCGCCTGACCGGTCAGGTATTTCCGTGAACGCTTCCTGCTTCCGCTGCCATTGTTCCGTCAGCCGCCCCAATGCATCATCGAAGGACTGGCTCACTCCCGCGCGGGCCTGCAGGCATGCTTCCGCATCCGACTGCCCAAACGACACCGCAACAATGAACCCACCTGCGCGATCTTTCCAATCCAGCTCGCCGCACAGCATCACATTGCCTTCGGCGAAGTTGTACAGGCCAGTGAGCTTGCCGTGCTTTCGCAGATCTTCAATTGCGTCCTTCTTACCGTGATACGTGCACGTAGCATCGAGAAAGCCGACCTCGGCGACACTCGCCAAAGCCACGCCGCCATTGGACGCGCACAGCATCGGCAGGCCCTTGTAACTCCCAATCCACGCAGTGTTGTTCTTGCCTTCATCGCTGATCTGCGTGTCCACCAACAGAAAGAGCCGCAGTTGGTTCTCGCCGGGCTGCAGGTCTTCCAACTGCACACGCATCAGCACGGCATTCCGCGCCGGATCGCAGCACACAATCTTGTTCAGGCGATAGCGCCCGCTCGGACAGGTGCATACGATGCGAAAGGCAGGCACGCCCTCCGTGAGGTACTCCACCTTGTGCTCGACCGCGCCGCTCTCATCAGAAAAGTAGTCCGCGCCATCCGTAATGAGGAAGCGCACGGAACGCGTGTTCGCCTGGTCCACATCGGGGTAATAGATCTCGTCGATGCTGCCGGCCCGCACCGTAAACCACACGCGGCTATCCATGCACGGCGCCGCGCCAACCGCCGTCTTATTGCTCGGGCTCCAGCGAGGCTCGGCCCCAGGTCCACCCGGAGCTTTCTTCTTCTTTTCGGGATACGTCGTTTTCTGCTGTTCAACAATCGGTGGCATGTGTCTCGCGCGATTCCTCGAATTCCATAGCAATACTGCTGCGCTTAGTAGGATGCGGCCATCACTTTTCCGTTCGAGCTACGTGAAACATCCTGGAACCTGCACGAACGATAGGTCCCATAGCACGACAAGCTCCACATTTCGCAACCGACGCCGTGGCGTTCCTTCGCACTCGTCGCGACCGGGCGATCTCCTCCCGTCCTCACGTACGTGAAGTCTCCGCGGTCACCAACTCCTCCACAGAAGGTCCCTTCGCCGGCCGCTCGATCCGCGAAAGATCAAGCTCATACCGCCGCATCGCCATCCCGATGCTCCCGTTCACGCGCGCTGCCATTTCGGCAAGCAGATCACGTCCTTGCCGTGCTGCATCAAGCGTGCGTTCCTGCAGCTTCGCGGACTCCGATTGCCGCAGCTCTTCAATCTGCAAATCCACCGCTTCCACGTCCTGCGTCATCTGAAAAATCATCGCCGTCAGCCGTATGGCTTCCTCGTGAACTTCTTCTGCCGAGGTGAGCACCACCACCGGATCGTAGCCGTTGAGCATGCGCTTCAGAGCCGCGGCATCCTCACGCGTGTACGCGTCGTTCGCCTGCGACATCAGCCGCGTCCGCCGCCGCTCATCCTCTTCATCCTTGGCAAAGTCCGGATGAATCAGCTTCACCAGGTCGCGGAAGATCGCTCGCAGTGCCAACTCGTCTAACTCCGGCGCATCGTACTCATCATCAAGTGCGATGCCATCATCTTCCTGCGTTTCTGTCGCACCATGCAGCGCCGCGATCTTCTGCTCCCACTCATCCAGCTTTCGATAGAGACTGCCAACCTGCCGCAGATAACGTCCCTCAAAGCTGATGAGCTGCGTGCGCAGATCACTGAGCAATTGCTCGCGCGCAACGAGCAGCGCACGAACCTCGGCAAGCTCCCGCCGTCGCCGCAGCAACTCGAAGCTTTCCGGTGCGCGAAACAGAACCAACGCGACCGATGGAGCGTGGTGAGAAATAGAAACTCCTCATGACTAGGCACAAGCTGTGATGCATTGAGCGCTTGTCCTCGCGAAACCTTGCCGTAAAACGCATATGGCCGACGAAGAAAATCATAGCTGCGGCTTTCGCCGCCGGGAAAGGACCACAGATCTCGTTCCGCGAGCGGCGTCAGCCACCGAGATGTTCCGAGCTGCACGTCCGCAAAGAATCCTGCAACACAGCCGTCGACTCCGCCGTAGTATTCCCACAAGGAGTCCCACGCCCATGTTCCGCATCCTTCAGCGACCTCTTGGTCTGCTCGCGGCCCTTCTCCCTGTCATGCTCCCGGCCCTGTCCGGCCCGTCCCTGCACGCGCAGACGCCCATCCTCGAAGAGCCGGGCTACAAGCCCACGCTCACCTTCGACGTCGCCACCATCCGGCTCGCGCAGCCGACGAACGCCAACTTCCATGTATCTGTTTCGAGCCCGCCGCACTCCAGCCGTTTCGAGGTAAAGAACTTCCCTGTCAAGGCGCTTCTGCAAATCGCCTATGGCTTCGACGCGCCAGTGGTCGGCGCGCCGGACTGGGCCACGAACACCTTCTACAACATCCAGGCCCGCTCGGACGAAGCCGCCGACGCCAGGCTCGCCAAGCTCACCGACAACGAAGTGCGCCTCGAAAAGCGCAACGCCATCCGCGTGCTCCTGGCCGAGCGCCTCGAGCTCAAGACGCATCTCGAAACGCGCAACAGCGCGCTCTATCACCTCACGATAGCCAAAGGCGGCCTCAAGATGACTCCTGCGCCCGCACCTCCGCCGCCCGCGGATGGAGCGCCGCCACCCCCGCCACCACCCGCCGACGTTCAGGCGCATGGATCGCAGCATGGCCTGGAGTTCGTCGGCACCAATGCTCCGATGCGCGCCATCACCGGAGCCCTCAGTTCCATGGTCGAAGAGCCCGTCGAAGACAAGACCGGCCTGACCGGTATCTACAACTACACGCTTCAGTTTGGCCGCGAATGGTCCGCCAGCGATCCCGATAGCTGGCCCTCGATCTTCACCGCGGTCCAGGAGCAGCTCGGCCTCAAGCTCGAAGCGGTTCACGAGTCCGTGCCCAACCTCGTCGTCGACCACATCATCAAGCCAACCGAAAACTGATCGCCCTTCGCATGAGCTATTTTGAAATCTGTCATCTCGACCGAAGCAGGACGGCTTGATCGTCCTGCGTAGTGGAGAGACCCCTGTATTTTGCTGGACAAGGCAAGCTATTTGGCTTGGCCTAGCGACGTTCCGTTGAATCGGTCCATCGGTCCCTCTCCATCACTTCGCTGGTGCAAGTTCCGGAACAACTCTTCCTCTGGTGTCCACGAAGGCAATACTTCTTCTGCCACCCGCCGTAAACCCGCAGACGAATACACTCCATACCATCAGCGGCTGCGCGCGAAGGACGCATCACGAAGAGCCAGACAGCAAACCCAATATTGAAAC
Source organism: Verrucomicrobia bacterium Tous-C9LFEB (assembly GCA_903970445.1). Lineage (GTDB taxonomy): Bacteria > Acidobacteriota > Terriglobia > Terriglobales > Acidobacteriaceae > Granulicella. The sequence goes on along the minus strand of CAJCIP010000112.1, from coordinate 10,762 downwards.
CGGAGCGGCGGTGCTGCCGCTGGCGCGGTACTCGCCGAAAAGGTGTCTCATACGCTCCTTTACGGCGCCCATTTTGGTTTCTCAGATATTCAGCTTCCTTATACTTGCTGACATAGTCAAGTTCCCTCCCAGGATGGTCTATGTCTCGCAGCCCGCTTACCGCCTCGGCGATTCTTCTTTTCTCTATTCCCGTCCTGGCTCAAAGTCCGCAGGCAGTGCAAATTCGCATCGATCTCACCGACGCCCCTCGCCGCATCATCCACGTCACGGAGCAGCTTCCCGTCCATCCAGGCGACAACGTCTTCTGCTATCCAAAATGGATACCCGGCCGCGAACGCGCGGACGGTCCCATCGATAACCTCACGGGAATCTTCTTCCGCGCCGCCAACTCACAAGGCGCGCCCATCGCATGGCGGCAAGATCTTGAGGATCCCTACAAGATTCACGTGAGCATTCCCAGCAGAGTCTCGTCTCTCACCGCTTCTTTCGATTTGCTCGGCGCCCCCAGCCACGCACAACCGGCAGAGAAGAACCACACAAGCTCACACGTCGTGATGGTTGAACCGAGCGATGTCGTGCTCTATCCACTCGACAAACCCGTGCATGACACACAGATCACGGCAACCATCCATCTGCCGGCCAACTGGAAAGCAGCCACGGCTTTGCGCACCGCAGGTTCTGACGCTCCTTCTTTGAACGGTCCCGACACAACCTTCAAAACCGTCTCCATCGAAAAGTTTGTCGATTCTCCTATCCTCGCCGGCGACCACTGCCGCCAATATCCTCTCGCTCCGGAAATCCGGCCCGTTCACACACTCGACGTCTGTACCGAGAAAGAAGCTGATCTCACTCTCCATCCGGCCTTCCTCGCCAAAATGACGGCGCTCGTTCAGCAGGCAACGAAGGTCTTCGCGGGCCACCACTACGATCACTACGATTTCCTTGTGGCGGCGTCTCCTCATCTCAGCGGCGATAGCACCGAGCACACCGAATCAGCCGACTACGTCGTCAGCAGCGTTGACACTTCCAACCCACTTACCTCGGATAACCTCGCGTACCTTCTGCCACACGAGTACACCCATTCGTGGTGCGGCAAGTACCGCCGGCCCGCGGGCATGGCCACCCCGGACTACAACACGCCGATGCGGACGGACCTGATCTGGGTCTACGAGGGACTCACCCAGTACTACGGCAACGTTCTCGCCGCGCGTGCAGGCTTCCGCACGCCGGCAGACACGGTGAGCGCTCTCGACTTTGAAGCGTTTCAGATTGATCGGCCGGGTCGCCGGTGGCGGTCGGTCCAGGGCACCGCCGACGCTTCAGCCATTCTTCGCAGTGGCGATGTCGTATGGTCCAACTGGCGCCTCGACCAGGACTACTATCTCGCCGGCACGTTGCTATGGCTCGAAGCCGATGTGAAGATTCGCCAACTCACGCATGGCGCGAAATCTCTCGATGACTTCGCCGCACTCTTCTTCTCTCCGCCTATCCCAGGGTCATCTTCTCGAGACACCGGTCCCGGCATTCTTCCGTATACCTTCGCCGACCTTGTCCAGGCGCTCAATGCTACCGCTCCCTATGACTGGACGAGCTTCTGGAACACGCGCCTCAACGCACTGGACTTCAAGCTCCTCACTCGTGGCCTGGAAGCCGGCGGCTACGACTACGTGTATCAGGACACCATGATCCCCTCAGAGGGCGACTACATCAAGGCAGCGCATATGGCCGAGATGTATCACTCCCTCGGATTCCAGGCCATGCCTGATGGCACCCTGCAAGACGTCTGGATGGATAGCCCCGCGTACATCGCCGGGCTAGGTCCGGGCGATAAGCTGACCGCCGTCGACGGCAAGCCCTATTCTGCTGAAGTGCTCACTTACGCCGTTCATGAATCGAAGACGAACACCGGTCCAATCAACTTAACCGCATCGCGCTATGGTGAATCACAGACGTTTACACTGCAATATCACGGTGGTGAGAAGTACGCCGCACTCGTGCGGAATAACAACCCCGATCTACTGACGACTGCAATCCTCAAGCCAAGATCCTCAAACCAAAATAAGGAGCAGTGACTCACACTCACCATAAGAAGCCCCGCGTCCATACGCTCTTAGAAACGGACATCCTCTAGCAGCGCTGTAAGCGCACCACTCGCCACGAACCACCAAGACCCGTGAACCATCTTCTGCTCGAAATGGCCGTCGTGCTTCTCACCACGCTGCTCTGCGGTGCGACGGCGCGCAAGCTCGGCCAATCACGCGTCATCGGCGAAATCATCGGCGGCATCCTCATCGGGCCATCGCTCTTCGGCCGCTTCGCGCCATACACCGCCGCGTGGATGTTCCCACCAAACTCGCTCTCGGCATTCGAGGTGCTGAGTACCGTCGGCCTCATCCTGTTCCTCTTCCTCATCGGCACACAACTCGACTTCGCTCACGTTCGCACGCAGAAAGCGACCGCCACCTTAGCCAGCAGCATGAGCATCCTGCTTCCGTTCGCGCTGGCTGCCCTGGTGTCGCATTCGCTGCGCGTGCGCTTCGCGCCCAATCACGTTGGCAGCCTTCCGTTTGTGCTGTTCCTCGGCGTTTCGCTCAGCATCACGGCGTTTCCGGTGCTCGCGCGCATTCTGGAAGAGCGCCAGATTCAAGGCACACCACTCGGAACCACCGCTCTTATGTGCGCGGCCATCGACGACGTCTGCGCCTGGACTCTGCTCGCAGCCGCGCTCACGCTCGTGCCCCATGCGCAGCAGGCGAGCACGCTCAGCTATCGTCCGCTGTGGCTGCTCGCCTACCTGTTCGTGATGCTGCTCATCGTGCGTCCGCTCGGCAAGCTCATCGCACGCCGCAGTGAAACACCGAACCACCCGCCAAACCTTTCCTACGAAGTTCTAGGCTTTGTCGTCGTTATCGTTCTGCTGTCGGCGGCGGCGACGGATGTCATCGGCGTTCACCCGCTGTTCGGCGCGTTCCTCGCCGGGGTCTGCTTTCCGCGCGTGCAACGCTGGCAAACCGCCATTCGCAGCCGCCTGGATATGCTGGTGTCCGTGCTTCTGCTGCCGTTCTTTTTCGCTCTTACCGGCATGCGCACGCGCCTGGATCTCCTGAGTGGCCCGCGCATCTGGCTATGGACACTGCTCATCCTGGCCATCGCCGTCATCGGCAAGGTCGGCGGCGCGGTGCTCGCCGCGCGCTTTACCGGCCAGACATGGACCGACGCATGGGCGCTCGGCGCTCTGCTCAACACGCGCGGTCTCGTTGAGCTCATCGTGCTGAATATCGCGTACAACGCACACATCTTCTCGCCCACGTTGTTCACCATGCTCGTGGTGATGGCGCTCGTCACCACCATGCTGACCACGCCGCTGCTCAACCTTCTCGGCGTGGCCGACTACAGCAAACGCGCCGCGTCGAAGCAGGTCCTCGAAGTCGCCTGAAGCGATGCTGGTGACCCTATGCGGCGACCCGTTCGAGTCATCATCCTGAGCGAGGTCCGGCGCGCTTCAAGCGGCACGCAGTCGAAAGTCTGTCATAACCCCGGCCGAAGGATCACGCCGCTGCTTAGGACACGAAAGCACTCTTCGCTTTGGGCAACAAAGCTTGGCCCTACCCGCGCTAAAGGCGCACCTTAACCAGCAAGGGGCCATCGCCCATGAAAGAGCATCACGAAGACCGCAGGCTGAAGGCCCGACCTATCCTTCGGATAGAGTTGCCCCGTGTACCCACCTACATAATGATGATGCCGCTTTCCACGACTTTCAAATTCAGAGGCGTGTAGGTATAGCCCGGCAACCTAATCGTGTAAATGATCGTGCTTGTCACGGTAACCGTCTGCCCAACGACGTTGCCGCCACTGCTGTAGCTGACCGTCGTGCTTTGCGTGTTCGACGGATACTGAAAGATGTACGGCCTTACCAGGTTGGTGATGGCCGTGCTCGTGGCCGGGTTGTAGCTGTTGGCGCTGTGCAGCGTTGCGTACCGCATCGCCGTATGCGTCGCAAACGTCACGTTGCACATCCCAAAGGAGATAAGCGCGAAATTGATGAAGCCGAAGCTCAGCGTCAGGAAAATCGGCATCACCAGCGCCATCTCGATCAGCGAAACACCGGCGTCTTCCCGCAGACGCGCAAAGCGCCTGAGTTGCGCGCACCGCCTGACAGCTCGGCGCACTAGCTTCCCCCCGTCCAGGCAGTTCTCACCAGTGCAACAGATTGCACGTTGATGCTGACCGGAAGATGGGACGACAGCAGCGGAAGGGTCGCGGTCGACGTCACTTTCACATACACATTAGGCAGGCCGTAAACACCGCACGCCGTGTACGAGCCGCAGGAAATCGCCGTCCCATTGAAGCAGGAGCAGTAGTTCACTGCCGTTACCGCGTAGTTCGGAATGCCCGCCGCGGAAGCCTTCGCCACATTCTGAATGCCCGTGAGGTCTGTGGTGTGCGCCCGCAGCATGCCGTATTCCGCGCCGGCTCGCGCCGAGTCCACGACACGTATGTCCTGCATGAGAATCACGCCGAAGTTGATCGCGCCCAGGAGCATCACCAACATCACTGGAAACATGAGCGCGAACTCGATCTGCGCGCTTCCGTTCTGTTCCCGCCGCCATTGCCTAAAGTTTTTCATTGGACCAGCTGCACCATGTTGTGAAGGGGATTGCCTGTCGGCAGATTGGCATAGTTGTACAGCGGATGCACCGTCGAGTTATAGGTGTACATGTTGGCCGCAACCACGCTGAAGTAGTTCGTTCCTGTCATGTTGGTTTGCCAGTCATAGACACCGGTGCTTGGGCTATAGATCACGCCGTCACCGTTCCAGCTGCAATCAAACATGGAGAAGTCTTGCGTGCCGCCCACCCAGTTACGGTCTGTAAACGCGACAACTCCAGGTATGCTGCCCAGGAAAGCTACATTCGACGCACTCAGGGTCAAGGTGATGTATCTCAAGTTGACCGTGCCGTAGCCTCCACCCGCTGTCTTCGTGAAGTAGATGGTGACTCCGGAGCCTTGAAAAGTCGCGCACTGGGCATAAATCCCGCCGGTGAAGATATACAGCCCGGGCGACAGCGTGATGACCGGGTTGCTGGTGCAGTAGAAATCGTCGCCACCCGGATTACTGGTCGACGTTCCGGTAACCGACACCGCCGGCGTCGTCACTCCTGCGATGGTGGTACCGCAGTAAGTCCCCGGAACAAGCGCCACGGTGGCGGGGTTATTCAACACAATCGGAAGAACGTTCAGGCAGAGCCCGGGCGTCGGTGCCGTCACATAAGCCAGTGGGTCCGAGATGGCCGGCGCGTTGTAGCGGATAGGCTCGCTGGTCGAACCATACGCGGCACTTGAGATGGACGGCGCAGAACTGATGACCTGGCTTCCATTAAGAATCGAGAAGCCGTCGATGAACAGGCCCGTCTTCACATAGAACGGGCATCCGTAACCCACACTGTCGTTAGCGCTGGCTGTCCAGTAGCCCCATGTACTACTCATATTCGGTGTGCCCAGAAAGACCATGCATGGCGGGATGTTCGCGGTTGCCTTCACCGAAACGGTGATGGAGGAATTTGCCTGCTTCAACAGCCCAAGAAACAGCGTGGAGATCGTTTGCGTGACGTTTACCTGCACAGCCGAGTAATCATTCGTGTAATCACCGTAGTTCACTGGAAACGATGTTGAAACCGTTCCGGTCGTCGGCATGCCGTTCAGCGTTTCGTACTGGGTTACTTCCTGGGTCGCCGCCGTGGAGTAAGTGCTGGATCCACCGTGCTGCATCTCCGTGGCCGCGGCGATGGCTCCGGCATCTGCCGCCGCCTGCAGTTGTGCGGTGCGCCACTCCACGCGCCCAACATCAACCGCCAGCCCGCAGAAACCGAGCAGTGTGATAAGAATTGCTCCAAAGTAAACCAGCATAATGTCGTAGCTCCGGTGCTGTTCCGGGCTAATAGAAGGTTATGAGGGTACCGAGCCAACACCAATGCCGCAGAGGGGGTCTGCGTCGCCCAAAAGATGTGCGGGCAATCCTCGTTGGTTGTAGGTCACCTCATCTTCCAGCGCCACATCTCCAGGTGCCGCGATTCACGACAGCTTCATCGTGAGTGGGGGCCGTGGACCGGCCTCTACTCAAAACCTGGCGAACCCTTTTATGAGCGGTCACCTCGACCGGAGGTGCGTAGCACCGCACCGGAGAGGCCCCTGCATCTTATCCGCGAGCCAGGACGCCGCGAGCCAGGACGCCGAGTGCCGCTTGATCGTCGTCAGCGGGGTGAACCTCTCGCCTGCGGGGTCGGTCTCTTGACACACCCCCTAGAAATAAAAGTGAAGAGAAGCCCGGCAGACATACCCAACGAATGACTCTCATGGATGCGCCACCCCATCAGCTTTGTCTGACATGGTATTTCGCAGTTTTAGTTCGAAGGTTGTTAGCGTTATTCCATCAAATTGTGAGGCAATCTCGTTACTACGATTGCTGGAGTAAATTCTTCCATCGAGTATGCGATATGAAGCTGCTAGTTCATACGCTCTACCAAACTCTGCTCTATGGAGAAATAAAACATAGTCTGCCCCAGGCTCAAGTAGAGCCACGCCATACGAACCGAAAATATCCACCTGACCTGGAGCGGCGCGAACAACACCCCCCATCACTTCAACATCTAGGCCTTTATTAGGCGATACTTCACCCGCTGAGACTAATAGTTGCGAAGGAATGACTTTATAAACTGAGTAAACGCCTGAGCCGTCGGTCAGCGCATAAGTGCTCATTGAGGATACGTGGGCGATAAGAATCTCAGAAGCGAGGTTTATGGGCAACGCTACAGCACCACCGCCAACACGATAATGGGGCAGACGAGGATATGGTGTCTGAAGCGTAAAATAATTAATGTTTGAGGCATGGCGCTTGCTTCTATCTGCCGGGTCCCCAACAGAATCTTGCGGGTGATGAAGATCTAGTAAGGGAACGCGAACATCTTCTGTGGCAACTAGGGCCGCGAAAGCAGTGGAGCAACTCGTCGAAAGATCGGAGATAGATTTTGTGTCGTCTGTGCCGGTTCGAAGTCCGGCAATCGTGTGCACCGTTCCATTCAAAGCTATATAGCTAAAGAGCAGGCGAACGTGGGAAGAATCAAGGCCCTTACCAACCAAGAGAACTGTATGACCCAACTGCGGGAATCCAAGTCCTTCAGGCTTCACTGATTGGATGTGGCCAGATGGGTATTCGACCGCTCCCCCTGGCATGAGGAATGAAACAAGCTGATTAGTAGAGATATTCCCTTTCAACACCTGTTCCACCGAGGCGACGATAACCGTGTACACCCCGCCCCCACTCGACGTGAGATGAGCAGTAGTCGAAACAGCTTTACCAATAACGATTGTGTCTGCTACATCGAACACGTCCCCGGAAGCGGCAGGTAAAGTCGTCTTCGAAACACGTTTGCCAGAGTCGCCCTTTATAACGCGCATCTGGCTGAACTCATCGCTAAACGGAGCTTGTTTGGTGGATACCGATGCGCCGACGATCGGCATCCCTTCTTCGAATTGCGCGGATTCAGCGGAGTGAACTGCGACGGTAGATTGCGCTGACAAAACTTGCGCTATTGCGAATGCGCCACTTAGAAACAGATAGTTGGACTTTCGTGACACGACATACCCCTTGATCGCGAGTTTACTAAACGATCCTTGTGACTCTTGTCAAGGCATGCATGGTAAAAGGCAGTGAGGACCTATAAATTGCCACAGCACGTAAGTTGACCCGTCCGATACAATTAAAAGTGAGAGACAAAGCCCGGCCCACAACGCCGGGCTTTGCTGTGTGAAGCGCGTGATGTATGCGGTCCGACTTGAACCTAAGACGGTCTTCAGTCGGACTCTGGTCCAGACCTATCGCGTTTCTTTCGAAGACTTTACGTACTAAAGTACGGGGGTGGGGTACTCGCCTCGTACAGAGAAGATTTGAGGAGCCATCCATGGCTGAACTGATTAGCGCCATCGAAGTAAAACGCAAAATGTATTTCGAGTTTGAGGGCACGCCCTTCCGCTGCCTCGACAAGGACATCTCCACTCCCACCGCCCGCGGCGGCCAGACGCTCGTCCGCGTCAAGATGCGCAACATGCTCAACGGCGCGGTGCAGGACAAGACTTTCAAGGCCGAAGACAAGTTCAAAGAGCCCGACCTCGAAGCCGTTCCCGCGTCCTATCTCTACTCTGACTCGGACGGCTCCTACTTCCTCGACCAGGCTACCTTCGAAACACACACCCTCGACGAACAGATGATGGGCGACGCGCTCGAAATGCTGCTCGAAGGCATCATCGTGCAGATCCAGAAGTACAACGGCAACCCCATCGGCTTGGAACTGCCGCAACAGGTCGAACTTACCATCCAGTACACCGAGCCCGCCGTGCGCGGCGACACCTCTTCCGGCAGCGTCACAAAAGCCGCCACGCTCGAAACCGGCGCCGTGGTGCGCGTGCCGCTCTTCGTCAAGGAAGGCGAAAAGATCAAAATCGTCACCGAAACCCGTGAGTTCGCCGGACGCGTCTAACGCTCTCACAAATAACTCAGCCACCAATCACGCCGCCGTGCTTTCATGGCGGCGAACCATTTGCAAGGGAAGTACAGCAGCGTTACGAGAATGAACCACGCGAGATAAACGCCTGGAAGGTTGAAGCCCCATCCGGCGAGGTGGTCAGTAAAGACTGCTGCGGGCTGCAGCCAGAAGTGCCAGTTCTTGCCTTCCGCGGCGGTGAGGAGTAGCGCGCCGAGGTGCAGGAAGTAGATGTGGAGAACATAGTAGAAGAACGGCACTCGACCGTAGATTTCAACGATGCCGCGGAGCTTGTGTAGCCAGCTACGCGAGACGGCGAGATCGAAGAGCGTGTAGAGCAGGAGCAGTACGCCGAGTGTCGCGAGAACATACTGCAGTGACGGCGGATACTTGAGCACCTCGAAGAAGGACATCGCTGTTTGCGCTTCGGTGGGGAGATGGTGGAAGGGTATCGGATCTCCGTAACCGTGGAAGATGCGGAGCCCGGTGAATATGAGCAGGAATGAAAAGCCGAGAGAGGATGCGACTTTCCGGCGGCGTTCGGGGCTGAGAATGACCACCGCTCCGAAGGCGTAGCCGAGCGCGATGATGCCGATCCACGGGACGATGGGATAAAGCACGAAGGCCACCGGATGTCCGTGAAAGAAGATGATTCCGGAGTGGTGTAGAAAAATCCATAGTACGTCGAGGCTGCTGGGCCTTGGAATCATGAGGCCGGGCGCAGGTGTAAAGCGGTCGAACAGGTTGTGGACGAGGACGATTGCTGCGCCGATGCAGCCGATCACGATCGTGGGCAAGCGCTGTAGGGCCGCGAGAAAGAGCATAGCGAAGCCGATCGCCCAGATGACCTGCAGGCCCGGCGCAAACGCAAACGACCAGCCGAAGCTAATAACAGTGAACTCGAGGAAGATGAGCCAAAGCCCGCGCGTGGCGAGCAGCTTTGCGGTCTGCGCCGCCGTCTTCCCGCGCTGTCGTTGCAGATAAACGGACGCACCAGCCAGCGCCACAAATCCGGGCGCGCAAAGATGCGTGATCCATCGGGTAGCGAACAACGCTGGCCATGACTCGGTCGGCCCAGTTGGATCGACGCCGCTGACCGAGGAAAAGAAGTCGCGTGAGTGGTCGATTGCCATCAGCAGCATGAGCAAACCACGCAACAGATCGACAGACTCAAGACGGCGGCTTTCCGGATTCACCGGAATGGGAAAGGTGGCAGCTTGTGATGACATTTGCAGGTGAGTGTATTCAGCACACGCCTCAAGTCAAAGGAATTTTTGGCCCCTGCGGCGGTGAGGAGCAGACGTGAACTTGCTGGCCTGGTCTAAGCGACCGCGCTGCCGGTCATTACCGCAATGCGTCGCTCATCTCCCAAATCCGCGCAAGATGATGATCGTCGTGTTCGGCGACAAAGTATAAGTGGTCGATTAAGCGCATAGGCGTCCGCAGGCGCGGGTGAGGAATAGCACTCGCGAACAGAGTTCTGTCTAGCTCGTCGGCACGCTGCAGCAGCTTCTGCCGTTCTGAACGGAATGCCAGCAGTATCTCCTCGACGGGCTGCGTGTTGTGGTCCGCTTCATGGTCTTACGGTTGCCCAGGTCTGTGGAAGTCAGTTCCACTTCGCCTTTGACGTAATCCTCCACGCGCGCCAGCCATAGAGGCTCGAGATCGAGCATGTGTCCTGCGTGCTCCTGCATGGACCATTTCTCATTCGGCTTTGCGCTTAGAGCCTCCGGCGCGTGCTCACGGAGCTCTTCTTCAAGACGAGCGGGCATGCCGCGCAGGCGTGCCAGCAGGTTCGGCAGCAACTCGACTGGCAAGGAAAACTCAAACTTGCGATCAAACCACGGCGGTATCTGGGTCACAATCTCATCCATGCAGCAGTAGATGTTTGCGTGCGTCGCACGGTGCTTATATACAGCTCGAAAACATCGTCAGGCCGGCGGGTAAACTTAACTGGCCATGTCGAATGAAACAACCTCAGCCAATCCCACCCTCACCACCATTGCCGACCTCAAGCAGCACATCGGCCAGGCCGTCACACTGCGCGGATGGCTTTATAACCTGCGCTCGTCCGGCAAGCTGCTCTTTCCCACGTTCCGCGACGGCAGCGGAACGGTGCAGGGCATCGTACCGAAGGCCGCTGTTTCGGAAGAGACCTTCGCCACGCTGAAGGGCCTGACGCTGGAGTCGAGCCTGGTCGTCACCGGAACGGTGCGCGAAGATCA
>CAJCIP010000111.1 GCA_903970445.1 Verrucomicrobia bacterium Tous-C9LFEB | reverse complement strand
CACGGCGGCGGCGGACGTCACTAACACCTTCACGAGAAATACATAAAGGGCTGAGGAAAACTCCTCAGCCCTTTTCCTTTGTGCGCAATGAACCTCGAAGATCGCCGGCAGCGAGTGCGAGCACCATCGCCGCGATCCGCTCAAGTGCACCGGGCCTGGCCAATGCACGGGCATTTGCAGACATTGTCGCCCGATACTCGGCATTCAAAAACATGCCAGCCAGCGCCTCGAACAGCGAGGCCGGATTGACGTCGCGCTGCAAGAGCATTTCTGCTGCACCGGCGTTGACGAGCACTTCCGCATTGTGGCGCTGATGATCATCGGCCGCCCCAGCAAACGGCACGAGCAATGAGGGCTTGCCCGCGGCACAAAGCTCAGCAACGGTACTGCCGGAGCGAGCCAGCACAACGTCGGCAGCGGCATATTCGGCAGGCATGTCATCTAGAAAAGCCACCACTGACCATCGCGCCGGGTCTGCGCCGCTTGCATGGTACGCAGCTTTTGTGGACTCGACGTGACGCGGCCCAGCCTGATGCATGATCGTCAAACCATCGACGTACTTCAGGAGATCAGGGGCGACAACCGGCAGCGTTTCGTTCAGGATCTTTGCCCCCTGACTGCCTGCTGTCACGAGTAAGCGCGGTGGAGCATCAGGCGGGCGCGGAGCAAGCTCAAAGATCTCCGGGCGAACAGGAACTCCAGTCACTTCGGCGTTACGGAAGTACTTTGTCGTTCCGGCAAAGTTCACCGCGGCCGCATTGACCCGCCTGCCGATCCATCGATTCGTCATTCCAGGAACCGCATTCGGCTCGTACGCCAACGTCGGTATGCGTAAGAGCAGCGCCGCCATCATCGCCGGCCCACTCGCATATCCGCCAACGCCAACGACAACATGAGGCCGGAAAGACCGCAAGTACGTCACACAATGGAGTACGCCCATTGGGAGGTAGAACGCTGTTCGCAATCGTGTGCCCAGGCTGACATTCTTCAGTTGCCCCGAGCGTACCAGTTCCAGTGGGAATCCAGCCGCAGGCACGAGCTTGGTTTCAAGCCCGCGCGCTGTGCCGATGTAGCGGATGTCTGCCCCGTGCTTGTCGCGGAGTTCGCGTCCGATGGCAAGCGCGGGAATGACATGGCCGCCCGTGCCTCCGCCTGCGATGACTACGCGCAATGAGCTCTGCTTTTGAATGTTCTTCACCAGGATCAGATTTCGAATCAGTCACAAAGACGAACGCAGCGAGTGCGAAGTTCGCAAAGAAACGCAAAGGCAGCCCGTGGCGGATCTTTGCGCTCATGCGCACTTCGCGTCCGTCTTTTGCCGTGTGAGAGCAGCACTGTTGCAGAACGATTCCTAATCAATTTCGCGCGTGACATTGAGCAACACGCCCATGCACGCCAACGTGACGAAAACGCTCGTTCCGCCAGACGAAATGAAAGGCAGCGGAATGCCTTTGGTGGGCAGCAGCGCAAGCACGACGCTCATGTTGAAGAACGCCTGCACCAGAATCGCAGTCGTCAGCCCAAAAGCGAGAAAACGTGCAAACGGATCGGTGGAAAGAAAAGCCGCGCGCAAGCCACGATAACCGAGAATAAAGAACGCCGCCACGACGCAAAGTGCTCCGATCAACCCGAGTTCCTCACATATGTTGGCGAAGATGAAGTCGGTGTGTGGCTCTGGAAGAAAAAATAACTTCTGCACACCTTCCATCAGGCCGCGGCCCTGGATGCCGCCGGTGCCTACAGCAATCAGCGATTGCATGATGTGAAATCCCGCTCCCTTTGGGTCCGCTTCAGGATTCATGAAGGCAATCATGCGCGCGCGGCGAAACGCCACGTGAAACAACATGTAATACATCACTGGCGCGGCAGCCAGAAGCGCCAGCCCGATCCATTTCACCTGCAGTCCGGCGAGATAGAGCATCATCAACAGAACAGCGGCACACACCATCGCCGTGCCGAGGTCAGGCTCTTTCAAAATGAGCAGGATGTACACCAGCGGCGGCAGCACCGCGGGGATGATCGTCGACTTCACATCGTTGATGAGGTGCATGCGCGTTTGCAGAAACCACGCAAGAAAAAGCACAATGACCGGCTTCGCCAACTCTGAGGGTTCCACAGTTGTGCCCGCGAAACGTATCCAGCGGTGAGCGCCGTTTGTGCCGCCCATGAGAAACACGCCGATGAGCATGAGGCCGGTGACGGCCATCGCGGGAAAGATGAGCTTGGGATTGTTGTAATTGCGATAGTCGATCCGCATCAGGATGAAGATCGCGATCAAGCCCAGCAGCACAAAGACCGCTTGCTTGATGACGAAGGCGTACGGCGATCCGACGGTGGCTTTCGCCATGACGGCCGACGCGGAGAACACCATCACCAGCCCGAACAGGACCAGCAAGAGCACCGTTCCAAACAACCACTTGTCGACGCCTACCCGTTTTGCCATGCTGCCTTGCCCTGCCCTGATTCGCCTACGAAAGTTCCGAGACCAGCTGTTTGAAAGTGCGTCCGCGATGTTCGTAGTTCTCGAACTGATCGAAGCTCGAGCACGCCGGCGCCAACAGAACCGTGTCGCCTGCTTTTGCTTCGCTTCTCGCCCACGACACCGCGTGCTGGAGAGTATCTGCTCGTTCTATCTTCACGACACCTTCGAGTTGCCGCTCAATCTTTTCTGCAGCCGAACCAATTGTGATAACCGCGCGCACACGTTCTCGCAGTAGCGGGGCAAGTGTGCTGTAATTTGAGTCCTTGTCCTTGCCACCGAGGATCAGGTAAATGCCGCATGGGAATGCCTCGACTGCTTTCGCGGTCGCGTCGACGTTCGTGGCTTTGGAATCGTTGAAGTAGCGCACGCCATGGAGCTCACGCACGAACTCCAGCCGGTGCTCGACTGCGCGAAATGAGGCAACAGCAGAACGGATGATTTCACTTTCCACTCCGGCAAGCCGCGCGGCGCACACCGCTGCAAGAACGTTCTCGACGTTGTGCGCACCCGCAAGCGGAATGTCCGCAACTGGCATCACTGGTTCGGGCTGAGCGCCTTCGCGTGGGCGGAAGAAAACGCTTTCGCCATGCACGAAAGCTCCCTGCTTCACCTGGCGCTTCGTGCTGAACCAGTAAATCTGAGCCTTGGTGTTGGCCGCAACCATCTGGGTCGCGGTGTCTTCTGCGTTCAGCACCAGAAAGTCTTCCGCGCGCTGGTTTTCCGTGATGCGCATCTTTGCGGCTGCGTAGGCACCGAAGCTTCCATGCCGATC
>CAJCIP010000110.1 GCA_903970445.1 Verrucomicrobia bacterium Tous-C9LFEB | reverse complement strand
CCAGTCCACATGGATCAGGCTGTCGTTCGCGCCGTGTGCGGCAAGCTCTTCCTCACTCATCTTTTCACCGCCGATCAGGCAGGTTGAGTATGCCTGGCCAAGCGCGATATGGCTCGCCGCATTCTCGTCGAACAGCGTATTCCAGAAAAGGATTCCGGACTGCGCTATGGGAGAGTTATGCGGTACAAGCGCAACTTCACCAAGCCTGCGAGCTCCCTCATCCGTGGAAATCAGCTGCTGCAGAGCGGCTTCACCAGCCGTCGCCGTCGCTTTCATTATCTTGCCTTGCTCAAACACGCAGTGAATGTTCTCGATCAACGTGCCCTGATGGGATAGCGGTTTCGACGCAGATACAAATCCATCGACTCGACCCATGTGCGGCGTCGTGAAGCACTCTTCTGTGGGAATATTTGGCTGGCAGTAAATGCCGTTTCCAGCAATCGTTCCGCCGCCTGCCCACAGGTGCTGGTCAGCTAACCCGACCGTCAGATCAGTCTTTCCGTCTGCGCGGAAAAAGCGCAGCGCGTGATAGCGCTTGTTGTTCAGGAAGTCGACCCGTTTTTTCAGATTCGCGCCGTGTTCCTTCCACTCGGCGACTGGATCGTCAGAAGTAATACGCGACGCATGAAAAATGGCGTCCCAAAGCTTTGCCAGCGCGGTTTCCTCAAGGTCATCTGGAAAGGCGAGCTTCGCCCATGCCGTCGAAGCATACGCCACGATTGTCCAATTGATCTCGTGCCGCGTGATCAGCTCGAGCGCAGGCTTCATCGTGCGCGAAGAGGCAATGTTTGACCGCGAGACCTTGCCGGGATCCTGGCCGGCGAGGAGAGCAGGGTTGGTCCCCGTTACGCCGAGCCGGGCTGCACCCGAACGATACGCATTGGCAATGCCATCGTGCAGCCAGACCGGAGACGCATCGAAGGTCGAATCATTGGCATACTTGTAGCGCGCAAGCACAACTTCGTCATCGGCAAGCAGAGTCGTCACGAGCCGCGCGCCTGCTTGATAAGCGTGTCGCACGATGCTGCGAACGAGTGGCAGCGCATCCGTAGGCGCGCTTAGAACGAGCTCCTGGCCAGCTTGCAGACCGAGACCGATGCGGACTGCGACCTCGGCAAGGCGATCGAGTTTTTCTTCGAAGGTCAGCGACGCAAACGCGCCCGAAAGCTGCTGAGACATGTACCAAGTTTATCGTGCCGCAGGATGCGACGCATTTGTCTGTGACGAAGTGGAAAGCGACTATAGCTTGGTGAAGATATCGCGGAAATCGTAAACACCGGGCCCTTGCTGCGTCAGCCATTCCGCGGCTCGCACGGCACCCTCGGCAAACGGCTTTCGAGAGTGACTCTCGTGTGTCAACAACAGCTTGTCACCATTCCCTGTGGCTTCCAGCACGTGCAACCCAACGGCCTCTCCGTGGCGAACAGAATAGACAGGTATGTCTTCGATCCCGCCCGCAAGCTTCACCGTGTCGCGCAAGGTAAGGGCAGTGCCGCTTGGAACATCAAGCTTCGTTTCGTGATGTGTCTCGGAAATAGCGAACGCGTAGCCGGCGCTTTTCAGTTCCTTCGTCATCGTTCCCGCAAGCTGAAGCATCAACTGCACACCCACAGAGAAATTCGTTCCATGCAGCAGACTCGCGCCGCGTCTTTCTGCAAGAGCTTCCATGTCCGGCAGCTTCTCGTACCAGCCCGTGGTCCCGATCACCATCTTCGCGCCATTCGCGAGGCAGGCCCGCATATTCGAAACCACAGCCTCTGGGGTCGTGAAGTCTATGACGACGTCGAAGCCGGCAACAAATGGCGCGGTAAGCGCTGCGGCGTTCTTGTTTTCTTTGGCGTCCAGCACATGGACGCTATGGCCGTGCTCTGCTGCAACTTCCGCCACGAGCTTGCCGGTCTTGCCATGACCCAGAACGAGAATCCGCATGAAAAATACTCCCTATCCGTTAGACGCAACGGTGCTGACTTCCACATCGAACACGGCGGGATCCGGTGATGTGAAAAATGTATTGTGCAGCGAACGAATGGCTTCGTCGACATCTTCTTCGTTCACCATAAAGCTCATGTTGATCTCGCTCGCGCCCTGCGAAATCATGCGGATATTGATATGGGAAATCGCAGAGAAGACCTTTCCTGCAATGCCCGATTGCCCACGGATGTCCTCGCCCACCAGGCAGATCAGCGCTTTGCTGCTTTCGTACTTTACGTCGGCAATGCAGCTCAGCTCTTCGCAAATTGCTGGCAGCGTCTCGCGAGAATCTACGGTGACGGAGATCGAAACTTCAGACGTCGAGACCATATCGATCGCGCATTGATGCTTGTCGAAGATGTCGAAGACTTTCTTCAGAAAGCCATGCGCCAGCAGCATGCGGCTGGCGACGATATCGATGATGGTCAACCGCTTCTTCGCTGCGATCGACTTGAACGGGCTCGCGCACGGCGGTGGCATCGCAACAATCTTTGTGCCTTCGTTCTCCGCATTGCGGCTGTTCAGCACCCAAACTGGAATGTTCTTCTGCACGGCGGGAAGGATCGTGGCGGGGTGCAGCACTTTCGCTCCGAAGTAAGCGAGTTCCGCGGCCTCTTCAAAACTGATTGTCTTCACACGTAGCGCGTCGCCGCAGATACGTGGATCAGTCGTCATGATGCCGTCTACATCGGTCCAGATCTCGATGGCTCCGGCATGAAGCCCACCACCGATGATTGCCGCCGTGTAATCGGAGCCGCCACGACCGAGTGTTGTCGTAATGCCGTTGCACGACCCGATAAAGCCGCCCAGCACGGGGACGGAGCCGCTTTCAATCAGCGGAACAACACATGTGCTGAGCGCGGCTTCGATGGCACTCTCGTTCGGCGCAGCCTTGCCATAGTGCGCGTCCGTCAGTATGACCGTGCGTGCATCGACATGCGTGCTTTGTAAACCGTGCTCCGCGAATGCCCCTGCGACCATCACGCTCGAGAGTCGCTCGCCGAAACTGACTACATTGTCCGAGGTGCGTTCCGTCAGCTCACCCACCGCAGTAATCCCGCGCAGCAACTCATCCAAAGCGTCGAAGTCGTGATGCAGATTGATTTGAAGCGTCGTCAGGCGGTCGCCGGAGACAAGCTCACGCGCCACAGTAAGGTGCCGTGTGCGCAGCATGTCACTGAGGCGCAACGCTTCTTCGCGGTCGTTCCTTCCCGAGGCTGCAGCCGCCGCGAGCAGAGTGTCCGTGACTTTCGCCATCGCTGAAACGACAATGACCGGACACAGTCCTTTACGCATTCGTCCGCGAACGATCGAAGCAGTCCGAAGGATCGCAGCGGAATCTTCTACCGAGGTTCCGCCGAACTTCATCACGACGACGTGGCCGCGCGGGTTTCCGCTCATGCGTTCACCAGGTCTTGTGAGGCGAAGTTCGCGTTTACCGGCGGGAAGCGCTTGAAATTGAACTTGCCCAAAGCTGCCAGCAGCTCTGCGTTTAGAACCGCACAGCCTGCGGCTCCCCGCAGAGTGTTGTGCGACAGCAGTGTGAATTTCCAGTCGAAAAGCGAGCACGGGCGGAGACGGCTGACAGTCGTTGCCATACCATTCCCACGCATGAGGTCGAGCTTCGGCTGCGGACGGTCAACGGCTTCAAGGAACTCGACAGATCGCGCGGGCGCGGAGGGCAGTTTAAAGCTGAGTCCTGAAAGTGGCTGGAAGCTTTGCCAGGCCGCAATGATTTCTTCGCGCGTCGCAGGCGTGCGCAGCTTGATGCTCACGCACTCCGTGTGGCCTTCGAGCACAGGTACGCGGTTGCAGTGCGCACTCACCGTCGCATCCGAGTACCGGAAGCTGCGGCCATCTGTGCTGCCGAGCAGCTTGCCGATCTCTTCCTGCAGCTTTTCCTCTTCGTTCTTGATGAACGGAATGACGTTCCCGAGGATGTCGAGCGAAGGCACGCCAGGGTACCCTGCGCCGGAAACCGCCTGCATCGTCGAAACAAATAGCTTCTCGATACCGAAGCGATCTTCAAGCGGCTTTAGTGGCAACACCAGACCAATCGCACAGCAATTTGGGTTCGTGACAACGTAGCCGCCGAAGCTCTGCCGCGTGGCTTGCGACTCAATCGCTTCCAAATGCCCCGCGTTCACTTCAGGGACCACCAGAGGCACGTCAGCCGCCATGCGAAAGGCAGAAGAATTCGAGACGACAGCACAGCCGGCAGCCGCGAACTTCGGTTCCAGCTCACGAGCGATATCGCTGTCCACAGAAGAGAAGATGATGCGTGGCAACTCCGTTGAAGAGCCGTCAGGAACATTGGGCTGCACGATCATGTCCGCGATGCGCTGTGGAAGCGGCGTCTCGAGCTTCCAGGAGCAAGCGTCTTCAAAGCGTTTGCCGGCGCTCCGGTCGCTGGCGGCGAGCCACGTGATGTTGAACCAGGGATGCTCTGCGAGCAGTTGAATGAAGCGCTGACCCACCGTGCCAGTCGCGCCCAAAATGCCTACGTTACGCCGTTCCATCCCACTAGAATATCGCGTAGCTTTGTGGCGCGTCAGTTGCCGAAGCAATGATGCGCAACGAAGCTACCCCTACCTAAAGGTCGTCGCGGCGCCTTCGGCCTGCGACCCTGCTGCCGCTTCCACCCCACGCAATCAGCAATGCAATCACATGCAGCAGAAACCAGATGGTGATGCCTTGGTCTTGATAGATCCAGAACAAAATCAGAATGCGAGGCACAAGCAGCGCGACGATGATCGGAATCAAGCCGAGCGTTGGCGGAATGTACGTGGTCATGCTGTGCTGCAGCCACGCAACGACCATGCAGATGCGCGGCAGGAACAGTGAAAGAACGAGAAACCAAAGTGGGATGTTGTGAACAGGCAGAGAGAGTGAGAAATTCATGTCGTCCTTGATTGCAATCGAAATAGAAACGGGCCCGAACGTCTGGTTGCGATTGTCTACTTTGCGGCGAAGTTAAACTCCGTTTTTGCGGTCCCGCTCGGCGGCACCGTTACCTGCACATCGCGCTCGCCCAGCTTCTCGTGCACGGCCGCTAGTGTGTAGTTGCCTGGTGGCAAGCCGCGCAGGTCGAAGCTTCCATCTGAGCCGGTCACTGCGAAGAACTGATTTGGCGCCACGTTGATGAAGGCATTCATCCACGGGTGGTTATTGCAACGAACCGGCAACATCATTTCCGGCGAATGGAACGCGCGCGACTCGGGCTGGCCCATCGGTCCCTGCGAAACATCTACTGCGCTGTTGCCGGAAACTGCGGGCATCGTGTGCACGTTGTGCATCGTGGGGTCGGAGTTGTGAAACTCGACTCGGCCGCCCTGCTGCACTGCGACAACGTGCGGAATGTAGCGGCAACCCTTCTGATCGAGAACTACCGCAGGCGCGGCGTTTGAGGCCTTCGAATCTGGCGCCCCTGACTTTACGTAAACGTAGACGTTGGCAAGCCTCCCGCCTGCAACCATGTACTGTTCCGTCATGTTTGCTCCAGCCAATGAGCAGGCTGGATCCATCGACATATCGATCACCACAGGTGCGGGAGCCTTGCCGATAAACTTTACAATTCCTTTTATTTCGCCGGCGTTCGCCGGGGGTGCGGGCAAGACCGCTGCCGAGGAAGAGGTCTTGCTGTCAATCGTCGCCGCGGTACTCACTGCGGAATCCGGCTTGCAGCCGGCAAGGGGCAGCAGCGATGCCGCAAGGAGGAAGCAGATCGAACGTTGGATGTTCACGGTTGGATTGGATGCGCGTGATCTCGCAGCCGGTTAGTTACAGCGCCGCAATAACTGCATCGCCAAACGCCTTCGTCCCAGCAGCGCCACCCACGTCGCGAGTCAGCGTCTTGCCGTCGGCATAAACCTTCTCGATAGCCGCCTGCAACTTCTTTGCCGTCTCGCCTTCATCCAGATGATCGAGCATCAGCACCGCAGACTGAATCAGTGCGGTCGGATTCGCTTTGTCCTGACCTGCGATGTCCGGCGCGGAGCCGTGTACCGCCTCGAAGATAGCGCATTCCGCGCCAATGTTTGCGCCGGGTACAAGCCCCAGCCCGCCCACAAGCCCAGAGCAAAGGTCCGACAAGATATCGCCGTAAAGGTTCTCGGTGAGGATCACGTCATACTGATAAGGGTTCATCACCAACTGCATGCAGGCGTTGTCCACGATGTGCTCGGCGTAAGCCACTTCCGGGTAGCCTTCAGAAACTTCTTTCGTGCACTTGATGAAAAGCCCGTCCGACAACTTCATGATGTTGGCTTTGTGGATCGAGTGCACTTTCTTGCGGCCATGCTTCTTCGCGTACTCGAATGCGGATTTCGCAATGCGAGTAGAGCCCTTACGCGTGATAATTTTCATCGACTGCGCGATGTCGGGGTTGATCATCACTTCCAGACCCGCATACAAATCCTCCGTGTTCTCACGGAAAATGATGAGGTCGATGCCGGGGTAATTTGTCTTGATGCCCGGCAGCGACTTCACGGGCCGGAAGTTCGCGAACAAGTCAAACTTCTTGCGCAAAGCGACGTTCATCGAAGAGAACCCGCCTCCGATCGGAGTCGCCGTCGGCCCCTTTATGGCCACGCGATTCTGTTCGATCGAATCCAGTGCCGCCTTGGGCAGGATCTCGCCGTTCTTCGCGTAAGCATCCGCGCCGCACTCAAACGAATGCCAATCGAAGCCACAGCCCGTCTGCTGGCCCGCAGCTTCAACCACCTGAACCATGGCAGCGGTAACTTCCGGCCCGATGCCGTCACCGGGGATCAACGTAATCTTGTGCGTGCGTGTCGTCGACAAGGCAGTTCCTTTGTATGCAGTTGTTAGCGCGCCATTGGGCGCTTGGGTTTGATTTCGCGGCCGCCGAGCAGGTCTTCCAACTCCTGCTTGAACTCGCGTACATCTTTGAAATCGCGATACACACTTGCAAAGCGAATATACGCAACGGTGTCGATATCTTTCAGACGGCCCATAATCAGCTCGCCAACCGCCGCGGTAGAGCGCTCTCGCTCAGGCGAATCGACGACAAAAGACTCCGCCGCATCGACGATCTCCTGCATCTGCGTCACTGAAACGTTGCGCTTCTGGCACGAGTGCAGAAGGCCGGAAAGCACCTTCTGCCTATCGAACTTTTCACGACGCCCATCCTTCTTCACCACCATGTACGGGATCTCATCGAGACGCTCGTACGTAGTGAAGCGCTTATTGCAACGCTCACATTCCCGGCGCCGGCGAATCGAGTCTGCATCCTTGCTTTCGCGAGAATCGATAACCTTATCCTGAGTAAACGAGCAGAACGGGCAGCGCATGGCAGCACCGATTTTATCAGCGCAACCGAAGAGGTTCTGGCGGCTCTAAGCTGCTTCTGCGGTTTTGCTTTGCTGGACCGCGGCACGCAGGCTAGTGCCTTCGAGATGCGCCGCGAGAAATCCCGCCGGAATGATGTCCAGATTCAGTACAAAGAAGATCACTGCTCCGCAGGCTGTCGCTGTCTCCAATGGCACCCCAAAGAACGCGACCATCGTGCCGCCCATCACGGCAATCTGCGTAAACCAGCCAAGCACTGGCAGCTGCAATAGCGATCCACCAAGACTCGTCGCCAGCACCAGCATCACCGCCGTAAAGCTGAAATGAGCCAACACCGCATCGCCCACAAATGCACGCGCGGACAGCAGGTAAGCCGCCGCGATTGCTCCCCACATCACAATGGAAAGCACAGACGCAGACAGGAACTCGCCAAGCGTTGTAACGGTTCGCAAACCATCGCGAAAATCAAGAATGCGATCACCGAGCTGCGCGGAAATGTTCGGCCCAAACGGACGCGCCACCTTGCGAGCTATCTCTGCGACGCGCTCACCCGCAAAGCGCAGCGCGAGAGCAAACAGCGCGATGAAAATCGTTGCGGCCAGCGAAAAGGCGCCGGCGCGAACGTACGCGGTATGATGCGGGATATTTCGCGGCGCGATCGCTAGAGTGATCGAGAACAACACCGCCGCAGCGCCAAGATCAAAAGCGCGTTCAATCGAGTACACAGCAAGCTGACTCGCCACGGGAAGCGACAGCTTGCGCGCAATGAGGTATGGTCTCGCCAGGTCAGCCAGGCGACCAAAGAGGACCGTCACCGTAAATCCAATGAACTGCGATGTAAGTAACTCGGAAGCGCTTGTCTTGCGCGTTGGCCCAACAAGAACGGCCCA
Source organism: Verrucomicrobia bacterium Tous-C9LFEB (assembly GCA_903970445.1). GTDB lineage: Bacteria > Acidobacteriota > Terriglobia > Terriglobales > Acidobacteriaceae > Granulicella. The sequence goes on along the minus strand of CAJCIP010000110.1, from coordinate 10,305 downwards.
GCGCATCGAACGCAGCCAATAGGACGCGTACACAACCGCGACCCCCGCCAGCACGTAGCTTACAGAAACGGAGCGGAGCTGCCGCCCAAGCGCGTGCCAGTCGAAGTGGATCCGTCCTCGTACCATCCACAGAAAAGCGGCCAGCGCTACCGCAATGAGAACTGTCAGCAGAACTGTCTTGCGTTGGCCGGACGCCTCAGCCATTACGGTGTAGCCATCGCTGCAGAAGACGCGATCGCACGCTTGCGCCGCGCGAACTCAGTCATCACGCGTACCACGTAAGCGCGCGTCTCGCGGAATGGCGGGATGCCATGATAGCGCGCAACCGCGCCCGGCCCAGCGTTATAAGCAGCCAGCGCGAGAGCCAGATTGTCCTTATAGAGCTTCAGAAGGGAATCAAGATACGCGGTGCCACCAGCGATGTTCTCGTCCGCGCGAAAAGCATCTTCGACGCCAAGCTTCTGCGCTGTTCCTGGCATCAACTGCATCAGCCCCTGAGCGCCGGTTCGCGACACAGCGTGCGTGTTGAATGCGCTTTCGGCCTTGATTACGCTCGCCAGCAGTTCCACATCAATGTCGTGCGTTGATCCGGCACTTTCCAGAAGCTTCCGCAGCTCAGCGGCGGTAGGCTCTCCCGCAGGCTTCAAGACAGATGTCGGGAGAGAAATTACCGGTGGATCCGGTAGCATTTCAATGGCGGCAATCTGCTCCGAAGCCAGCTCCTGATAGCTGCTGTCATCACGGCTGATGAACAAACGTGTGCGGTCACCCACCGCCGAATGGTGAGCGCAGTCGACCGTGAATCCATTGCGCAGGGTGACGTGGTCCAGCCCATGCGCAGAAAGGCACAGGGCAGAGGCGATCAGGCAGAAAAAAACCATAATCAAACGCCGATAGACTGCACGCAACACTGCCTATCAGACTAACATTCTGGCGCGTGGTGAGCAGCGAGCGAGTCAGCCACTTGCGGCAGCGTCGCTAAATTGCGATGGGCTCGTTTTGCGCAACTTCCAGCACCGCTTCGAGCGCCTCGGCTACACCATCCTGATCGTTCGATGGCGCAACGGCCCAACCGCGCTTCTCCGCTAACTGTCTGAGTTCCGGCGGAGCGTTGCTCATCAACACAGCGCTTCCGGCTGCCTGCAACATCGGCAGATCGTTCCAGTTGTCGCCGATGGCCAGAACGTCCTCCATGCCGAAGCCCCGCAACGCGGCAAGATGCCGCAGCGCTGACGCCTTCGATACCTTCGCCGGCAATATGTCGAGGATGCACAGGTCACGATCCGGATAGATGGTCCGGTGTAGCGTGACTTCGGCAGGCGCATCTGCCGCTGTGTCTCCGTCGGTTACCCCTGGGTGTTCTCGAAGCCTGGCTTCCGCTTCTGCCATGCGGCTCAGCGAACCGCACAGCATCATCTGGATTGGGGCTTCGCCCGTCAGCGCGTCCTCCAGCGGATTTACGCGCGCGATGTAAGGCGCGTTCGCTTCCATCCAGCGCCCAATACTCGCATGAAGATCCTCGAGATCCTCCACCACAAGTGAACCGCGCCTGTCTTCACCATCGCTTCCGACGAGATCAAACGTGATCACCATCGTGCTGCGAAAATCGCCGACATGTTCGCAGAGCCAGCGCGCGGTGGACACCTCCATGTGCCGCCGATGCAGCAGCTCGGATCCGATGGTGCGGATCACCGTGCCGTTGGAGCTGACAAGGGCATTCGACGGATTCAGATCCAGGTCGCGCAGCACACGCAACGCATAGGCATGCCGCCGCCCCGTCGCGATCACCACTTCAATCCCAGCGTCTTCCGCGTCGCGCAGCGCCTGAAGATTGCGTTCACTCACACGCCCATTGCTGCCGAGCAGGGTTCCATCCATATCAATCGCAATAAGGCGAGGCTTCTTCATGTCCTCCTCAGGGTAGATGGTTTCAGCGCAAAGCGGCGCCGGCTGCATGCGCGAAGCCACGTTCCTGCAGCGCGGTTGCACTTTGGTCAAAGCACAATCTGTTGGCCTCGGCTAACATCGAAGCCGTATGCCGAAGATCGCTTATCTGGAATGTTCCAAATGCGGCAACCACGTTTCCGCTGAAACACCGCAAACGCTCTGTCCGCTGGATGCAGGAACGCTGTATGTGCGTTATGACATGGATCAACTCAAGCGCTCCGCGCGCCGCGAACGCCCGGCGGAACTGGCAGCAGCTTGCGCGGCGAGCCTTGGTATGTGGCGCTACGCTGATGTTCTGCCGGACGCCACGCCTGTAAGCCTGGGTGAAGGCTGGACGCCGATGCTTCGCAGCCGTCGCCACGCAAACCTCTTCATCAAAGAGGAGGGCACCAACCCAACCGGCACGTTCAAAGCGCGTGGTCTCGGACTCGCTGTCACCATGGCTAAGCACTACGGCTTGCGCCATCTCGCCGTTCCTTCCGCCGGCAATGCCGCAGGAGCGCTTGCGGCCTACGCCGCAGCCGCACAGATCGCAGCACACATCTTCATGCCGCAGGACGTGCCGCTGGCGAACTATCTCGAAGGCGTTCTTTATGGGGCAGAGGTGGTCATAGTCGATGGCCTCATCTCCGACTGCGCAAAGCTCGTTGGCGACACTATCCGCCTGCAGCGCGAACAAGATGTCAACGCAGAAGAAATATGGTTCGACATCTCTACTCTCAAAGAGCCGTTCCGCGTGGAAGGCAAGAAGACCATGGGATATGAACTTGTGGAGCAGCTCGTCTGGGAATACCCCGATGCCGTTCTTTATCCAACTGGCGGCGGAGTCGGGCTGATCGGCATGTGGAAAGCCTTCGACGAAATGGAGCAGCTAGGCTGGGTGTCAGGCAAGCGCCCGCGCATGTACGCGCTGCAAGCTACAGGCTGCGCGCCCGTCGCTAGGGCCTACGACGAAGGAAAAGCCGCCGGCGAGTTCTTCACAGATGCCGAGACATTCGCCTCTGGTTTGCGTGTGCCAAAGCCCTATGGCGACGCCATTATTCTCGACATCGTTCGCAAATCAGGGGGGAGCGTCGTCGCTTCCGATGACGCTGAGATCCTCGCGTCCATTCGCGAATGGGCAAAGGATGAAGGCATCTTCCTGTGTCCGGAAGGAGCGGCCGCAACCGCCGGATACGACAAACTGCTGGCGAGCGGCGAGATCAAATCGGACGAGCGAGTCGTCTTGTTCAACACGGGCGCGGGGCTCAAGTACACAGACACAGTAGCCGACGCAATGCATCTGCGCCGGCCCGGTTCTCTGCCGACCTCGCTTCCGGTCGGCGGCATCATCACACCTGTGTAGCTACTTTGAGCAGTTGTCGCCTTTGGCGATCTTCGCGCCGGCAGCCTTCGCCTGCGCTTCCGTCATGTACTTCCCGGCCTTCGTCTTGCCGTAGTAACGAGTTCCTGGGCAGTGGTACACGTTACTGTCCGTATTCACCCAAACCTTGCCTGGTCCGCCGCCAGGTGCTTCCGCTCGCGCAGATGTTTTGGAGGCGGGTGCGGCGGCGCTTGTCTGGGGCTTCGGTGAAGCTGTCATTTGCGCGTGGACAAACGTTGTCGGCAACGCGAAGCAGAGCAGGGCGGCGGTCTTCATCAGAAACTTCATCGAGTCATCTCTCTAGGAACTGAGTTCAGCGTGCATTCGGCATCAAGCGCTGCTGACCGCCTGATAGTAGCAGCCTACCTCGCAGCTTCCGCTAGATTTTCTTCAGCGTGCGTGCTGGTCAGCGTAAACGCTGCCGCAAGGATCATCGCGCCACCGACATATGCCGTCGCGCCGAGCCGTTCATGCAGCAACACGACGCCCAGCACCGACCCAATGAGCGGCTCCATGTTGAGCAGCACACCAGCCTGCGAAGCGGGAACCTGCGTCATGCCCCAGTTCCACAGCAGGGTCGTTATTGCGGTACAAAGAACGCCGCTCGCCGCAAGCGCTCCCCACGCTTTCCACGAGACACCGTGAATCGGCGGCACACCCCACGCGAAAGGCACATACACCAGCAGCATCACCGTTCCGGCAAGGAGTCCATACGCGGTGACTACGATGGCGCTGTGCCGATTCATCAGGCTCTTGTTCATCAAAATCCAAAACAGTGCGATGCAAAGCGAGACCACGACCAGCAGATCACCCTGCAGCGACGGCCCACCGCCGCCCGGATGCCTCGTTCCTCCCAATGCGATCAAGCCCGCACCTATCGTTGAAACGGCCAGTGTTGCCCAACCGAGCCGATGCAGCCGCTCATGGGCGAACACAGTGGCGCCTACTGCGAGGATGACCGGCATGGTGCCGACCATCAGCGACGCATGTGAAACAGTCGTCAGAGACAAGCCGCGGAACTGCAAAAGGAACTGCAGCGGAACGCCAAGAAAGGCCGCGATCAGCAGCGTGCGCCACTCCGGTCCACGCAAGCCCGGCTTGTGCGTCACCAGCAGCGGAAGCAGCCCCAATGAAGCGAACGCAAAGCGGTACAGCACCATGTGGCCGACGTTCATCTCGGCGAGAGCAATTTTGCCGAAGTAGAATCCGCAGCCCCAGAAGGAACTGGCGAGTGCGCATGCAGCAAACCCGAGCGCGCGACGCTTGTGAGGCTGAATCACAGCTCTTACTGTCGCATGTGTGCCTCCGATGCCCTACCAGACACGGCAGCTATTGGTCGGCGCCATAGGCGAGCCGCGCTTGCAGCCGAAAGCAGCCGCAAAGTCCGGCTGATTGACGACCGCTCCGTTCGCGCGGAAGTGGTCAGGCGAATGCGGATCAGTCAGCACCTGCTGACGGATGATCTCGGGCCGCGAGTTCTCGCACCAATTCTGTCCGTAGCCGATGAAGAAGCGCTGCGGCCCCGTGAAGCCGTCGATCTTCGTTGTCGAATCGATTCCATCCTGCTTGGCGCGCTCCAGATACGCAAGGTACGCCAGCACCAGCCCGCCATTGTCCGCGGTGTTTTCGCCAAGTGTCAGTTTGCCGTTGATCTTGACATCATCGACTGCGGTGAAGCCGCCGTATTCGTTCACCAGGCAGGACGTGCGCGACTCGAATTTCTTCGTGTCCTCGGCTGACCACCAATCGGTCATGTTGCCGGCACCATCGAACTTTTTCCCTTGGTCATCGAAACCGTGGGTGAGTTCGTGCCCTATGATGGCGCCAATATGGCCGTAGTTTGTCGCAAGATCCGCGTTGGGATCGTAGAAAGCAGGTTGCAAAATGCCTGCCGGGAAATTGATGTTATTCATGCTCGGGTCGTAGTAGGCATTGACCGTTGGCGGAGTCATACCCCACTCCGTCTTGTCCACCGGCTGCCCGATTTTGTTCAGCTCACGATCATTCTCGAACGCATTCGCGCGCATTGAGTTTCCCAGCGTGTCGTCAGACGCAATCGACAGCCTGGAGTAGTCGCGCCAGTGGTCTGGGTAACCGATCTTGTCTGTGACGGCCTTCAGCTTGTCCTTTGCGCGCACCTTCGTCGCCGGGCTCATCCAATCGAGCGTGTCAATGTCGCGGTCCATCGCCGACTCAATGTCATGCACCATGACCAGCATTTTCGCCTTGCTGTCGCCTGCGAAATACTGCTGCACGTAGACCTGGCCAAGCGCTTCGCCTAGCGCTCCATCGTCTCCGGCAGAGCAGCGCTTCCACCGCGGCTCCTGCTCCGGCTGCCCCTGCAGCTTGCGACCGTAGAAGTCAAAGTTCTCGTCATCGATCCGCTTCGGCAATGAGCGCGCGTATGTGGTGACAAGGTGATAGCGCAGGTAGGCGCGCAGCGTTTGCATGTCGGCATCTTTGATCGCGCTGATCATCGCCGGAAAGAACTTCGGATTGGCGTTGATCACCGAATCAATCTGCGGTGAATGGATCGCCTCGAAGAATCGTCCGAAGGGAACTCCGCCGAGGCTGGACTGAAACCTTGCGAGCGACTGCGGATGGTAAATGGCCTCCGGATCGCGGCGCTCCGTCACCGTCATGGAAGCCTCAGCGAGCTTTGTCTCGAAGGCAAGGATGTTGCGCGCATCCATCGCGGCCTGTGCCGGAGGCTCCCCGACATAAGCGAGAATCTTAGTGACGTGCACGACATACTGGTCGCGCAACTGCTTGTCCTTGTCTCCCGTGCGCAGGTAGTAATCGCGCTCCGGCAGACCAAGCCCACCCTGATCGAACACCGCAACCTGCTTCGACGAATCTTTGAAATCCTGCATTTCGCCATAGCTGAAGAAGGCGGCAACACTGTAGCGTTGTAGCTCACCGGCAAAGTACGGCAAACCAAGCTTGCTCACATGGTCGATTTCAGTGAGCAGCGGTTGTAGAGGCGCGAGTCGCTTTTGCTCGATCAGCGCGGTGTTCATGCAGGCCGCATAGTAGTCGCCGATCTTTTGCTCGTTCGGCGTGCGCGGCGCACTTGCATCGGAATACTTCGTGAGGATGGCGCTAAGCCGTTCTGTATTCACGTTGTAAATCTGATAAAACTCATCCACCGACGACTGGTCTGCCGGAATCGGATGGTTCGCTGCAAAGTTGCCGCACGCATACTGGTAGAAGTCCGTGCAGGGATCAGCTTTGGAGTCCATAGAGGCCTTGTCAAACGCCGGCGATGGGACAGAATGCAGTTGCGGAGCGCTATCGTTTGGGGCTTGTTGGCCGCTGAGTGAAACAGCCGAAAACGCAAAGCCGAAGAAAGCGAAACCAAGTATGAACTTCAACGGTCTAAACAAGGTGGTCACGAAGGCTCCAAAGTTCGATAGCACACGTAGGTGGTTCGTTGCTGTAGAAGGCTGAGCCTGCGGCGCGTGGCAGGCCACATCGATTTATGCCAGAGTAAATGTACGCGGGTCTCCTATGAATCGTTCCCATCAAGCTCCAGAAGGTCAGCCGGCCAAACGCCGCAGCTGTTCGCGAGTTCTGGGTTCGCTCCTTAGCGGCTGCCTTGTCAGCGTGCTCTCTGCATCTGCTTACGCTGTAGACCGCAAACCCGGTCCACCCGAATTCACCTTCAGTTTCGAGTCCTTGAACATCCCCGGTCTCTCCGCGAACTTCCTCGGCGTCGGCGCGTCTATGATGACGCTGAACTTCGTCGATGGAAGTCATCTGCTGCTTACCTACAGCCTTCGTGAGCTGGTTCCGCGCCTTGTCGGCGATCCGCCGGACGATGATGACCGGTTGGTGGCGGCTGAGTTGGTAGACCTGCCTTCCGGAAGAGTTCTTGCGAAAACGCGCTGGCACCTGCACGACCATGCTCGCTATCTCTGGAGCCTGAACGACGGCAGGTTCCTGCTCCGCGAAGGCGGGGACCTGTATACCTTCGCGCCGCTTGCTAATCTCGGAGCCAAGGAGCCTTTCCAGCGCACTTCGCTGCCGCACAGACCGGGTTTTCTCGACGCGGTCGTCGTGTCCGCGGACGGCAAACTGCTCACGCTTGAAACGCACAGGGAAGAGAAGAGGAAGCTCACCGGCATCAACATCAATGTGCTTACGAGTGCCGACCGGCCTCTTCGCCCCACGGAAACCTACGACTTTTACAGGCTCAGTGGCCTCGGTACGCAAGACTCTCCATTGAAGCTGGTGCACGCTGGCGCCGTTCAGACGGGCAATGTGTACCGCTTGCCGATCGACGGCGATGGTTACCTCGTCGCCGCTGCCGGCAAACGCGGCCGCTGGAACATAGAATTTGAAAGCTTTGCTGGAAGCAAGACCATTACCGTCGGCGTCGTCGACAGCAACTGCCGCCCCGGCCTTGAACTCGTAAGCCCGACGCAGTATCTCGCTTTCACTTGCCGCAGTGCCACGACCGATGGCATTACCGTGGCCGCCTACGATTTCGCGAAGAACGACATCTGGGAAGAGCCGATGGGCAGCTTTTCCGTGTATTCGCCGACGTTTGCTTTTGCGCCTGCGTCTGGCCGATTTGCAATCAGCCGCAAGATCGACGCTCTTGCGCCGGGCATCGCTTCCGACCCACGAGGCGAGATCACCACGCAGGAAGTCCGCGTGTACGGCACGCAAACAGGCGACCTGCTGATGAAGACCTATTGCGTTCCTGTCTTCCGCAGCTCCGAGAACTTCGACCTGTCGCCGGACGGCATGCGTCTCGGCGTCATCCGCAACGGCAGCGTCGAGGTCTACCGCCTTCCCGAACTCACCAAGGGCGACCTCGCCGACCTCGCCGAGCTCGCGAAATTGACGCCATTACCTGCTTCCGGAGCAGTGAACCTGCGGCGCATGGCGCGAGACACGGCGGAGGATGTGCGTGAGAGCGAAGCCGCCGCGGACGCAGAACAAGTTCCCGCCGAGGACAAAACGACTGTCGCGAGCGATGCAGCCGGAGCAGCCTCGCAGACAAACGCTCCACCGGCTCCCGCGCTCCCCGTTCCGCCATCTCTGGCGAGCGACGCTGCCGGCCCCGCAACCGCGCCTTCGGGCGATCTCCAGGTACGCCGCAAACCGCCCACGCTCCTTAGGCCCGGCGAAGCGCCCGAGTCGGGCACAAAGAGCAAGTCCACGCCGGAGTGAAGCGCAGCCATCGCTTGACGCGCAAAGACAAAGCCCGGCCGTGACCGGGCTTTGTCTGAAAGAGATGGTCTTACGCCGCTTTGACGACCAAAGCCTTCACACGGGCATTCAGGCGGCCCTTGTAGCGGCTGGCAGTGTTCTTGTGCAGGACACCTTTCTGCACGCTCTTGTCGAGGATGGAAGCGGTGGAGCGGTAGGCGGTGGTTGCACCGGCGTGGTCGCCAGCGATGATCGCCTCGCGCATCAGGCGCAGAGCGCCGCGCAGCTTGGACTTGTTGGAACGATTGATCGCGGTCTTGGTGACTGTCTGACGCGAACGCTTCAGCGAAGAAACATGATTTGCCATCTAAAACTCTCTTATGACCCGGTTGTGCGGGAAATGGGTGCAGGCCGGAAGCTGGTACGGACACAGCCCTGCCGCATCCTCTGCAATTACCAATACTACGGTTCTGCGGAGACGGCGTCAATGTACCCCCCCCTCCCCCTGATCTTAGCGCAAAGTGTTCAAACTTCAAGGTTTACGGCAGCAGGACTTGCAAAGTATTGCAATCACGTAACTTATGCGCAAAGTCTTGCAAGCAGGAGACTTATGGGGCTGGAGAAGCGGAAGCCGGAGAGAACCTATTTCTATTATTTCACCCTCGGTCCCATATCATGCCACGTCGATCTTTTTTCGAATCAGAGGTTTGTGCGATTTGCCCTTGACAACAGCTTTCCTAAGTTCGAGGGTCACCTGCCCGCGCCGACCCACGGCCGATCAGCTATGGAGGAGTTGCGTACCAACGTTTGCACAGGTGGCCTTGACGTCTGTTGATATCAGAGTTACGCTTCCGGCAACATCGTTACTCTATTGGCAACCCTGGCCAATCCGGTAGTCGTTCCGTTTGCAGGCACGTTCGCCCGCCGAACGCGCAGTCACAGCAACGTCGTTACACCCCATTCATCTCTTTGCTGTAAGCAATCTCCTGACGGAGGTCAGATCCCTACTTGCTGAAAAAGACGCTTCCCCTCACCCTTGGCATTGAGCCGCTGTATGGCACACGCGACGAGAACCTTCGTTTGATGGAAGACAAGCTGGATGTCCAGATCGATCTCCGGTCCGACGCAATCCAGGTGATGGGAGAAGCCGCCGCAGTGGCTCGCGTCGAAGGTATCTTTGCCGACTTCGAGCACCTGCGAAAGGTCGGCGTGCACCCGCATAACGGCGAACTGCACGCGCTGCTCAAAATGATCATCGCCGACCCCGGTGTCACGCTCCGCGGGTTGATCGACAGCGGCAAGCAGCGCTCGGCAGGCGTCAAGCGGATGGTGCAGCCGCGCACGCCCAACCAGCGCAAGTATGTCGAGGCCATCGAGGCCAACGACATGGTCTTCGGCCTCGGCCCCGCCGGCACCGGCAAAACCTACCTCGCGGTGGCGATGGCCGTCAGCGCGCTGCTCGCCAAGAAGGTCTCACGCATCATCCTCGTCCGCCCGGCGGTTGAAGCCGGCGAGCGCCTCGGCTTCCTCCCCGGCTCGCTCCAGGAAAAAGTCGACCCCTACATGCGTCCGCTCTACGACGCGCTCTACGACCTGCTCGACCCCGCCAAGGTCGACAAGATGCTCGAAACGAATGTCATCGAAATCGCCCCGCTCGCCTTCATGCGCGGCCGCACGCTCAACGACGCCTTCATCATCATGGACGAGGCCCAGAACACCACCAATGAGCAGATGAAGATGTTCGTCACCCGCCTGGGGTTCAACTCAAAGGCGGTGATCACCGGAGATGTGACCCAGATCGACTTGCCGAATGCGCGCCGCAGCGGATTGCTGGA
>CAJCIP010000109.1 GCA_903970445.1 Verrucomicrobia bacterium Tous-C9LFEB | reverse complement strand
GTCTCGCGATGGCGCCCATCGCCTTCCTCATGAAGAAAAACATAGGCGGCGAAGTGGTCATGCACTAAGGAGCTCAGATGAAGATCAAGTTTTCTCCACAACAAATCGGTATGGGTGCAGTTGCCTTGATGCTGGGCAGCGTGACGGTGGCGCGGCCGCAAGCCTCCGGCGGCTCCGCACAAACCCCACAAGCCCAGCAGGTGCAGCTCTCCGGTCGCGCGCAGGGCGGCGCATCTGTCGTGGCGCAGCAGTCTGCGTCCGGGAGTACAAGCTCCAGTGTCAACACGGTCAACCCGACCATTACGGTGCAGGGAGCCTACCAAGGAAGTGTGCTGGGTCCAGTCCTCGGCGATGGTCCAATTTCGTTGACACTTGCGGATGCGATCAAACGCGGACTTCAGTACAACCTCGGAGGTCTCGACTCCGCTGCTACTGCTCGTCAGCAGCGCGGTCTTCGGCTCAGCGCCCTCAGTCAGATGCTGCCATATATTTACGCCACTATCTCCGAGTCGGGTGCGAAGTCCGATCTCCAAGCTCAAGGGCTCAGTAGTGGCGTCTTTGGAGGTGGTATCGCTCTTCCGACCACCGTCGGCCCCTATCACTACTACAGTGCACAAGCCAATCTGAGCGAGCAACTAAGCCTTACTTCCTTGCACAACCTGCGTTCCGCTACGGCAGCCCGCGATGCTGCACAGTTGAGCGCGAAAGATGCGCGTGAATTGATCGTGCTAGCCGTGGGCGGTTCGTATCTTCGCGTGTTGGCAACTCAGGCATTGGTAGCTTCGCAAGTCAAACAAGTCCAGTACTCAGAAGCAAGCTACAAGCAGGCGAACGACCAATTTATAGCCGGAACCAAGGCACAGATTGACGCCACCCGCAGCTTGGTGGAGTTGCAGTCGCAACAGCAGCGCCTCCGCTCGCAACGGACGCAGTTGGAAAAGGAGCAGATGGCGTTGGAGCGGTTGATTGGTCTTCCCATGGGCCTTCCGCTCGTGATTAATCAGACTCTACCCACGACCGTTCCCGATATCCCCGATCCGGATACCGCAATTACGGATGGCCTGACCCACCGGGCCGATCTGGATGCCGCTGGCCGTCAGTTAAAAGCAGCACAAGAGTCTCTACGGGCTTCAAGATCCGAGTATCTGCCGTCGTTGAGCGTCAGCGGTGACTACGGGGTGCAGGGCATCAATCCCAATAAGGGTGTGGGGGTCTTCCAGGCGACCGGAACAGTAACGATTCCAATCTGGCAGGGTGGTCGTACCAAGGCAGCTGTGCAGCAAGCAGGCGCAGCCGTCGATCAGCGCAAGGCAGAGCTCGCAGATCAACAAGGCGTCGTAGAGAACGACGTTCGCACTGCACTGCTCGACATACGCGTCGCTGCGGAACAGGTAAAAGTTGCAGAAGACAACCGTCAGTTGGCTCTCAACACGCTCAAGCAATCACAAGATCGCTTCGCCGCCGGAGTCACGACATCCGTGGAGGTCGTTCAGTCGCAGGAGACGTTGGCTGCAGCTGAACTGGACTACATCAACACACTCTTTTCCCTCAACCTCGGGAAGATAAGTCTCGCGCGCGCCATGGGCCACGCTGAGACTTCCATTTCGACTTTATTCAATTAGTTGTCCCGAAAGGATGCTTGCAATGCCAACACAGATCGCAGAAGAACAGAATCAGGAAATCAAACAACCCGACCAGCCTGTGCAGGCAGAAGAGAAAAAGGCACCGGTCGATCCCGCGAAACGCCGTCGCGGCATCATCATCGCTTGCATTGTCGGCGTATTGCTCGTTGGTGGGTGCATCGTGTGGTGGCTTCACTCGCGAACCTACGAGACCACCGATGACGCTCAGGCCGACGCTCATCTGAACCCCGTCGCAGCGCGTGTCGAGGGAACCGTCAAGGCCGTTTATGTCGAGGACAATCAGGCCGTGCAGGCAGGCCAGCCGCTGGTTGATATCGATCCGAGCGACTTGCAAGTCAAGCTCGCTCAGGCCCAGGCAGACTATGATCAGGCCGTCGCTCAACTGAATGCCGAGAACCCAAACGTACCAATTACGAAGACGACCAACGTCAGCGATATCAACTCGCAACAGGAAGAGGTTCGCAACGCTGACGCATCTCTCGGGTCCGCCGTCAGCGACTACGAGAGTTCCGTCGCAAAACTTCGCCAGGCAGAGGCCAATAATGAAAAGAGCCAGACTGATCTGGTCAGGTATAAAGAATTGCTCGATAAGCAGGAAGTCGCGCATTCCGACTATGACCAGTATTTGGCTACCGCAAAATCTCAACAGGCAAACGTCAATGCTGCGGCAGCGGCCGCTGCGTCTTCGCAGAAGGTGATTGCTCAGCGACGCGCCCAGTTGGCTCAGCAGCACTCGAAACTCGAGGAGACCAATGCAAATGGCCCCCGGCAGGTTGAAATCAAGAAAGCGAATATTGCCAGTCGTGAGGCCAGCGTGGAATCTTACAAGGCTCAACTGGACCAGGCTCGCCTCAATGTCGCCTATTGTCATGTGGTAGCGCCGGTTAGCGGCATCGTCATGCAGCGAAGCGCGGAAATTGGAGCGCGCAATGCCGCCGGCACACAACTGCTGGTTGTTGCACAGGTAAACGAGACATGGGTGACCGCCAACTTCAAGGAAACACAGTTGCGCAAGATGCATCCGGGCCAACACGTCAGCGTCAAGATCGATGCGCTCAGCGAATCGTTCAACGGAACAGTTGAAGCCATGCCGGCGGCCACAGGTGACCGCGCCAGCGTTCTTCCAGCCGAAAATGCAACTGGCAACTTTGTAAAGGTCATTCAGCGCCTACCGGTCCGCATCCGCCTCGACAAGGGACAGCAGAATTTGGACAAGGTTCGGCCCGGCATGTCTGCGGAGCCGAAGGTGATCCTTGATTGAGTAGAGGGGTGACCACTCTTCTTGAGTCGCCTATCTTAAATGCCGAGCGACCGCCCGACCGGGGTGGTCTCTCAAACTCCTTCATAGAGACCAAGTTGGAAACAAACTGAAAGGAGCGGTAAGTCGAATGTCGAAGATAAGCCGCTTTCTTTCAGCTACGGGAGAGATGAGTTCCTTCGGTCTCCGCGCAATCGCCGCTGCGTTTGTGCCGCCTTACGAATGGGCTGCGTCGCTACAGCAGTTGGAAGAGATTGGTGCGCACTCTGTGCCGCTCGTTACGGCTGCGGGCTTTGCCCTAGGTATTGTTCTCACCCTACACACACATGCCACCCTCATAAAATTCGGGGCAGTCGCGCTCAGCCCTACCTTACAAGCAGTCTCCTTCATCACGGAGCTAGGGCCGCTCGTCACGGCGCTGCTGATCGCTGGTCGCGTGGGATCGGGCATCGGTGCCGAGCTCGCTAACCTTCGCGCAAGTGAGCAGATCGATGCCATCGACGCGATGTCTGTTGACTCGTTCAAGATGCTGGTAGTGACCCGCGTGGTGGGATGCATTATCGCGATGCCACTGCTAACGCTTTTCATGGACTTTACGAGTTTGGTTGGAGGATTCATCTCCGAGCGATTTAGTTCGCATATGTCTGTCACCCTCTACGTTCATGCCGCCTTCGCCAACCTCGCCTGGTCGGACTTTCTTGCACCAACACTCAAGACCTGTGTTTTCGGCTTCATCATCGGAAGCGTCTCCTCCTTCTTCGGCTACACGATCAACGAAGGCTCCGCCGGTGTCCGTAAGGCCGCGACCAACAGCGTTGTACTGTCGTCGCTACTCATCATTCTTTCGGACGTGTTGCTGGTTAAGATCATCTACTTCTTTTTCCCAGGGGGTGCACTGTGAGCGGACAACCTGTCGTCGAGTTCAAACAGGTATCCAAGAGCTTTGGGCAAAGGAAGGTGCTCGATCATGTGTCTTTCACGGTCAATGAGGGCGAGGTGCTCTGCATCCTTGGGCGCAGCGGCACTGGAAAGAGCGTCACGCTCAAGCTCATGATTGGCCTCTTAAAGCCGGACAGCGGAAGCGTCCTCGTTGGCTCGGAAGACATCAGTCAGCTGGAAGGGGACGGCCTTGCGAAGATCCGCCGCGATATTGGCTTCCTCTTCCAAAGCGCCGCCCTCTTCGACTCCTTCACGGTGGGCGACAATCTCGCACTGCCTGTGAAGCACTTCGACAAGAAGCACAAATCTCCCAAGCAGATCCAGACCGAAGTGGAAGACATGCTCCGTCAGGTTGGCCTCGAAAAGGATGTGAACAAGCTGCCGAGTGAACTCTCCGGGGGTATGAAGAAGCGGGCGGGCCTTGCGAGGGCACTCGTTCTCAATCCGAAGCTGCTGCTCGTGGACGAACCAAGCAGTGGTCTGGACCGCATCACCGCATCCGAGATCGACGAACTCCTAATGAAGTTCAACACGGAACGAAACACCACCATGATTATCGTGACCCACGATGTGCGCGGTGCTCGAAAGCTCGCGGACAAGGTGGCCGTTCTTGACGAGGGGAACCTCGTCGGCTTTGGCACGGTCGAGGAGCTTGACCGCAGCGATAACGGCCTCGTTAGAGAACTGATCTCGGAGTCACAATCATGAAAATAAACTTTACCGTCCTGGGCGCATTCCTCCTTGCCGGACTCATTTTGTTCACCGCTGGGCTTTTCTTGATTGGAAATCGCCGTCAGGCTTTCAGTAAACACGAAGAGCTCTATGTCGAGATGGCTACTGTTACCGGCATCGCTCCCGGTTCAAAGGTCCGCGTCGGGGGGCTTGACGCTGGAGAGGTGAAAGCAGTGGAACTTCCGCCTCGTCCTTCCGCTAAATTTCGCGTGAGGCTGGAAGTGGACAAAAAACTCCACTCCATCATCCGGCAGGATTCGCTTGTCAGCGTTGAATCGGACGGCTTGGTCGGGGACAAGTTTCTTATGGTCCACGCGGGGACCGACGCATCGCCTGAAGCCGAAAACGGTTACACCTTGTCCGGCAAGGAGCCCGTGGAACTTTCCGCAATCATCGAGAAGGTATCCGGCACAGTTGACCAGGCGAACGCCACGATCGGCGATCTTCGCGGCAGGCTCGATGGGGCACTCGATACCGTGACGGCTACAGTGAACAACACCAATGGGCTTGTAACCGAGGCCCGTAGCGGCAAAGGGACTGTCGGCATGCTGCTGAGTGACCAGCAAACAGCAGGCAAGGTGAGGCAGGCAGTCGCGAACGTCCAACAGGCAAGCGTCAATTTGCAACAAGTCACTCTGCAGGCCAAGCAGTTGATGACCGATGTTCAGTCGCGCAACCTGCCGACGAAGATCGATGAAACGATGGTAAACGTGCGGGACGCCTCGCAGCAGATCAATCAGGCATCGCACCAAGTGAACGCGACGGTCACCGACGCGCTCGCGCCTGATAGCTCCGGCGTAAGCGCCGCTGAGAATCTTCGCGACACACTCTCGAACGTCAATCGCAGCACGGCAAATCTGGCAGACGATACCGAAGCCCTCAAGCACGGATTTCTTTTCCGAGGCTTCTTCAAGAAGAGGGGTTTCTATACCTTGAATGACCTGACCCCGGACGGCTACCGCACCAGCGCATACTTCCAGAACGCACGTAACCGCCGCTTCTGGATCAGCGGGTCTGAAGCTTTCACCACCGACGCAAAGGGTGCGGAGGTCTTGTCCGACGCAGGCAAGCAGCAGATCGATCAGATCGTTGGCAACATGAAGGATTCGATCGTCATGCAGCCCATCATGGTTGAGGGTTACTCGAACGACGCGGACGCGGCAACGCAGATGACCCTCTCAAGCGAGCGCGCACTCCTCGTAGATCACTATCTCGTTCAACACTTCCACCTGC
>CAJCIP010000108.1 GCA_903970445.1 Verrucomicrobia bacterium Tous-C9LFEB | reverse complement strand
CGAGCTCAAGCTCATCGTCGACCTGATGTATCGCGGCGGCTTGGAATACATGCGCCACTCCATCAGCGACACCGCCGAATGGGGAGACTACGTCGCCGGCCCACGCATCGTTACACCCGCCGTCAAAGAAGCCATGAAAGGTTTGCTGACCGACATCCAGTCAGGCGCCTTCGCAAAACGGTTCATCGAAGACCAGAACGGCGGTCGCAAGGACTTCGAGAAGTTCCGGAAGCAGGACCGTGAGCACCCGATCGAAAAGGTCGGCAAGGAACTCCGCGCCGGCATGCCATTCCTTGACCCGGTCAAAGTCGAGAACGGAACCGTCGTCAAGGCATAGTCACAACTTGGCAAATTGGCCCGGGTTCAATCATCGAACCCGGGCCTTCCGTTTCGCGTCGCGAACTGTGAAAGCATCTGACCAAGTACCCTAACCCTATGCCGCTCATTGCACATCAGAGCCTTAGGCGCGCGCGCCGGGTGATCGGTGAGATCACCTGCCTTGCGCTCCTTCTGACGTGCGTGTTCGCTTCAGGGCAGAGCAATGCGCCTTCGACAGACCAGTCACCGGCACATGCCCTTCCTGATGCGCCGCTTGGCACCGCAACCATTTCAGGCATAGTCACCGATGCAACCGGTGCCCTTATCGCAGGTGCCTCTGTAACTCTGAAAGAAGGCAGTCTCAGCAGAGCTACGACTTCAAGCTCAGACGGCTCCTTTACCTTCACCAGCGTTCCCGCGGGAGCGTTTCAAATCGATGTGTCGCTGCAAGGCTTCTCAAACGCATCACTCACCGGCTCCGTAAATGCAGGAGAGATGTACGCCGCACCGCCGCTGAGTATGAAAATGGGCGAAGTCGATATCTCTGTAAACGCGCTCACGCAGAAGCAGCTTGCACAGCTCCAGGTACATGCCGAAGAACAACAGCGCGTGCTCGGCCTGCTTCCAAACTTCTTCGTCGCCTACGACTGGAAAGCCGTTCCGCTTACGCCAAAGCAGAAATTCTCGCTCGTGGCCACCACGTTCCGCGATCCTATCAACATCATCATCGCTGCAGGTTCAGCAGGTGTGCAGCAGTGGCAAAATGATTTCGCAGGCTACGGTCAAGGTGCCCAGGGCTACGGCAAACGCTTCGGCGCAAACTACGGGAATCTTGTCGTAGGAACCGTCCTGGGCGGCGGCGTTTTTCCAGTTCTCTTCCATCAGGATCCCCGCTACTTCTACAAGGGAACCGGCAGCGTCCACTCCCGATTGTTCTACGCGCTTTCTACGGCGATCATCTGCCGCGGCGATAATGGCAAGCGGCAGTTCGCGATCGCCGGCATCCTCGGTGACTTCTCCGCCGGAGCGATCTCAAACGCCTACTATCCTTCCACCGATCGCAGCGGCACCGGCGTGACGCTTGAGAATGGACTCATCGGGATCGGAGGCGATGCTGTCGGCAACGTCTTCCAGGAATTTATCGTGCGCAAGTTCACGCCAAAGTCGCGGAGAGGCGTCATCAATTCAGTCACCACCGAATCGCAGCAGCACTAGCGTCCACTTCTGAAGCGCTGCTGCTTCGCGACCGCATACGGCTTGAACGCATCTACCCCTGCATGAGCACAGTTCTTCGCTTCCACTCTTTCGGCCTGGATCATCTCGCATTCGACAAACAATCGCTGCCCGCGGTCGGCCCGCTGGATGTGCATGTCCGCTTCTATGCCGCGGCGTTGAATTACCGCGATCTGATGGTCGTCACAGGACAGTACAACCCGAAGATGGAACTGCCCCGCATCCCAGGTTCAGACGCAGCTGGCGAGGTGCTCGCGGTCGGCGATGCTGTCACACTGTTCAAGCCCGGCGACCGCGTTGCAAGCCTTTTCTTTCAGAGCTGGCACGACGGCGAAATCCGCAACACCACCGGCAAGTCAGCACTCGGCGGCCCCATCGACGGTGTCTTCGCAACCGAGCGCGTCCTCCCAGAAGGCGGTCTCCTCCACATTCCCGATGGGCTGACGTTCGAAGAAGCGGCCACGCTTCCCTGCGCGGCACTCACCGCGTGGAACGCCTTGGTTGAGAAAGGAAAGCTGTGTGCCGGGCAAACCGTTCTCCTGCTCGGCACGGGAGGCGTCTCCATGTTTGCCCTGCAGTTCGCGAAAGCGCATGGCGCACGCGTGATCCTGACAAGTTCTTCCGACGAGAAGCTCGCCCGCGGCAAAGAGCTCGGTGCCGACTTGACCATCAATTACAGAAGCAAACCGGAGTGGGACAAGGAAGTTTTCGAGCTTACCGCAAAAGAGGGGGTCGATCACGTGGTTGAAGTTGGCGGTGCAGGAACGCTCCCGCTCTCGTTGCGAGCCGTGAAGACCGGCGGTCACGTCTACCTCATTGGCGTGCTCACCGGAAAGGGAGCAGGCGTTGACCCAACACCTGTTCTCGCAAAGTCCATTTACCTCGACGGCGTCTACGTCGGTAGCCGCGCGATGTTCGAGCGCATGAACGCCGCAATCGCCGCAAACAAGATCCATCCGGTGATCGACCGCGTCTTTCCCTTCGCGGAAGCACGCGCTGCTTTCGAGCACTTGCAGAGCGGCAGCCACTTCGGCAAGATCGTTCTTTCATTGCAGCAATAACTCTGCTGCGGAACCGCACCACCGCTCTACGCGTACTTGCACGTATGCTCACCCGTGTAGCCCTTCTATTTCTTCCGCTCGCAGCGCCGTGCCTTCATTCCCAGATTGCGGCAGTGGCAGACGCACCGCTCACTGCGAATGCCATCATGTCTAAGGTGGCAGAGAACCAGGATCGTGCCGAAGCAGCACGCGCCCGCTTCGTCTACGTGCAGCATGCCAAGGTGACTTCTCGCAAAGGCAAGACCATCATGTGCGAGGAGGTCACTGACTTTCGCATCACACCAAAAGCCGGCGGCCAGGCGAAGGTGCTCCTAACGCTGGCGGGGCAGGTGCGTGCAAGCGCTGGAATGGTGCACTATGCGCAGCTTCCGAAAGAGCCTGGGCCCGGTGACGATATAGATGTGAACATAGGCGGCGGCGACAACGTAACTGTTCTTGATGCAGATCACAACAACGCTCCCGTCAAAGTGAAGGACACTGACGTCGATCTCGTGGAGCACATGCGCCGTAACTTCACGGACGACAGTAAGAGCAAAGACGGAGTGAACGCCGGTCTGTTTCCGCTCACGACCAAAGAACAGAAGGACATGCTCTTCGAGTTCAAGGGACGCGAAAATAAGAATGGACATGACACGTTCCGCATCCTCTTCCGTCCCAAAGACAAAAGCGACTTCGGCTGGAAAGGCGAGGCATGGATCGATGCTAAAGAGTTCCAGCCCGTCGTCGTCCGCACTGCGCTAAGCCGCAGCATTCCATTCGGTGTTCGCGCGCTGCTTGGTACCAACGTTCCTGGCCTCGGCTTCACTGTGATCTACGCTCCGCAACAGGGCAACGTCTGGTTCCCTGTCAGCTTCGGCACAGAGTTCAAGATAAAGTTGCTCTTCTTCTTTAGCCGGCAGATCGTCATCGCCGTTGAGAACCGATCCTTCGAGCAAACCCACGTAACCACAACCATCCACGGTGCTGAAGCCGCAATGCCTTAGCACGTCTCGCTGCTCCCTCAGGGCGTCAGACTAGCGCAAACTCTTGCTTCGGGTAGCGTTTCGCTCTTGAGGGCCAAGGGCTCGTCACATAACAGCCTAGGCCGAAGGCCTAGGATACGCGAAAAGAAAAATCTAGAGCGCTGTAGGGCGCGACACATAACGACGAAACATGTGTCGAAGGAAGATGCTTCGAACTGAAGGATTAGTTCGTCGCGTTGACCAGGTCTCTCAGCGGTTCAAGGAACGTGAAGCGCACAATCGCAGATGGTTTTGTCGCTTCCTCAATCTGCTTCAGCTTCGCAGCCTTCCATCCGGTGGGCGCGGCCGTCTGTGAACCAACGTAGTTCACTGCCTCCCGTCCCGTGGCACATAGCCCCTGCAACTGTTCCGCTCGTTCCTGCAGTGGCTGTAGACGCGGCGCGGCATTGATTTGCTTCATCACCGCTGGAATGGAAGCAGCCGTCTTCTCAAAAAACTCCTGCAAGGTCGCCCGGGCAGCAGCATCGCTCGGAAGAGCGATCAACTCTTTCACCGCAGAGGCGAGCTGGTATCTTATTGGCCGGTCAGGACGCACCGCATCCACAAAGCTGGTGAGCGGCGTCAGTTGCGACGTGTGCTGCTGCTTGTAGCGATCCGAAAAACTTACAGGCTCGAAGGCACTGTCAAACGTTCGAAGCGCATCGATGTCTTCTGTACCAGCTAGATCCCGCAAGCCAGCATCCTCAACGCTAATGTGCTGCAGGCCAAGCGTTTCAAGCTCATTCGAAACTGGCAGGAGCCGCCGGTACATGTCATCCACATCCACGACACCCTGCGCAGACCAGAACCGTTCCGCAATCGCCGCCGCTCGCGGCCAGATACGCGAGTCAATGGTGTGTTGATCGATGTGTTCCGCCCACATCGTGATTTCGCCGCCGAGAATCAGCTTTTGCTGAGCTGTTGTCAACGATGTATTCGCCGGCACCGGATCAGCCAGATACATCACACCGGCCGGCTTCATCGCGTCCAGGTAGTACGGCGCTGACAAGATTCCCTGATATCCCGCCTGCGCCCCCTTGGCCAGCGACGCGTCGCCTCGCCATGACTGCACCACAACATCCTTCGGTAGCGCAGGATTGAAGATCTCATCCCAACCAACCATCCGCCTGTCGAGCTTCTCGAGAATTGCCAGCACGCGCTGATTGAAATAGGCCTGCAGCGCATCGTTGTCCGCGAGATGATGTGCCTTCATAAAAGCCACAATGCGCGGATTCGTCTTCCAGTCAGGCGCCGGCGCTTCATCTCCTCCGATGTGCACATACTTATCAGGGAAGATTGTTGTCATCTCGCGCAGGAACGCTTCGAGGAACGTGTACGTCTCTTCGCGCGTGGGATCGATCGCGTAGTTCGATACACCGAAATCACGCCAAATGCCGTTTGGCGTGCTCCCACTCGCGAGCTCCGGATACGCCACAAGCCACGCCATGGAGTGTCCCGGCATTTCGAATTCAGGCACCACCCGAACGCCGCGCTCACGCGCATAGCGCACCAGTTCGCGAGCATCATCCTGCGTGTAAAACAACCCGTCAGAGCCAAGCTCCGTCAGCTTCGGATATGTCTTGCTCTCGATCCTGAAGCCCTGGTCTTCGGTGAGGTGCCAGTGAAAGACATTCAGCTTCACCGCCGCCATCGCGTCGATGTTCCGCTTCAGCACGGGTAGCGGCTCGAAGTGCCGTCCGCAGTCGATCATCAGACCGCGCCAAGAAAAGCGCGGCGAGTCTTGAATCTTTACGGCGGGAATCGCGTAGTGATCGCCCGCCGGTTGGGTCAACTGAAGCAGCGTCTCGAACGCATGCAGCGCACCCACTGTCGTCGCGGCATGCACTTCAACGGCGGAAGAGCTCACCTCTAGCCTGTAAGATTCATCCTCGTCCAAACCCTGAACGGCGCCTCCGTTTGAGGTGACATACACCCTGATGGCTGCGGTTGCGTCCGGCAAAAGAATCGACCGCGCGAGTGGAAGCCCGGTTTTGTCCTCCATCCGCTTCATCGCACGTAGTACACCGGCGGCAAGCCTCGGCGACGCTGTCTCCTGAAGGCTGACCGCAAGCCCCGGCGTGATGACGAACGAACCACGCTCCGGCTGCATCGATGTAGGCAGAGGCATCACGTTATATCGGAACGCATGTTCGATTTGACTCATCGCTGGAAGGTTGATCGATCCAGTAAGCAAGGCTGTCGAACAAATTAGAAGAAGGAGACATGGGCGTGATCGCATCGACTTTCAGATGTATCGCAGATGTGTCTCCCCGGCAATCGCCATCGCATCTGAATAGTCATGAAGATTGCAGCCTCACTTCTTCTGGCAGCTCTCATGGTTCCAATGGCTCATACTCAAACGGGCATCATCACACTCGCTGACCTTCGAGATCACGCCCGACCGCTGCTGATCTTCGCTCTAAAACCGGATGATCCACAGCTCGAAATCCAGCTGCGCACGCTGCGTGAACATGCAGCCGAAGCACAGGACAGGCAGATCGTCCCTGTTGCCGTTGTCTACAACAACCCTTCGCCTACGGACGCGACATTCACAACAACGGAAGCAGAAGCCGCACGCCGACGCTTTAGGATCGCGCCAAGTCAGTTCACAGTCATCCTTCTCGGCAAGGATGGTTGCGAAAAGCTTCGTTCCACCAAACCACTATCGATTACGAAACTCAATGACACCATTGATGCCATGCCGATGCGGCAGCATGAGATGAAACACGTCTCACGGTAGGGAGGCCAGTCTAAACCAATGCATCTGCAGCTGACGCAATCATCCTGTCATCCTGAGCCATAGGCGAAGGACATGCTTTCCGGTTTCGGCCACACGCCCTGCCGTCGCTCCACTTTCAATAAAGAAAAAGGCCGCTCGAAAGCGGCCCCTTCAAATCTCAAGCTGACCCGAGTTACGCGGTGACTTCCACTCCACGCCAGAACGCCACATGATGCTTAACTGTGCGCGCAGCAGGCTTTGGGTTCGGGTAGTACCAGGCCGCATCGGGATTCTCTTGCCCGTCCACCAGAACGGTGTAGTAACGAGCGGAACCCTTCGTCGGGCACGTCGAACTGGTCGAACTCGGCCGTAAATATGTCCTGTTTACGGAGTCTTCGGGGAAATAGATGTTGCCCTCGATGGTCTCGATTTTTTCGCTTTCCGCAAGGGTCTGTCCGTTCCAAACTGCTTTCGCCATAAACAACCGTCCAATCGTCTCAATGAGATACGGAGGGTAAGCCAAGGCTCACCCCACCAGATAGTGCTGGCCCGTGTCAGCGTGTTCACGCCGCGCCTACAACGTTTGTATCACACTTCTACGGTTTATGGGAAGTTCGGAAAGCGGTTCCTACCAAAGCGCATAGCACCCTTCTCATCCCATCGGCTTTGGAGCTGGCCCCGGTCTCTTCGGATACTTGAAGTCCCCCGTTCGAACATTCCCGTACTTGGCGGCCACTTCCGTCATCCTCGCAATGATTGCCCGAGGATCACCAGGGAATGGGGAAGAGGATGTCGCTACGGGCACACCGAGTTCGTAGAACATCGCCTCAAACCCCGACGGCGTGTAGACATTCAGAATGCGTCCGCGCTCGGTGCCCACGTTTGTCCAGCGATGCGGCACGCCTCTCGGACCAAACGCGTACGTTCCCGGGCCGCCCGAAACTGTCTCATCGCCCACGGAAATCTCGAAAGTGCCGTCCACTACGTAGAACGACTCATCTTCGTTCGTGTGTTTATGAAAGGGCACGCCGTCTTTTGGAGCAGCCTCGGCCATAAGCCAGGCTGTTGTGTGCCCAGTATCGGCTCCAGTCGACTTCATGCAGAAGGTGTGCCCGGGAAACCAGTACCACTGGCGCTGATCGGCCTTCTGAATGGCAGTTTCAGCAAGCGCGCTTGATGGTGCGGACAGCCCCGCGAGAAAAACGGGTGCGCCAAGAAGACTCTGCTTCACAAGGTTGCGTCGCGAGTATCGCATGACAGTCAGTCTATGCTGCCCGAACAAAATGCACAGTGAAATTTACGCGACAGCCTCGACTACGGCCCGTGTTTTTGCCGGATCGGGTAGCGCCAGTTCCTTCGGCTCTTCCTTCGGCTTTGGTGGACCGATCTTCTTCGAGTAAGTGCAATCAATCCCGGTCTGCTCCTCTTCAGCAGCACCCTTCTTGGCGCGCTTCTTCGGCATCATCTCTTTGTTGTTCGGACACACAAGGTACGTGCCTTCACCGTTCGCGACCTCAACCATGTACGCCGATTTGCACTTCGGGCATGGCCCAGCCACCAGCTTCTGGTTGCTCGTGAAATCGCACTTCGGATACCGTGTACATCCGTAGAACGTATCGCCTCGCCGGTTCTTGCGCGCAGCCACTTCCGCCCCGCACTTCGGGCATGGCACCTCAAGCAAATCCTGCTTCACATACTTGCACTTCGGGTAGCCCGAGCAGGCGATGAACTCCCCATACTGACCTTCGCGTTGCAGCAGTGGCTTGCCGCACTTCGGACACGGCTCCTCCAACTGCACCGGCGGCTTCGACTGCACCTTCTGGTTCAGCTTGCGAATCGTCTTGCAAGGCGGGTCCTCGTTATACCCCGGGCACGCCATGAACGGCCCCCACGGCCCATTCCGCAGCACCATCGTGCGGCCGCAGTTATCGCAAAACTCTTCTTCCTGCTCCGCATCCTGCGCTCCAGGGCTGCTCAGATCAGGCTTGGCCGCGAAGTTTTCTTTCGTGAAATCGCAACTTTCAGGGTCGACTGTTACGCGCTTCCACTCACCCATCGCGGTCTTCAACACGTCCTTCAGCTTTGCGCGTTCGTGTTCCGTCACCTTGATGATCTGCTCTTCGCCGTTCTCATCTACGCCACGAACATCCACTGTCGCGTGGCCGAACTTGTCCACCACCTTCGCCAGCACAGCCTTGGGATCTTTCTTCCAGGCCGCCGCGCTCACCACCATCGGCTTCTCTTTGGTGAAGTTCGAGCACGAATAGAAGCTGCCGAACTTACCCCACTTCAGATACAGCGGAGCTCCACACTTCTCGCAGATCTCCGTCGTCTCTTTCTCCCAGGCTTTAATGTCCTCCATCTGATCGGCAGCCACCTTCAGCTCACCTTCAAGATGGGTGTAGAAGCCATTCAGCAGGTCCGTCCACTTCTCTTTGCCGTCCGCCACATCGTCGAGCTCGTTCTCCAGCCCCGCCGTGTAATCCACCTTGAAGATGTAAGGAAAATTCTCCACCAACAGGTCCGTCACCACCATGCCGATTTCGGTCGGCACTAGCTTCTGCGCGAGCTTCTTCACATAGTCCCGCTCCTGAATTGTGTTGATGATCGACGCATACGTCGAAGGCCGGCCGATGCCGTTCTCTTCCATGGTTTTGACGAGGCTCGCCTCATTGAAGCGCGGCGGCGGCTGGGTGAACTTCTGCTGTGAATCGATGCTCTTCTTGTTCAGCGACTGCCCATCACTCAACGCGGGCAAACGGCGGTCAGCAGAACCATCCTCGCTTGCCGCGTCCTTCGCTGCCTCTGCTTCCGAGTCGCCCTCCGCGCTTGAGTCCGCGAGCTTCTTATCTTCCGCCGCAGTCGCAATGGCCTGCTTCGCACGCGCCTTCTTGTTGTCCTCTTCAAAACGCAGAAAGCCGTCGAACTTCAGCACGCTTCCCGTCGTACGGAAGTCATAGCTGTAGTCCGCCTTCGCCTCGATGTCCACCGTCGTCTGATCGAACACCGCAGGCACCATCTGACTCGAAACAGCACGCTCCCAGATCAGCTTGTACAGCCGGAACTGCTCATCGCTCAGATAGCGCCGCACCTCGCTCGGCATAAAGTTCACATTCGTCGGGCGAATCGCTTCATGCGCGTCCTGCGCATCTTTCTTGCTCTTGTACGAGTTCTCTTTCTCCGGCAAATACTTCGCGCCCAGCTTCGAGCTCACATAGTCACGTATGTCCTTCACCGCATCCGGACTGATGCGTGTTGAGTCAGTACGCATGTAGGTGATGAGACCGACCGTACCCTCGTTGCCTATCTCAATGCCTTCATACAAACGCTGCGCCACACCCATCGTGCGCCGCACGTTGAAGCCCAACCGCCCCGCAGCCTGCTGCTGCAACTGGCTCGTCGTAAACGGAGCTTTCGGGTTCTGCCGGCGTTCCCGCTTCTCCACCGAGCGCACCCGCCACGTGGCCTTCTCAAGCTGCGTCAGTACCTCATCGACAGCCGCTTTGTCCGGGAGAGCATTCGCGAGAAACTGCTCCTTGCCGTCAACGTCCACGCCATTTGAAACGCGTAGCGGAGTACCCTGCACCCCAACCATGCGAGCGGTAAATTCCTGCGCGTCCTTAGCCGGTGTCAGCACCGCATCGATATTCCAGTACTCCACCGGGTTGAACGCATTAATCTCGCGCTCGCGCTCCACAATCAGCCGCAGCGCCACGGTCTGCACACGCCCCGCACTCAGCCCGCGCTTCACCTTGTCCCAAAGCAGCGGTGAAATCTGGTATCCCACCAGCCGGTCCAGCACACGCCGCGTCTGCTGTGCATCGACCAGGTTTTCGTCCACATCCCGCGTATGTTCAAACGCCGCCTTCACAGCCTTCTTGGTGATCTCATTAAAGGTGACGCGCTGAATCTTTGTCTTGTCCTTCATAGAAGGCAGAAGCTGGAACTTCAAATGCGCGGCAATCGCCTCGCCTTCGCGATCAGGATCGGGCGCCAGGAAAACAGCATCACTCTTCGCCGCCAGCTTCTTCAGGCGGTCGACAACCTTTTCTTTTCCAGGCGACACAATCAGCGTCGGCTCGAAGGTGCGGCGCTTCAACTCCACGCCAATATCGTTCTTGGGCAGGTCCATGATGTGGCCAATCGAGGCCTCCACAATGTAGTCGCTGCCGAGATATTTATTGATCGTTTTCGCCTTCGCCGGCGACTCCACGATCACAAGATTTTTTGCCATACTGCACTTCCAATCAGAGACAGGCGGCGAAAAGGCCGCCGCACATCCCAATTCCATTGCACCCTAACATGCTTTGCCAAGGCCTCGTCAAACTGATATCTCGCAGGTACTGCCGTCTATGAGGTAGACGGAAGCACGATGAATCTGTTGAGTGACCGATGCTAAGTTGCACATACAACACCGATTACGGGAGAAACTCTCGAGCTGAATGACCGTCACGATGCAGCGCTTCAAAAAGTCTACCGAGGATGCTCTCTTTATCGCTTTCATTCAGCTGCTCCCACTCGTTCCGAGGGAATGCAGATTTCGTGAAGAGATAACCATCTTCGAAGCCGAAACTGAAGCAGCCTTCTTTGCCCCGATACGTGACGGTCCTGTGTCCATAGCGGAAGTCAAAACCTTCTTCGCGCCTCAATGAACGTAAGAGCTTCCAGTGACGGACTGCGTTCCTTAGAAACATCGGACGTAATTCTTGCCGGGCATCTGCTTCACACGGCCCGCAAGCTCGAGCTCGAACAGCGCCGTAAAGATTTCACCGGAAACCATCTTGCCATCCAGCCGCTCAATTAACTCGTCGAGCTGCGTGGCCTCATCCTGCCGGAGAAAAATCAACACCTGCCGTTCGTTCTCACCCATCGGCGGCAGCGAACTCGACTCGGTGAATAGAGATGCGCTGCTTCCGCCAGAGGATTCACGCCCGCTGATCTGCCCTTCCGCTGCCTGCTCCAATTCGAGCTTCACCTGCGAGGGCAAATCTTCCCAAACGTCTTCCCAAGTCGCGGTCAGCTTCGCGCCCTGCTTGATCAGCGTGTTCGGCCCCCAAGAATTCTTATTTGTCGCATTTCCTGGCACGGCATACACATCACGCGACTGCTCGATCGCACACCGCGCCGTGATGCGCGTGCCCGAATACTCCGCCGCTTCCACCACCAGCACGCCGATGCTCATGCCGCTCAGCGTGCGATTGCGAATCGGAAAGTTCTGCGGCGCGGGAAACGTTCCGAGCGGAAATTCGCTGACGATCGCCCCACCCTGCGCGACAATCTGTTCCGCCAGCTTCTTGTTCTCCTTCGGATAGATCACGTCGATGCCGGTGCCCCAGACCGCAACGGTCTTGCCACCAACTTCGAGCGCTCCGCGATGCGCATATGTATCCACACCACGCGCCATGCCGCTCGCAATCACCAACCCTCGTCGCGCCAGATCGCGGCTCAGCATCTCTGCCATGCCCGTCCCATACGGTGTCGGATGCCGCGTTCCCACTACCGCAAGCGCAGGCCGGTTCAACAAGCCCGCATCACCACGCACCCAAAGCACAGGCGGAGGATCGTAAATCTGCAAGAGCCGCTGCGGGTACTGCCCATCTTCCGGAGTCAGAAAAATCGCTCCGCTGCTCGCAGCCCGTTCAGCTTCTTCGACAGCAGCCTTCCGCGCGCGGCCATCAAAGCAGAACTGCGCAGCCTCTGCCGGCATGCCCACGCCTTCCAACTCCGTCAGCGAAGCAGAAAACACCCGCTCCGCCCCGCCCAGCCTCATCACCGCCCGCGCACAACGCGTCGGCCCCATGCGCGGCGTCAACGCCAGTGCCAACCATCCGAGCCGCGCCTCTTGCTTCTGTTCTTCTTCCACCAACCGCCCTCACCTCAACGCTCCGAATCTTACCGCACACTGCGGACAGCCTTGTTCACTATTCACTGTTCACTCGCTCGTCCCTGTACCCTTAAGCCGTGCCACTCGCCGTCGCCGCCATCCGCTTTCTCAACCCCGCGCCGCTCATGTGGGACTTCGAACACGAGCCACGCTGCGCCGAACTCGCGACTCGCTACTCGCTTCGCTACATGCAGCCATCGCAGTGCGCCACCGAGCTTCTCTCTGGCGCATCCGATCTCGGCCTCATCCCCGTGGCTTCCCTCACACCCGATCTCGCCATCGTTCCTGGCTGCGTCATCGCGTCACTGCAAGAAGTCCGCAGCATTCTTGTGCTGGTCAAGAATCCATCACAGAGCAGCGTCCACGACGCTCTCAAGCACGTCCGCACCATTGCAGCCGATACCGCATCACGCAGCTCCGTCGCCTACGCTCACATCCTCTTCCAGCACTTTCATGGCACAGATCCGCACTTCACCGAGCACCCCGCCGACCCCATCGCCATGCTTGCGCAAGCCGACGCCGCGCTGCTCATCGGTGACCCGGCATTGCTCGCGCGCGAACATCGCGAACAAATTGACGCACTCGTCGCCGAGCCCTTACTTTGGCTCGATCTCGCGACACTCTGGCGCGAGCACACTGGGCTCCCGTGGGTCGCTGCGGTCTGGGCTGTGCGTCCACAATCTCTTATCGATTCCGATGTAACAGCCAACCGCCTCATCACCGATCTCACCGCCAGCCGCGACCACGGCCTCGCTCACATCGCCGATCTCGTGACCGAATGGACGCTTCGTCTGGAGGTACCACCCTCCACAATCCGCGCCTACCTCACGCGCAACATCTACTACACGCTCGACGCAGATTGCATCGCAGCCATCCTCCGTTTCCGCGAGCTCGCCGCCGACATCGGCGCCCTTCCTCGACTTCCTCAATTGAACTTTCTAGCTTGAATCGCAAGTCAGCGAGGTACTCGTTCGCGGTCGCGCCACCTCCCGTTCTTGGTCAACCTTCTCCTTGCTTGTCATCCTTCCGCGAAGCGGGAGGATCTGCTTCTCTCGCTTGACCCAAGCCACACCACTTCCCTCAACGCGCTGTCATCGCGACCGAAGGTGAGCGCAGCTCAGCGCAGTTGAAAGACTTTCGCATTCGCCTCCGAGCCAACATCGTCGCCCGTTCGAGCAACATGCGAACATCACTGACTCGCAGCGCAAAAGCGCGACTCACTTCAGTCCAGGCCGGATTGGATTTCCCCGGCGGACGCACTTGTCCGCT
Source organism: Verrucomicrobia bacterium Tous-C9LFEB (assembly GCA_903970445.1). Lineage (GTDB taxonomy): Bacteria > Acidobacteriota > Terriglobia > Terriglobales > Acidobacteriaceae > Granulicella. Next base: position 51,158 of record CAJCIP010000108.1, on the reverse strand, counting down.
GGGACGGAGGCCGCTGGGTGCAAAGCAAGATACCGCTGATACCGCTGAAAGCGCGGCTCATCCGCCCCGCGCCCAAATGAAAACGCCAACACTTCGCATCAAATCGGCTTTCACGCGCGTCTTACGAAGCAACATGAGCCTCCAGAACTCCACCCTCGGAGCCCTTCTCGCCGCTGCATCGGCGCACAAGCTCATGGCATTCTTCTTTCATCTCGGCCTGCTCGGACTGTTCCTCGTCTCCATCGTTGACAGCTCGTTTGTTCCCCTGCCGATACCCGGCGTCACGGACATCATGCTCGTGGTCTACGCCGCCAGCCACGCCAATGTCTTCCTCCTCGTCATCATCGCCACTCTCGGCTCAGCGTTAGGAGGCCTGTTTTCGCACGCCGTCGGCCAGGCCGGTGGCATGGCATTTCTGCAGAGGCACATCAAACCGGCATTGCTCAGCCGCGCCACAAAATGGGTGGAAGAACATGCACTTCTTGCCGTCGCTCTTCCGGCCATTCTTCCGCCGCCCATGCCGCTGTCGCCGTTCGTGCTCGTAGCGGGTGCGGTCCATATGTCGCGTCGCAAATTCATGACGGCGTTCACTATCAGCCGCTGCGCGCGCCACACTATCGCCGTCTGGTTAGGTGTGCATTACGGCAGACAAGTGATTCATATCTGGCGCCACTTTTCACAGCGCTGGGGCGCAACCATTCTCACCGTTGTGTGGAGCGTTATTGTCATATTCACGGCCATCGGAATATGGCAGCTTTATCGTGTCTCGAAGCAGATGAACATCGCGAGCAAGCTCGTAGGCAACAAACAGCTCGCCGAAGCACCAACCTCCTAAGCTCCATGACTCCGATGCTGTCATCCTGAGCGGAGCGCGAAGCGCGCAGTCTAAGGACCGCGAGGATTCTCGTCTCAGACTCCCTCCAGAGCTTTCCACCTGTGACGTCACCATCCCGCCTTCGGCCTGCGGCGAACGGATGCTAAACTTGCTCATGTGCCGGGTCCTACGCGACGTGTTCCCGCCAACCCCGCCAGGTCCGGAAGGAAGCAACGGCAACGGGCCGACACGGGCGCAGTAGGGTAACCCGGTACATTACTTGCCCTAAATCAGGAACAAGTCCAATCGCAACATCCACTTAAGATGTCATCTCGACCGAAGCGCGCAGCGCGAAGTGGAGAGACCCCTGTATTCGCGAGCGCGATCGCAAGCGCGAGCCCTCTACTAACCACTCGTCGCTCATGCGCTCGCCACTCTTATAAGATTCTTCCTGTTGCACATCTCCGGAGGACCCTGCATTGAGCCTTACCCTGAAGCCGAGGCAAAGCGTTCGCGCCAAGATTTCTTCACTCGGAACCTATGTTCCGCCGCGCGTGCTGAGCAATGCAGATCTCGAGAAAATGGTCGACACCAACGACCAATGGATCACAGAGCGCACCGGCATCCGTGAGCGCCACATTGTCGAGAAAGGCGTGGCCACCAGCGATATCGCGACCGAAGCTGCAAAGATCTGCCTCGCCAAACGCGGCATTGAAGCCAGCGAAGTAGAAGCCATCATCGTCGGCACCGTTACACCGGATATGAGCTTCCCTTCCACGGCCTGCCTGGTGCAAAACAAGATCGGCGCGACCGGCGCGTGGGGTTTCGATGTATCCGCCGCCTGCTCGGCCTTCCCATACTCACTGCAAATCGGCGCAAAGCTCGTGGAAAGTGGCGCGCACAAAAAGGTTCTCGTCATCGGTGCCGACGTGATGAGCGCCATCATCGACTACACCGACCGCTCCACCTGCATCCTCTTCGGCGACGGTGCCGGCGCCGTGCTGATCGAGCCATGCGAAGAGGGCGAGATAGGCCTCGTCGATTTCTGGCACGAGATCGATGGATCCGGAGCCGCAAGCCTGTACATGCCAGCGGGCGGCAGCGCTCTTCCCGCGAGCCACGAAACCGTCGACAAGCGCCAGCATTACGTCCATCAGGACGGTCAGGCCGTGTACAAGTTCGCCGTGCGCAAAATGGCCGAAGCCACCGAAGCCCTTCTGGAACGCAACGGCATCAAGGGCACAGACCTCGACTGCTTCATTCCGCACCAGGCCAACAAGCGCATCATCATGTCCACTGCCGAGCGCCTGAAAATGCCCGAAGACCGAGTCATCATCAACATCGACCGCTACGGCAACACTACCGCCGGTACCATCCCCCTGGCGATGAACACCGCTGTCGAAGACGGCCGCCTGAAAAAAGGCGACCTCGTCCTGCTCGCCAGCGTAGGCGCAGGCTTCACCGTTGGTGCAACTCTTCTCCGCTGGGAAATCTAAGCACTTCGCGCGACTCTCCCTGCGCCTCGACAGCATTCGCCCTCCTGTTCTCATTTCGCTGGCGGTACCCTCTCCTCGGATGAGCGAACTCGCTAGCGCCATAGGCGCGCTTCATTTCAGCCCAGGCCGAAGGCCTGGGTGCGCGTCGCAGGAGGAGCAGAGCGCTGAAGGCGCGACTCATCGCGACGGTATCATGTACAGGAATGACGTTCGTTTTCTGAATTGCTACTTTCACTAGAAGGAATGCCATGAAGATAAGGCAGGCTACGACGAATATTCCTGAAGGCCGAACTTGGCGCGTGGAACAGGGGTGAAGGAATCGACCTGGAGTCATGGGTCGGCTGCGAAGGAAGGTTCTTTCTCGCTGTCGGCTATATCACGGTCTTTTGGCCTGAATTCGTTCTCTTCGAGGAATACATTCTGCGCGAAGGATTTTCAGAGGACTCGCTTCGAACATTCGAGGAACAAAACGGAGCCAGCCGAAGGTCTGTCGAATGGGTGATGAACTATCTGCATCTCGATGGAATTTCATATCGCGGGTGCCCCGATATTTCAGCCGACAAACTCGTCTTGCTAGGGAACGTTCTCAAGGAAATCTACGAAGCGAAGCTCAAATGGAACTTTCCTGAACGTGCGTGCACTGTGGAGTTCTTCATACCCGAGGATCCGGAAGATTTTAGCCAATATCAGCTTTCGTTCTGGCAAACGGCTCACGAGGAATAGATCGTCCCTCCTCGCGACGCTTAGGATGCGATCGCATTTCCCGCCAGCCCCAACATCCTCACAATCGCCAACGCATTCGTCGTCCGGTTCACACCATCCTTCAGCTTGTAATCAAACCTCAACGGGTCATCCGCATCCGGGCTTGCCATGTGCACATTGCGCCCGCGCATGCGCGCATCATCCGCAAGCGCCGTCAGCGTAAGGTCATGCGTAGACACCGCACCCACGGCGCCTGCGGCCACGAGCGAACGCACAACAGCCTCCGCAGCAGCCTTTCGGTCCAACGAATTCGTTCCGCTCAAGATTTCATCAATCAGGAACAGCGTTCCACCGCGCCCCGTCTCCGCAAGCCTCACAATCCCGCGCAGCCTCTCCACCTCGGCAAGAAACTTCGATCTTCCCTCCGCCAGCGAATCACTCAAGGCAAGCGACGCGCCAACATGCAGCGTATTCATCCGCAAGGAGCGTGCAGGCACCGGAGCACCCGTGAACGCCAACACCGCACTCGCTCCGATCGCACGCAGCAGCGTCGATTTGCCCGCCATGTTCGACCCTGAAATGAGCAAGAACTGTGTTCCATCCCCAAGCGCCACATCGTTCGCCACAGCATCACTACGCAGCAGCAAAGGATGGCTCATCGCCTCCGCCAAGAACATCGCTGCCTGCCCATCACTCGCTTCCACAACAGGAAACACATTCTCCGGATGCTCCGCCGCATACGCGCTCACCGCGAGCACCGCATCGAATGCGCTCCACGCAGCGATCACGCTCCGCATCTCCGCCGCATGCTTCCGCTTCCATCGCTGCAACGCGCCAGTGGCATGCGTTCCAATGCCCAGCAACAACGATGGGAGATAAAACCATTCCTTGGACCGCTGCTCCACCAACTCCAACCAGCGCTCCAACCGCTTCAAAATCCCATCGCTCGCTGCCGCCCCCTGCAAGGCACACAAAAACGCGCCGTCAAACTTCGGCTGCTCGCGCAGCATCTGTAGACCCTCGCGCAAGATGCTCACATGTGCCGCCAGCTTCTCCGTCAGCTCCAGCTCACGCCGCACCGTCGCACGAAAGCGCAGGCAAACAGCACCCTGCACTGCGAGCAGCGCGAACACGTTGCGAAACAAATCACCTTCGCCAACATGCAGCAGCAAACCAGCCACCAGCACCGCAACCCACGCAACCGTGAGCACCAACAACACCGCCGGCAGCCACGCGGGCAGCCTCGCCTCATCCGCGCCAAGCCATCGCTCAAAGCTACCCGCAGGCAGCTCCTCAAACTGCGACCGTCCCAGCAACCACGCCCTTTCCCGCAGATCAAATGAGCCGGCAAGCTCACGAACCGCACCTTGCCGTTCTTCGACGTCCTCTTTACTCGGCGCGTTCAGCAACCATTGCGCCAGATTTCCTCGACCGAGCGCGGTTCGCGACGTCGCCAGCATGCCGAACAACGAGTTCGCCCCAACCACATCCAGATCACGCGCATACAGATGCTGCGACGCATCCACAAACTCTTCACCCTTGTGTCCGCTCTGCACCTTGCGCCCGGTTACACGGTCCAGCGCACGTTCATACAGCGCCGACACACGCGCAGCCACATTGCTCCGTCGCTTTTCGCGCAGCAACAACACCGCGCAAGCAACAAGCGCAGCCATCTCGAACAGGAGAGGCCACAATCTGTTCGTTTGAGCCAACCGCACGAACGTCGCGACGAGCACAATCACAGGCGCCAGCGCAATCATCGTGTAGCGCCTGGCCCACGCGGCCGCTCTGGCGTACTCGGCGTCTGCCGCCGACTTCCTTGCTTCGTAGTGCCGCTCGGCTTCGCTCACGTCAGATTCAGCATAGCTGGCAGCTCCCCGCCACACTTACCCACTCGCTACACGTTTCCGCAGCTTCAAAGCCCGGCGTACCAGTCATACCCAAGCTTGGTCCAGTAATCATCGGGCTTCGTGTCCGTGTAAGCAATCAACCCGATCCGCTTCAGGTTCTTGTACCCGTACTTCACTGGCATAAACAGCCGCAGCGGAGCGCCATGCTCCTGCGTCAGCGGTTTGCCGCTCATGTGCGTCACCAACATGCTTTGCGGGTGCCGCGCCGCACTCATGTCATAGCCACCGTAGTAATCCCCGTCCGGCGTTTCCATGTAGACATATCGCGGCTCGCGCCCATTCACCTTCGCCGGCGGATACGCCTCGATCAAATCACGCAGCCGCACGCCACCCCACTGCGTAATCACGCTCCACCCCTCAATGCAATGAAACTCGAACACATGCTCCACCTGCGGCAGCTTCATCAGGTCATCCATCGTGAGCAGCAGCCCCGGCGTCCCCATATCCAGCGAACTCGCCGACGGTCCCGCCTCGCCATCGCCTTGGTTCTTCTTCTTCGATTGGGCTCGAGCCATCAGCAGGAAGCGCTGCTCGATCGTCAACTTCGCCACCCCGCCATGTTGCGCGGCCACTGAAGTATTTCCACCAGCGCTCACACCATCCTCAGCAGGCTGACCCGATCCAGCTCCAACTCCCGGCTCCTGCTTCGTCGTGCTTCCGCTGTCAGCCTGCCCAGCCTTTCCTCCGGGCGAGCTTCTCTGCTCCTTCGGCGCGCCGGCCTTCGCGCCCGTCTTGCTACTTGCGTTGTCGTCACTGCGGCCCAGCGTGTTTCCAGGAGCGCTCTTCACATCCGCCGCCTGCGAATCAGCCTCCATGTCGCCCGCGTATTCGTAATTCCACGCGGTCACATCCTTCACGTACCGCGGCGAAGCAGCATCACCTTCGCTCCCCACCAGCTGCAGTCGCCAGCTATCCAGCTTCAGCGTCTGGTCCATGCCGACCGTGCCATTCAGCCGCAGCTCTTTCGCCTTGCTCAACGGATATTCCGGCGCAAGCCCGCGCTCACCAAACACCCCACGCGCAATCGCAGCATCCGCCTGAAACGTCCGCCGCAAAACGCGCGACTGCCGCCCAATCAGCGGCCCTGCTTCCACCATCCGCCACATGCCGTAGCCAGCCGCCGCTGCAACACCACCCACAACAAAACTCCGCCGTGTGCGCCGAACACTCTCGCGCTTCACCGCCTCAGCATCGCCGCTCGTAATCACCTTCTCGTGCTCATCCATCCGTCACCGTTCTCAGTAGGGATCTGTCATCTCGACCGAACGAATTGAAGCTGTCATCCTGAGCGAAGCGGCTTCAGCCGCGTAGTCGAAGGACCCCCGTATTTGCAAAGCGAGTGCCGAAGGCACGAGCAAGTCAACTAACCACTCGCCACTAGTCACTAGCCACTTTCTTCACTTCATACCCGCTCACCATCGAGCGAAAGTTATTCCACCCCGCAAGCGCCACCTGCCCCACGTGCACCAGAAAGAAACCGCAGAAACCCATCGTCAGCCAAAAATGCTCCCACCGAGCCATCTCATAGCCACCCAGCAGCGTGGTGAACCAATGCGCCTGCGTGGGCTTGTAAATCGCCAGCCCGGTCACCAGCGAAGCGCCACCCATCAGCACCACCGCCGAATACGCAATGCGCTGCGCACCGTTGTACTTCCCCTGTGGAGGCAGACCCTTTCGCCGCGCAAACGGCAAATGCATGTCATACAGGGTCACCCAAACCGCATCGCGAACGCTGCTCTTCTGCGGCCACAGCACACGCCACTCACCCGAGATCAACAGATAGGCCACATACGCAATCCCGTTGATGCCAAAAATCCACATCACCAGAAAATGCCAGCCCAGCCCCGTCGTGATCTGGTACGGCGCATTCAGCAGCTTCCAGAACCAATCAGGAAACAACCGAAACCACGTCCAGCTCCCAATCCCAACGCGATACACCTCATGCGGGTGCTGATACGGCGGAATTGAGTCGCCCCAATAAATCAGCAACCCGCTCCAGATCATGATGAACAGCACCGGAAAATTCACCCAGTGCATCCATCGAATCGCGCGCGGATGTTTTTCGACAAGTTTCAGCTGTCCAGATTCTTCGACGTTCATCGAATTCCTCACCGCCGATTCTGCCTCCTCCAGGCGACGACACGCCACACTTTCTTTTACTCACATATCGAAGCTGAGAAGATGACCGTTGTGAATTGGCGAATCGTTGTGACCGTACTCGTTGTGCTCGCGCTAATGTACTTCATCGGTGCCATCATCCTCGGTAGCTTGGGCATGGACATTCATTGGCGCGGTTTCCACTAAGCCGTTTGCACTAAGGGACGTATTTCCTACAAAGCACTTAGCGCCAAGGGCGCGATTCATTTCAGCCCAGGCCGGCAGGCCTGGGTAAGGCGTGGCCCAAATTGCTTAGCGCTGAAAGCGCGCCTCATAGGCGGTAGCCAGCGTCCTGCCCCCTTTCCGCCTGCTAAAATGGTCTGTTGTGACGTCCTCCGCTACCCTCGAAATGCCAGCCCCACCAGCAGAAGAACGCACCCGGCCCAAAGTCGGATTCGTCTCGCTTGGCTGCCCCAAAAACCTCGTTGACTCCGAGGTCATGATGGGCCTGCTGCATCGCGGAGGCGCGGAACTCACACCAAGGGCGGAAGACGCCGACGTTCTCGTCGTCAACACCTGCTCTTTCATCGACTCGGCCAAACAGGAATCCGTCGACACCATTCTTGAAATGGTGCAGCACAAAATCGGCAACGGAGGCCGCGCCCGGCGCCTCATCGTCGCGGGCTGCCTCGTAGAACGCTACCGCGACGAAATCCGCAAGAACATCCCGGAAGTCGACGCCGTCGTCGGCACCGGCGAACTCGAAGCCATACTCGAAGCCGCCGGCCTGACCCGCCCCGCTCCCGCCGCGCTGCCCGAGTCACCCTTCAACGTCCTCACCGCCACACAGGTCGCATCCATCGAATCAGGCGAGCAAATCCGCCGCGCTCCAAGCTCCGTCAACCAACACTCACGTCCCGACTCCAGAGGCGCACAGCTCCATCACGAACACGCCACACAAGAGAACCTGTCATCTCGACCTGATATTTCAGCCGTCATCCTGAGCGAAGCGGCGGAGCCGCGCAGTCGAAGGACCCCCGTATTTGGCGATCCCTCCCAGCCAACAGGCTCCAAGGACAACCACGCTTTGAAGGGGACGGGCTTTAGCCCGTCCATCAACGCTGCTAACAGTAAAGGGGCTTTAGCCCCTGAGGGCACCGCACAGTCGTCCCGTCCAGAAGGCGACGCCCGCGAAGCCGCTGGCCGCTTCTCCCGCGAGACCTGGGATGGCGCACATGCCACCCTCCCCAGCTACCTCTACTCCGACGACACACCACGCATCCTCACCACCCCGCGCGCATCCGCCTACATCAAAATCGCCGAAGGCTGCGACCACCCCTGTGCGTTCTGCATCATCCCGCAGCTGCGCGGCAAGTTCCGCTCGCGACCCATCAGCAGCATCGTCGCCGAGGCCAAATCGCTCATCGCCCAGGGCATCCGCGAAATTACCCTCATCGGCCAGGACACCACCTGCTACGGCGAAGACCTCGAACCGAACATTCTTTTCACACCCAAACCGTTGTCATCTCGACCAAGCGAAGCGCGTGGACAGACCCCCGTATTTCGCGATGCCTCCCCGTCAACGGACCCAAACGAAAGCCAAGCTTTGAAGGGGCTGGGCTTCAGCCCAGCCATAGAGTCTGAGGAAGGAAAAGGGGCTTCAGCCCCTGAGGGCCAACACCTCCGCCGCCCCGAACTCGCCGACCTCCTCAACGCCCTCGCCCCACTTCCCGGCCTCAAGTGGCTGCGCTTCCTCTACGCCTACCCCAACAAAGTCACCACGCGCCTGCTTGAGACCATTGCCAAGCACGACAACATCGCCAACTACCTCGACGTCCCACTGCAACATGCCAGCGCAAGCGTACTCCGCCGCATGAAGCGCGGCGGCACCGCCGACCGCTTCATGCAAATCATCGACAAAGCCCGCAAAACCGTCCCCGGCCTCGTGCTCCGCACAAGCTTCATCGTCGGCTTCCCCGGCGAGAGTGATGAGGACTTCAACGAACTCGTAGAGTTCGTGAAGCGAGCACAGCTTGATTGGCTCGGCGTCTTTTCTTATTCCGACGAAGAAGGCGCAAAGGCCTTCGACTACGGCGAGAAAGTCCCCAGGCGCACCATCGAAGCCCGCCGCCGCAAGCTGATGCGCATCCAGAACAAGATCAGCCGCAAAGCCAAAGCCGGATGGGTCGGGCGCGAAGTCGATGTCCTCGTCGAAGGCGAGTCAGAAGAAACCGAACTCCTCTGGCAGGGCCGCACCCTCGACCAGGCCCCTGAGATCGACGGCAAAGTCCTCATCAACGACTTCGGCCCCCACGACACCCTCGTCCCCGGCACCTTCTACCGCGCCCGCATCACCGAGTCCCACGACTACGACGTCGTCGCCGAAATCATCGAGTAGCACGACTACTGTTCATTGCGCCACTCGCTTTTCTGGTGTCCTTCCGGAGCGCAGCGGAGAAATCTGCTTCGCCTTTGCGGTTGCTCTTGCTCTTGGGATAGGTCAGGGCTTCAGCCCTGACACCAAGCATGCATAACGTAAAGGGCTTTAGCCCCTGAGGTATGCTTTCTTTGCTGATATCTCAGTCCATCCCCAACCCATCGATGCAACTTCTCAAAACCGCCGCGCTCTCTCTCGGCATCTTTCTTGCGTTCTGCGGCTGCTCCGCCGTTCCGAAGCTCGTCACCGACGGCAGGGTCGCAGAGACAATCTTAACGGCACCGCGAGTTTTGAAGGAATCAACTTCTACAGAGCCACTTTCCTGGGAGCAACTCTTTCCGGCGCCGAATCTGTTGGTGTGAATTTTGCCGGTGCCACATACAATAGCTGCACTCTGTTCCGGGAAAACTTCAGTCCGATGCCGCAGGCATGATTCGAGTTGAGAGAATCGATGAGTAACAAAGAACTCCGCTGCCCCATTTGCAAAAAGCCCGTAGCCCTCGACACCCCAGACGTTCCCTTCTGCTCTGATCGCTGCCGCGTCCTTGACCTCGGTGCCTGGGCCTCCGGCGACTATAAAATCGGCTCGCCAGTCCTCGACCCCGACGTGCTCGAAGAACTCGACGACGCTCAATGGAAAGCCGAACAACGCAACCGCGAAAACTGAGTCACCCCACCTGAATCGCTAGCTCGACATCACACCGTTACACCGCGATCAGAACATCTATACATACCTCAGTCCGCCCTGAAACGACACCTAACAGCGCCAAGGGCGACTCATTACAGCCCAGCCCGTAGAGGTGGGTAATCGTAACCCCGGAACAGAGCGCCAAGGGCGCGGCTCATTTCAGCCCAGCCCGCAGGGCTGGGTAAATCGCAACCCGGAACAAAGCGCCGAAGGTGCGGCTCATCCGCCCCGAGCCACATCTCTCGGCGCCGAAACCCTTGACGCGCCGTTTACAATAGAACTAAGAACAAAGGCTGCCCGGCACCCGCCGGGCATTCGTCTTTCTCACAGACCAATTTCGGACTTAGCTCGAATCTAAGTTCAATCTTCTGAAGACTTTCGGACCAAAGTACGGGGGAGGGGTATACGACACCAAAGCCACACAGAACGGCATGGGCATGGACCGTTTCCACGTTCTTCGGTGCAGGCTTCGGCAAGCCCGGACCGGGCACCTATGGCTCCGTAGCCGCCGCGCTCCTCTGGTACGCGACCGCCCACATCGCGCAACCGAGCACCGTGGCGCTGAGGGTAGGCACAGCGATCGCCGCGGCAATCATCACGCTGGTCGGTATACCCGCCGCGACTATCACCGCCCGAGAATCAGGCCGCGAAGACCCCGGCTTCGTCGTCATCGACGAAGTCGCCGGCCAACTGATCGCCCTCATCGGCACGCGGCCGGACTGGGAGCATGCCGTCATCGCATTACTGCTGTTTCGCCTCTTCGACATCCTCAAGCCGTGGCCAATCCGCCGCCTCGAAGCTCTGCCCGAAGGCACCGGCATCATGCTCGACGACGTAGCTGCAGGATTCCTCGCACTCATGTGCGGGCTCATCATCAGTCATTTCATTTGAGCCTGTTTGCTATCACCAGAATCAACGTCTACGCTAGAGCGTGATGAATCTGCTGCATTCGACACGCGCGGTTAACGCTCCCCTGCTGCAGACACTCACGCCGCGCGCGGCGATCCCCGGAGGTACGTTCGAGCTTCGTGGCGAGCGCCTCCTGCGCTCTACGCCGGAGTACGTGATGCCGAACGCGAGCTTCGGCGAAACCGCAGCGTCACTGGATCTGATCCGTGACACACGCGCCATCGTACGAGTGCCGCAAGGCGCTATTTCGTCTGACCTCACGCTCGGTTACGGAGACTCACTCAGCAACGTACTGCACGCCAACGTCGGCGTACCGATGGCTGAGGAACTTCATCTCATCTCGAACCCTGCAGTGGACAGCACAGGCAACGTCTACGCGATGGTGTCCGGCCCCCGCGGTGAGCGCGTGCCGGTATCCATCTTTCGCATCGACCGCGACATGCAGGTGCGCTCATTCGTGCGCGATCTGCTCAACGTTTCCGCTCTAGCCTTTGGCCCTGATGGGTATCTCTACTCAAGCTCACGCTCGGAGGGCACGGTATACCGCATCTCGCCCGAGGGCGCAATTACGACCTTCACCGAGGGCATGGGTGTCGCCACCGGATTGGCCTTCGACGGCGAAGGCAACTTGTTCGTAGGTGACCGCTCAGGAACCATCTTCAAGATCAACTCAGAGCGCCAGATATTTGTGTACGCTACGCTCGAACCGTCTGTTGCTGCCTATCACCTCGCGTTTCGCGATGACGGCGTTCTGCTCGTCAGCGCACCAACTACGTTGTCATCGCACCCCATCTACGCGATTGACCCAGACGGCTCAACGCGTGAGTTCTTTCATGGTCTGGGCCGTCCACAGGGTCTCGCGCTAGACATCGAAGGAAACGTATATATCGCAGCGTCGTACAGGGGCGAGCGCGGCATCGTTCGCATTGCACCCGACGGCCACGACGCTGAGCCGTTCATCTCCGGCAACGATCTGGTTGGGCTCTGCTTCCTCGATGATGGCTGTGCTGCGTTAGCGACCAACAACACCCTGTTCCACATTGACCTTGGCATTGAAGGTCGTCCGCTCGTTTAGCTCCGCGAACTTGACGTGCACAGAGCATCAGAGAAGACATGATCGCTGAAATTATTGCTGTCGGCTCTGAAATGCTGACGCCTTTCCGGCAAGACACAAATTCGCTGCACATCACAAGCGGCTTGAACGAACTGGGCGTTGCCGTCGCGTTCAAGACAATCATCGGAGACAATCGCGAACACCTGACCGATGCCATTCGCATCGCACTGCGCCGCGCCGACATCATCATTCTCTCCGGAGGCCTTGGTCCCACGGAAGATGACTTGACGCGCGAGTGCGTCGCGGAAGCGCTTGGGACTGGTCTGACCCGCGACGAATCCGCAATGGAGCTACTAAAGAAGCGCTTCGCGGAGCGCGGCATAGCAATGTCGCCAAACAACGCCAAACAGGCTGACCTTCTGCATGGAGCAACGTTGCTACAGAACCGCAGCGGCAGCGCGCCAGCGCAGTACCTGCAAACTGACTCCGGCGGCTATGCGAGGACGATAATTCTCCTCCCCGGACCGCCACGAGAGCTGAAGGCGCTGTTTAATGAACAATGCGTACCACTGCTGGTAAAGAATCTTCCGCCGAACGCTATGGCAAAGCGTTTGCTGCGCATGGCGTTGATTCCTGAAAGCCAAGTCGACGCGCGCACGGCACCGATTTATCAGCAGTACTCCGATGTAGAGACAACAATCCTCGCCGGTTCTGGCGAGATTCAGTTGCACTTCACCTGCGTGAAGCCAACGCTGGAAGATGCTCAAGCACGGGTGGATGAAGTGGCTGAACGCATCGAGCGGGAGATGGGCGACGACGTCTTCTCGGCACACGGTGAATCGCTCGAAGAAATTGTGTTGCTGATGCTTGGTATGCGCGATCTTAAGCTTTCTGTCGCCGAGAGTTGCACCGGCGGCTTGCTCTCACAACGACTCTCTGCGATACCGAACGCCTCCCGCAGCTTCCATGGCGGAGCGATCGTGTACGCCAGCGAGCAAAAGGAAAACCTGTGCGGTGTTCCTTGGGATCTAATTCAGCAAAAGGGAGCTGTGAGCGAAGAGGTCGCACGCGTGCTTGCAGAAGGCATTCGCGAGAGGACCGGATGCTCGCTCGGTCTGAGCATCACAGGCATTGCTGGCCCCGCTGTTACAGAGGGCCCCGATGCCGGCAAGGCGGTCGGTCTGGTGTACATAGGGCTGGCCGACGGAACGGACACACAGGTGAAGGAATTTCACATCAGCGGTGATCGTGATCGCGTGCGGCTGTGGGCGTCGCAGCACGCATTGGAGATGGTCCGACGCATGCTTCTGTAAGCAGCGCCACGCCTTGCTACACTCAACCGGGACGACATGAAGCTTTGGATCCTTGTTCTCTGTATTGCTTACCTGCTCGGATCAGTTCCGTTCGGATATCTGCTCGTTCGCTTCTTTCGTAAGGAAGACATCCGTACAACCGGCAGCGGCAACATCGGCGCCACGAATGTTGCGCGTTCCGGCGCTAAAGGTCTCGGAGTTGCAACATTAGTGTTGGATCTTCTCAAGGCTCTCATAGCTGTCATCATTGCGAAGCAAATAGCACCAGGCAACTCAGATCTTGCTGCTGCTGCCGGAGTCGTTGCGGTGATGGGACACATTTTCCCCGTGTGGCTTCGCTTCAAAGGCGGCAAGGGCGTTGCATCCGCACTTGGTGTCTTTCTAGCGCTTTCACCGCCAACAGCAGCCTGTGCGCTTTTCGTCTTTCTTGTAATTGCCTTCACAACCCGCTACATCTCACTCGCTTCCGTTCTTGGCGCGGCGTCCGTTCCGTTCTTTGCATGGCATTTTTCTCACGCATGGAACATCGTGCTTAGCTTTGGCTTTATCTCGTTCGTGGTCATCGTCAAACATCACAGCAACATCGCTCGTTTGCTCATGGGAACTGAAAGCAAATTTGGCGGAAAGAAAGAGAAGGTAGCCACATGAGCCGCATTGGAGTGATCGGTGCTGGATCCTGGGGAACCGCGCTCGCGCTTTCGCTCGCACGACGCGGCGGCCATGATGTCTGCATATGGGCACACTCGCCTTCACATGCGGAAGAATTGGCAGACGTTGGTGAAAACCTGCGTTACCTGCCCGGCTTCCCGCTGCCGGAAAACGTTCAGGTCACCTCGAAACTGTCGAGCGCGATCGACGGAGCGAAGATCGTTCTGTGCGTGACGCCATCACAGAACCTACGCGAAGTGGTGAAGGAGATCGCGCCCGGACTGAAGCCCGATCAGGTTCTGCTTTCCGCCAGCAAGGGTATCGAAGAGAAAACGTTTCTTCGCATGTCACAGGTGATGGAAGCACTGTGCGATAACCCTATCGGCACGCTAGGAGGGCCATCGTTCGCGCAGGAAGTCGCTGCGGCGATGCCTACGGCGATCACGATCGCGATCGCTGATCCCCAGATTGGAAAGTTCTTGCAAGACGAGTTCACCTCGCCGTCCTTGCGGGTGTATCGCAATGAAGATGTTGTCGGAACAGAGCTCGGCGGCGCATTGAAGAATGTCATCGCTCTCGCGGCCGGCGTGGTCGCAGGTTTAGAGCTTGGCAACAACGCGGCAGCCGCCTTGATTACACGAGGTATCGCGGAGATGACGCGTCTCGCCATCGCCTGCGGCGGGCGCAAGGAGACGCTCTCCGGTCTCTCCGGAATCGGCGATCTGGTTTTAACCTGCACTGGTGGTCTTTCGCGCAATCGTGCCGTCGGCGTCGAACTTGGTAAAGGCCGAAAGCTCGCTGAAATTCTCGCTGGATTGAACGGCAAAGTGGCTGAGGGTGTGCGCAGCACGACAGCGGCGCTCGGCCTGGCGGGGCGGCACGGCGTCGAAATGCCAATTACCGAACAGATGGCGGCCATTCTGCATGAAGACAGGAGTCCACGGGATGCAATCCGCGAGTTGATGTCCCGGCCTGGACGCACCGAGTAGCGATTGTCTCCAGTAAACTGGAAACCGATGGCTTTCTCTATTTTCGGCAAGCGCGACAAAGAAAACGCGCAGCCTGCCGACGATTCCTCCGTAAGTGCGCTAGGTCAAGAATCACAACCTTCTAAGCGCGGCTTGTTCGAGCGCATGAAGCAGGCTGTAACTCGCACGCGCGAGAGCCTTTCCGACTCCATCGCGGGTGTTGTCGCGCTCACCCGCGAAATCGACGAGAGTTCGCTGGATGATCTTGAGTTCGCGCTGCTCGCGTGCGACATCGGCGCAGTCACAACGAACGAAATCATTACGAGCCTGCGCGAGCGTGCTCTGCGTGGGGGCATCAGTGATGGCGCCGAACTAAAACGCCTGCTGAAGCTGGAAATCCGGCGCATCTTGGATTCTGTTTCCAAACCTGTGAGCCATCCGTCCGCGCCGCCTGAAGTCATCATGATGGTCGGCGTGAACGGCACCGGCAAGACCACCACCACCGGCAAGCTGGCAGCGATGTACAGGGAGCAGGGTACAAGCGTCCTGCTGTGCGCCGCAGATACCTTTCGTGCGGCTGCGATCGAGCAGCTGGAGGTTTGGTCACAACGATCCGGCGTGGGTCTCATCAAGACCAAGCAGGGTGGAGATCCATCGGCAGCACTTTTCGACGCTCTGACTGCGGCAAAAGCGCGCGCCACCGACATTCTCATCGTGGACACCGCTGGCCGCCTGCACACGAAGAGCGATCTGATGAAGGAACTCGATAAGATGTGGCGGACCGCAGACCGACTGGTTCCAGGCGCACCGCACCAGACTCTGCTTGTGATGGACGCCACGACTGGTCAGAACGGACTTCAGCAAGCAAGACTCTTTACAGAAGCCGCACGAGTCACAGGGATCATTCTGACGAAACTGGACGGAACAGCGAAGGGCGGCGTTGTCGTGGCAATCGCTCGCGAACTTGGCTTGCCGGTTCTCTACGCCGGCACCGGTGAGAAGATGACGGACCTCGTCCCGTTTGATCCCGAATCTTTCGTCGAGTCACTTCTCGGCTAAGCAAGGCAACTTACCTTCGTAACCGGTAATCACACGAAATGGGAGCTCCACCTCCCTGCTCGTCTAGCCGGATGCCCGGAAACGCGCATTCAAATCTCTCGTGGAAGCAGCGACCCTGTTCTTGTCCCACTAAGGGCAAGGTCCACAATCCAGCGATCGAGAAACTGCCATGCACGCGATCCTTGCCGCACTCTTTACCGCAATCTTCTCCTTCTGCCACGCGTCTACCAAACAACATGCCATCAATCAGCCGGAAGCGATCGCAAACGATCAGCCGGTGTTCACCACCCCAGTGTCTGCCACTGTAGGTTTGCAGAAGACCGAAGCCGTCTATGCTGATGGTGGATGCGGATCCTGTCGAGTGATGAACGTTACCTACAGCGTGCGCTAGAGCTTGCACGGAACGCGACAGCGTTCGCGTCGCCGAACCCTACGGTCGGTTGTGTGCTCGTGCGGGACGGAGCTGTTTTAGGTGAGGGTGCACACTTCTATGACGAAAGCGACCACGCTGAAATAGCTGCACTCAAGCAGACGGCCTCGGAGGGGCTTTCCGCCGCGAATGCAACTGCCTACGTCACGTTAGAACCCTGTGCGCATTATGGCCGCACGGGTCCATGTGCGGCAGCGCTGGTTGCAGCAGGAGTGGAGCGCTGCGTCGTTGCTACCGTCGATCCCAATCCCTTGGTAAGCGGAAAAGGAATCGGCAGCCTGCGAGATGGTGGCGTGACTGTCGATGTGGTCGACGCTGCTTCACCCCTCGCATTAGCAGCGCGCCGACTCAATGATGCTTTCGCGTTTTCCATCCAGCACGGTCGTCCATTCGTCACGCTGAAAGCTGCAGTTTCCCTTGACGGGTACCTAGCACCACCGCCGTTGAGCCGAAGCGTGACTCATCCTCATTGGCTAACGGGCGAAGCAGCCCGTGCAGATGTTCAGAAGCTTCGCCATGCTTCCGATGCCATTCTCACGGGCGTGGGGACGATTCTCGCGGATGATCCTTGTCTCACAGATAGAACCGAACTGCCTCGCCGGAAGCCGCTACTTCGAGTCATTCTGGATTCACGGCTTCGCACTCCTCCAGCTTCAGCTTTGGTGAAGGGCGCGGAGCGCGACGTGCTGATCATTGCGTCCCGCTTTGCTCCTGAGGCTGTGACGGAGGCACTCGAATCCGCCGGGGTGGAAGTACTTCGCGTCGCGAATTCGGGCGGTAGAGCGGACTTACCGTCCGTTCTGAAGGCCTTGCAAGATCGAGGGGTGCGCAACGTCTTGGTAGAAGCCGGTTCTACCGTTAACGAAAGCTTTCTTGCATCCGGGCTTGTAGACAAGGTAGCGCTCTACTACAGCGACGTAGAGCTCGGACACGGGTCAGTGCCCTTCGCCGGCGCTATCGCTTCGCCCTACGCGTTGCAGCAATCATTGACCCACGTTACGCGTGAAACATTTCCCCATGCCGAAGGATCAACACGCGAGGACGTGAAAGTGTCGGGGTATCTCCATGATCCCTGGGATTGGCCTCACACAGAACTGAGGGCGCCACTGATAGCCTAGATGCATGTTTACCGGCCTCATTCAAACCACGGGAACGGTGCTTGCCTTACGGCCAACGTCAGGTGGAACACGCATGATCGTGTCCGCTCCACAGTTTGCAGGACGTTGGACTATCGGCGACAGCATTGCAGTCAACGGGGTTTGCCTTACGGCAGTCACGATGGAAGCAGAGGACCAGCCACACCCTGATCGATTTGCTGCGGATTTGGCTGAAGAGACGATTCAGCGAACGACGCTCTCACAGCTTTTGCCTGGATCGTTAGTCAACCTGGAGCTGCCGACACCAGCGGGTGCGCCGCTCGGCGGCCATATTGTGCAAGGGCATGTAGATGGAACTGGAACACTCGTGTCACTGACGCCATTACATCCCACGGCAATCGATTACACGGACTGGCGGCTCGTCGTTGAGATACCCGCTGAACTGGAGAATGCCGTCATCCCGCAGGGCTCCATCACAATCGATGGCATCAGCCTGACTGTCGCAAAGCTAGAAGGGCAGCACGTGGAGGTTGCAGTCATCCCGCATACCTATAACTCGACGAACCTTCGAAGCTTGCTCGCTGGTTCGAAGGTAAACATCGAAACGGATGCTCTGTCGAAGTATGCAAGGAAGAGCGCACCGCCGATCCTCTCGCAAGCGGTGCCGCACGCTGAAACAACGCCCGCCCTGCGCGGCGAGTGGCTTACCAATGAATACCTGGTGGCAAACGGGTACTAACCGCGGTCCGAAAGAGACAATCTATGATCTTCTCAGTTCTTGAGAGAGGGCTTGATCCGCTGTTCTAGTCGCTTGATCGTGGCGCGCAACCAACGCACGATGTAGCGAATCAAGAGAAGGCATCCGACCAGAGCAATCGTCGCAATCATCCCGGCTGCATACGGATGCTTCGTCGCTAACCACGTAAGCGCCACCGCACCGGCGTCCTCGACTGTACTAAAAGCCGCATTCGATACCGGCTCGGGAGACGCTGTTACCGCTGTCCTCGCGGCTGTTTTTGATCCGTGCGCTACTCCAGCAACAGCGGCTCCCGCCAAGGTGATCAGCAGGCGAGTCTGCATCGGGAACTGCTGTGCGCTGTTGAAGGCCAAGAGCGCAGCAAGCGGTATTCGGATGAAGGTATGCGCCGCGCTCCATACAACGTCCAAAACCGGAACCTTGTCAGCAACAAACTCCACGCCAAAAAGCAGCACAGCAACTACGATGACCCACGTTGCTTGCAGATGTAAGCCGGGCGGCAGGGTTACAAAGTCAAAACGACTCAGCAGGCCAAGTGTTGCTATCGTGGCATAAACGTTAAGTCCCGCCGAGAAGCTAACGGCGATGAGAAATGATGTGATTGACGCACCACTGAAGTCCATAAGCGCTCACTCGGCCCAGCTTCCGCTATGAGCCTGAAAAGGCAGGGCGCAGTCCTCGCGATGCGTCCTATTGCCTAGGCGGCTGTCGTTAAACCAACCTAGAGCGAACTCATATTGTGCAGGAATTCCTGGTTGTTGCGGGTCTTGCCAAGCTTGTCACTGAGCAACTCCATCGCTTCCACTGGGCTCAGCGGATTCAAAACTTTACGGAGAATCCACGTTCGCTGCAGGTCCTCCTTAGGAATGAGGAGTTCTTCCTTACGTGTGCCGGAGCGCTGAATGTCGATAGCCGGGAACACCCGTTTGTCGACAAGCTTGCGGTCAAGGATGACTTCCATGTTGCCGGTGCCCTTGAACTCTTCGAAGATGACTTCGTCCATGCGCGAACCGGTATCGATGAGTGCTGACGCGATGATCGTCAGGCTACCACCCTCTTCGATGTTGCGGGCCGCGCCGAAAAATCGCTTCGGGCGTTGCAGTGCGTTTGAATCCACACCACCTGACAGCACCTTACCCGAGGGCGGAACGATCGTGTTGTAGGCACGGGCGAGACGCGTAATGGAGTCGAGCAGGATGACCACGTCGCGCTTGTGCTCTACAAGACGCTTTGCCTTTTCTATAACCATTTCCGCTACTTGCACATGGCGTGCTGCGGGCTCATCAAAGGTGGAAGAGATGACTTCGCCCTTCACCGAACGCTGCATGTCGGTTACTTCTTCCGGACGCTCATCGATCAGCAGAACGATCAGCACCACTTCGGGATGGTTTGCGGTCACGGAGTTCGCGATCGCCTGCATCAATACGGTCTTACCTGTACGCGGGGGAGCAACAATCAGCCCACGCTGGCCTTTGCCGATGGGGCAAAGCAAATCCATCACGCGACCGCTAATACCCTCGCGCACAGTCTCCATCTTGATCCGCTCCTGCGGATAGAGCGGCGTAAGGTTATCGAACAGAATCTTGTTTCGCGTTTCTTCCGGCGACTCGAAGTTGATCGCCTCAATCTTGACCAGCGCGAAATACTTTTCGCCTTCGTGCGGACTGCGGACGTTGCCGCTGATGGTGTCGCCTGTCTTCAGATCGAATTTACGTATCTGACTTGGCGAAACGTAAATGTCGTCCGGGCCAGGCAGGTAGTTATAATCCGGCGAACGCAGGAAGCCGTAGCCGTCGGGCAAAATTTCTAGCACGCCTTCCGCAAAGATGTGGCCTTCTTTTTCGCTCTGCGCTTGAAGGATCTTGAAAATGAGGTCCTGCTTGCGCAGACCGCTGGTGCCAGGGATCTCTAAACCCCGGGCGAGCTTACCCAGTTCGGCAATGCTCTTTTCTTTTAACTCGGAAATCGTCATGTAAGTGTCTTAACTCTTGATTGTCGGGAATGGTGCAGGAGGGGTACTGGAGACTCCGCGCTACGGAGAGAAACCGGCAGGGAGCAGGTAGCACAAGGAGTTTAGGGGGTGCTGCAGAGTTGTTACGGCAAGTTTATCAGACCGAAGGCTGGAGAATCTTCGATGCTGAAAATTTCCAGCCTTTTGGGAGGAGGGTTCAGTTTTAGGTTGTCACGGACAATGCCTAGGCGGCGCGGCGCTCAACGCCGGTACTCTCCACTTCAGTTTCAGCACCATTTTCCATGGGAACCGTATCCTTGAAGCGGTCGAGAACTTCATTCGTTGTGTCTTGCAGCCGTGTGTTCGGCTTGTGCAGCTTGCGAGTCGCCTTCGAGGCGAGTTGACAAAGCTGATATCGGTTATTCACGTGCGTGAGTGCTCCAAAAATCAAATCTGAGCGCATAGTCGTTTCTCCTTGGTTTTCTGTTGGGCATCTCGGATTTGCTGTGCCCTGAGAAGCGGCCGGCACTCGCTGGATACAGTTCTCAAAGTCGCCGGGTAATACTTGTTTAGACGCAACTCAGCCGCCGCTGGTCGCATAGATGTTCGAAATTCTAGAGCCGCGCCGTTCCTGCGGACGCACAGCAGGAGACAACATAGCCCTACGCCGAATGCGTGGACATGCTTGCTGGCCTAAGGGCTAGGAATAACAGATTTCAGTGGCGCTGCAGGTCGAAACCCGCAGACAGAACGCCGAACTACCTCAAGCACCTTATCGCGGATAGAGAGTCAGGTCAATGCAAATTACATGTACACGTGCGCAAGATGATATCGAACGAAGTCGGCATTGAAAGACGATCCGGCCTACGCCCAGTAACTGCGATCCAGGGTGCGGTATTGAATTGCCTCGGCAATATGTTTCACCGCAATGCTGTCCGCATTCTCCAGATCAGCGATAGTGCGGGCTACTTTTAGGATTCGATCGTGTGCTCTCGCGCTCAAACCCTGCTGCTGCATGGCGCGCTCCAGCAAGCGTTCGGCATCGCTCGCCAGTTCGCAATGGATACGTATCTGCTGGGTGGTCATCTGCGCGTTAGCATAGACTGCCCGGCTCGTAGCACGGCTACTGCCCTTCGTTCGTGCGCCTGCCTCCAGGAAGCGTGCGTGCTGCCGCTCGCGAGCAGCCAAGACCCGCGTACGAATCTCCGCGGAGCCCTCGGCAGCGCTGCCTCCGCGTAGCTCTTTGTACTGCACCGCAGGCACCTCAATGTGGATGTCGATGCGGTCAAGCAGAGGCCCACTGACTTTACTGACGTACCGCTGGATCATCGGTGGAGTGCACATGCAGTCCCGGCTCTTGTCATTGAAGTATCCGCATGGGCAGGGATTCATCGCGGCTGCCAGCATGAAGCGGGCCGGAAAGGTCAGGCTCATCGCAGCACGCGAAATCGTAACGATTCCATCTTCAAGCGGTTGCCGCAACACTTCCAACACGTTTCGCGGAAACTCAGGCAGCTCGTCCAGGAAAAGGACGCCGTTATTCGCCAGCGATACCTCGCCGGGCCGCGGGACCATGCCTCCGCCGATCAAGCCTGCGTCTGAAATGGTGTGGTGCGGCGAACGGAAAGGGCGATGTGTCACAAGCCCTTCTTCCGTGTTCAGGACACCCGCTACAGAATGGATCTTTGTTGTCTCGAGTGCTTCTTCGAAACGCAAGGGTGCAAGGATTGACGGCAGCCGCTTTGCGAGCATGGTCTTGCCACTGCCGGGCGGTCCGATCATCAGGATGTTGTGTCCACCGGCTGCGGCTACTTCGAGGGCGCGCTTCGCAACGTGTTGTCCGCGCACATCGCTGAAGTCCGGTCCAAGGTCCAGCGTCTCGCCAAGCAGGGTGCGCGAGTCAACGACCAGTGGATTTGCGATGATTGGTCCTGGATCAGCCGAGTTCAAGAGTTCACGAACTTCCAGCAGGCTGCGAACCGGGTATACGTTGACTCCGTCCACCACGGCGGCTTCGCGTGCGTTTGCTTCCGGGATCACGAGATTGCGGATTCCCGCCGTACGCGCGGCGATGGCGATAGGAAGCATTCCCTGCACCGCGCGCAGTGAACCATCGAGCCCGAGTTCTCCAACAAGAACAAAGTCGCTGACATCGCGGATGCTGAGCCCCCCGTAAGCGCCGAGGATGCCGATAGCGATCGGAAGATCAAAGCCCGAACCTTCCTTCTTCAGATCGGCTGGAGCAAGGTTGATGGTGATCCGGGTCGGCGGAAGATCGAAGCCGGAATTCTTGATTGCGGAACGCACGCGGTCACGACTTTCGCGAACGGCTGCATCAGGCAGACCGACAGTGGCGAACTGCTCCTCGTTGGTCTTCACTCCTGAGAAGTCGACTTCTACATCGATGATATTTGCGTCAATGCCGTACACGGCTGCGCTGCGTGTCTTGAAAAGCATGTGCCTTCGAAAGCCCGTATAGATGAGTTGGAAATTCGGCCTAGTCTAGCACCGGCATTACGAATGTGTGGTGAGGGCGTCCGGCTGACCTGCACGCCTACAATGAGCAACGGAACCAAGAAAGAGAAACGTGAACACCAGCTTCTTTGAATTGTTCAAAATAGGTATAGGCCCATCGAGCTCGCATACCGTCGGGCCCATGCGTGCTGCGCTAAGTTTCGTCCGAGAGCTCGAACGAAGGAATGTATTCGGCTCGCGCATTACGGTCGATCTTTACGGGTCGTTGGCCCTGACCGGGATCGGGCACGGCACCGATCGAGCAATCCTTATGGGCCTGCTGCAGGAGTCGCCGGATACTGTCGACCTAAATGCTATCGACGACAAATTGAACATACTGCGCGAGGAACATACCCTCAATCTTTTCGGCACGCACACGGTTGTTTTCGATCCAGCGAATGATCTTCGTTTTCACCGAAACCAGATGTATCCCGATCCAGATCACGCGACGCACCCAAACGGGATGCGTTTTGCTCTGCTGGATGATGATGGCAACAACTTGTTCGCTCAGGTCTACTACTCCGTTGGCGGCGGCTTCGTTCTCACAGCAGCAGAATTCGCCGGTGCGGGCAGCGGTGAGAAGCGCGATGTGCCCTATGCTTTTTGCAATGCGGCCGAATTGCTGCAGCTGGGTGACGACCACCAGCTCAGCATCGCGCAGATCGTGTTCGCGAACGAGATCGCGCTGCTTGGTGATCCCGCTGTTGCGCGACGCGTAGACCGAATCCTGTCGCCATTGCGTCCTGGAAATGCAACAGCGCTCAAGCAATCGAAACCAGAAGATCAAATACGCGCGGCAATTCTAGCGATCTGGAGAGTAATGTCTGACTGCATCGAGCGGGGTATACGCACGGAAGGAACGCTGCCGGGAGGATTGAACGTGCGCCGTCGAGCACCGGGGCTGGCGCGCCGGCTGGAACGTTTGGATGGTGAAGGCAAGACCCGCGATCCGCTGGCGCCGCTCGATTCTGTGACGCTCGTCGCCATGGCGGTGAACGAAGAAAACGCTGCCGGTGGCCGTGTTGTTACCGCACCGACCAACGGAGCCGCCGGTGTGGTTCCTGCAATCGCGTACTACTACCTTCATCACGCTTCTTCGGACGCAACGTCAGAACAACGAGAGCAGGGACTGCTGAATTACTTCCTCACCGCAGCAGCGATAGGCATTCTCTACAAGGAGAACGCAAGCATCTCAGGCGCAGAGGTCGGCTGCCAGGGCGAAGTGGGCGTGGCGTGCTCGATGGCCGCTGGAGGCCTAGTTGCAGCTCTCGGTGGTGATAACAGTGCTGTCGAGCACGCCGCTGAAATAGCAATGGAACACAACCTCGGCATGACGTGCGATCCAATCGGCGGTCTCGTGCAGATCCCCTGCATCGAGCGTAACGGAATGGGTGCAGTGAAGGCCGTAAATGCCGCGCGGCTTGCGATCAACGATCCGGGCATACACAAGGTGTCGCTCGATCAGGTGATCGATACGATGTACCGCACGGGCATGGATATGCAGTCGCGGTATAAGGAAACGAGTCTTGCTGGATTGGCGTTGAACATCATTGAGTGCTGAAGGACATCATCCTTTTTGCGATGGTCATAGTAGCCCTGCGTAAGTGAAGTCATGAATCGATAGCTCGAAATCACGCTGAACAAACACGCCCGAAAGAACTCTTAGCTTCTTCAAGAAAGCATGAAGATGAGTTTTTCGAAGGCGCATGAGCGCAATGGTTCAGACAGCCGCACGCCCCAGTAAAATTTCGGTGTGCTTCGTCGTTGCATGACGCCTTCGCATCGATGAGTTTTCGGTTGTGTTGCCACTAAGGTGTGACGTCGCGGGAAGAACCAATGTCGCACGTCTAAGTTTTCGCATCGCGCGATTCACTTTTCTCTTGACTCTGTCACGCGAGAAAACTATATCTTCGGTAGTCGCTTCACTGTGTGAAGTTGGCTTCGATGAGATTCATCGAATTGGGAGCGCAGGCAAACGCAACCAGGCAAAGCAGCAAAGCAAAGGCAACACACTCAGGGAACGCAAATACGGAGCGTTCCCTGAGGTGTTTAACTCCAGTGTTCATGCAGGTTTGCAGACTGATCTAAGAAGCAGACGTATTCTGAATGCATGACACGCCGCAGATGGATTGCCGACACCTGGACAGAAGATTCCGCAGCGCTCGTCGGTGATCAGGCGTTGCACCTCGCTCGTGTGTTGCGCGCACAGCCCGGACAGATGTTCGACGTAGTTGCAAATGGATTCTTGCGGCGCGCTGAGGTTGAAAGCGTTTCGGAATTTGAAGTGATTTTGCTTCTGCATGAGGAACTCGAAGCAGATGCATCGCTTCCTGTGCACTTGCTTCTTGCGGTCATCAAGTTCGATCACTTCGAGTGGGGACTGGAGAAGGTAACAGAGCTCGGCGCCGCTCGGATCACACCCGTCATTGCGCGCAGAACAGAAAAGCATCTTGCGCAAGCGGCTGCGAGGCGTGTCGAGCGATGGCGCCGGATCGCTCGCGAGGCTGCGCAGCAATCCCGAAGAAGCGATCTTCCCGAGATTGATGAGCCGCTATCGCTGACGGCAGCCTTGGCAGGTGTCAGCGCAAAGAGACGTTTACTTCTTGCTGAAACCGAGCAGGAGCATACGATTGAGAATGCCCTCAGGCAGAAGGCCGTCAACGAGGATAACGATTTCAGCCTTGCATTCGCCGTTGGACCCGAAGGCGGATGGACCTCTGAAGAAATGCAGCTTTTCTCAGAGAACGGGTGGCAGCACGTTACCCTAGGACCGAGAATTTTGCGAGCGGAAACAGCGGCTATCGCTGGTCTTGCGATTTGTTCCGCATTGCTCAGGTGACGCACTTCGGCAAAAGCAAAGGACCAGACGCCGACGTCTGATCCTTGCCACCTGCTATTAAGATGCACTCTAGCTGAAGATGCCCTTCATCTTGTCGAGAAGGCCGCGTGATGTTGGCGAGTTCTCCATCGGAAGCGTTTCACCCAGCTGCTTCAACAAATCTTTCTGCTGACGACTCAGCTTGGAAGGAGTCTGCACACGCACCTCGATGATCAGATCTCCCTTGCCATGTGAATTGAGGTGCGGCACACCTTTGCCACGCAAGCGCAATTCTCTGCCGCTCTGCGTTCCCTCTGGAATCTTTAGCTTTTCCTTGCCTTCGAGTGTTTCAATCTCCAACTCTGTTCCGAGCGCCGCCTGCGGAAAGCTGACCGGGACGACACAGTGCAAATCATCGCCGTCGCGTTCGAAGAACTTATGCGCTTTTACTTCGAGTATCACGTAGAGATCGCCGGACGGGCCGCCCCAGCGTCCGGCGTCACCTTCACCGCCGTAGCGAATGCGCGTGTCCTGTTCCACGCCGGCCGGCACCTTTACATGTAGCTTGTGTTGACGCTGCACGCGGCCGTCGCCGCGACATGTTTTGCACGGGTTGCGAATCACGGCGCCAGTGCCGCTGCATACAGGACAGGTTCGTGCAACGGAAAAGAATCCCTGTTGCGATCGAATCTGTCCGCGACCGCCGCACTGCTGACACGTTTCAGGCTGCTTCCCGCCCTCTGAACCAGTGCCTGAACAATCGCTGCACGCTTCAGCGCGACGGATATGGATATCTCGCTCAACACCGAACACGGCCTCTTCAAACTCGAGACCCATCTCAAACTTGATGTCACGACCGCGCTGCGCGCTCGACGCGCGCCGCTGGCCGCCCATGTTAAACATCTCGCCGAACAGATCGCCGAAGATGTCGCCAATGTCGCCTTGCGCGAATCCGCCTCCCGCGAACGGGTTGCCGCTTCCGCCTGCACCGCTCACGGCGGCGTGGCCATATCGATCGTACGCAGCTCGCTTCTCCGCGTCGCTCAGCACGGTGTAGGCTTCGCTGCATTCCTTGAACTTGTTTTCAGCTTCAGGATTGTTGGGGTTACGGTCCGGGTGATATTGCATTGCCAGCTTGCGATAAGCGGTCTTGATCTCGCCATCACTCGCCGTTCGCGTAACGCCCAGTACCTCGTAGTAATCCATCTTCATCGTTGCAGTCGCCATCGTTCAGATTTCCTGGTGCAATGCTCCGGCGCGATTCGCCGATCTGCGCTTTTGCCGCGCTTCTTCCTATTCGCTAACTTGAGAACGGTTTTCCGCGATCCGAACAAGTGCGGGCCGCAACAATTTGTCCCGGAGTTTGTAGCCGCGACGGATTTCTTCCAGCACCTGATTGTCAGGGTGGTCCTTGGTTTCGATGCTTCCGAGCGCCTCGTGGACTCGCGGATCGAACTGAGCCCCGATCGTCTCCACCGGTTGCACCTGGAGACTCCGCAAGGCTTCGTCCATTTGCTTCACAATCAATTCGACTCCCGAACGAAGTTGCTCCACCGAGCCCTCCGCCCTGAGCGCAAGCGCAAAGTTGTCCATGACGTTCAAAAAGGGCTCAACGGCGTTTTGGGTGGCGTAATCGCGCGCATCCTGGCGTTCTTTGATCTCACGCTTACGCGAGTTGTCGAATTCCGCCTGTAGCCGGGCCAGCCTGTCCTTAAGCGCATCGCGTTCCTGCACCAACTGCTCAAGCGCCTGTGACCCGCCTTCAGTGCCCGCTTCCAAATCAACCTGCACGCCGTCATTTGACATGCTTCCGTTTTGTATCATTTCCTGTTCGCTCATTCCTGCCTCATTCTCATTGTTTCCCATTCGCGTCCAGCGCGCGAAAGCATCCCGAACGCTATTCATGCATGCTCATTTCATCGTTGGTCAGATCGACGGCGGCTCTGTAACCGACCCGTTGATGCGTTCAAATACCTGCGCGACATAGCTCACGGCGTTCATCGCTTTCTCGTAGTTCATGCGCTGCGGTCCTAGAACCGCCACCGCGCCGCGACCTTCGGCGCCGATACGCGCCGGCGCCGCAATCAGCACCAAGCCAGCCATCTCCGGTGCCTGCTCATCCAGGTCAAACACAACGCGAATGGATTCCTGCCGCGCTCCAATGTAGGCGCTAAGCAGTTCGACAAGGCGCTCCTTCGCTTCCAGAGCCACGAGCATATCCTTCAATCGCGCGCGGTCCTCGGGAAGAGCCACCAGATTCGCAACGCCCTCGATGTAAATCGTCTGCTGCTGCTGACCTCCTGGGGGAACGGTGCCAGCCCAAAGGCTTTGTGCAGATTCGACTAGCCGCTGAAATTCCGTGCGCTCGTGCTCCAGACGTCGAGCCAGCTCCGCGCGAACCAGTTCTAAATTCCAGCCACGGTAGTGATCGTTGAGAAAACGGGCTGCCGTTTCCAGCTCCAGCGATGAAAGATCCCGCTCCACCGCGAGTACACGGTCGCGAACCGTGCCTCCTCGCGTTACCAGCACCGCAAGGACACGCTGCGCCGCGAGCCGGCTGAAATGCACATGCTCCAGCAAGTCGTCGGTAGTTGCCCCGCCAATCGCTACACCAACTCCGCTCGATAGCGTAGCGAGCACGTGCGATGTGCGCGCCAGCAGCGCTTGCGAACCCGCAACTCCAGCAAAGCTATTATCAATATGGCCCTGAACTTCAGCGCGCGAAGGACTCGGAAGTTGGGCGAGTTGCCCGTTAGATCCGTGCAGCGCCTCTACATAGATTCGAAAGGCCTGCGCCGAAGGCACTCTGCCGGCAGATGTGTGCGGTTGCTCCAAGAGGCCGGCATCGGCTAGTTCTGCCATCTCACTCCGCACGGTTGCGGGACTTACCGAGGCGTTCTCCAACGCATGCAACCGCGCAATCGAACCCGAGCTTACGGGCTCACCCGTCGCGATATAGCTCTCCACAATCGTCGTGAGTATCTGCCGCTGTCGTGTTGTGATCTGCCGAGTCATGCGAGATCCCTCTAGCACCTGTCCGAATTGTTCTAGGAAATCTCTAAAACATCTTCATTCTGCGCCGCGGCCGCCTGCGCACGCTCCGCGACTTGCTTCGCAATCGATCTGAACTCGTTCGCACGAAGCGACTCTCCACTTCCTAAGGCTGCCGGCAGCCCGCGATCGCCGCCTTCTCGTACGCGCGGGTCAAGATCGATTGATCCCAAGAACGGTAACCCGTACTGGCGCGCTGTTTGCTCCGTGGCGCCCGCGCCAAATACGTCGATGACTTCGCCGCTGGGTAATGTCATCTGGCTCATGTTCTCAATCAATCCAAGAACCTCGACGTTGACTTGATGAAACATCTCAAGCGCTTTACGCGCATCCTGCAGGGCAACACTCGAACCCGTCGAGACAATCACGGCGCCTGTGAGAGGTACCGTTTGGACGAGCGAAATGACGACATCGCCTGTGCCTGGAGGAAGATCGATGAGCAGGAAATCCAGATCGCCCCACTCCACCTGCTGCAGGAACTGACGAATGATTCCGTGCAGCATCGGCCCACGCATTACCATCGGCTTGTCGCCGGGTGAAAGTAATCCAATGGACATGAACTTCACGCCGTGCGCCACGATGGGCTCGATACGGTTCTCGCCGATAATGTTCGGTTGCCGCGTGATTCCCAACATCGTCGGGACGTTCGGCCCGTAAATGTCTGCGTCGATCAAGCCGACCTTGTATCCGAGCTTCGCCAGACTGACGGACAGATTCACACTGACTGTCGTTTTTCCAACGCCGCCTTTGCCGGAGCCGATCGCAACAACGTGGGCGACTCCCGGCAGCGGTTGTGGTCCCTGAGGCATTCCCTGTTCACTATGTGCCATGTACTTCTAGTCCTCTGCTACACGTTCCAGATATTTCCCATCGCTGCGCGAAGCTCCTTCTTGCGGAGCACTTCACCGGTGCGCATTTCGCGGCGCTTCGCCGCGTCATCAAATCGGCGTTTCTGATGATCGGTCTCGGGCACTACCTGCGGAACGTCGATCTTTTTTCCCATCATGTCCATCGCCACGTAGGTCAGGTAAGCCGATGCCACATGCCGTGTGCCACCGGTTCCGATCATGTCTTCCACCATCGCCTTCACACCCACTTCCATGGACGTCTTGAAGGCTCGATTGACGCTTGCTCTCAGAATCAACAATTCACCCACATGCACGGGCGCCACAAAGTCGAGATGGTCCATACTTGCCGTCACAGTGATCGCCTTCGCATGACGGCAAGCTGCAATCGCGCCGACTAAATCGATGAACTGCATCAGGCGTCCACCGAACAAGTTACCCAACGCATTCGCGTCGTTGGGGAAAATGATCTCACTGCGTTCCGCCTGCGAATCGGCAACAGGTTTGCTCGAAACTGCTTCTGCCATCTCTTCATTCTAAATAATGTGGCAAGTGGCACCCTTACAGCGTTGGTGGAAGCGCCGCATAGAGGCGGCCTAAAATAGGTTTATGGACAAGATCGCCATGCTCACCGAAATTCTCACGCAGAACCCGGCAGACAGCTTCGCGCGTTATGGACTCGCGATGGCATACGCCGCGGAAGGTCGTTCCGATGAGGCGCTTACGGAGTTCGGCGCCATCATCCAGAAAGACCCGGAGTACGTGCCCGCGTATCAGATGTCCGCGCAGCAGTTGCTGAAAGCAGGACGCACGGAAGAAGCGCATGCGCGTCTCGTAGCTGGCCTCGGCGCCTGCGATCGCACCGGCAATTCGCACGCTGTTAGCGAGATGCAGGCAATGCTGGACGATCTCAGCTAATTCAACTCTTTGACTCGAGCAATCGCAAATCCGTCATAGCCCTTGCTTCCGACTGTCTGAAGCGCCGTAGCCTCAAGCCGGGGATCCCTACCCATCATTTCAAGCACTCTTCGAGAGCCTTGAACCTTTGGATCGGAACTGGAGGCGTCGGCAACGGCACCCTCTCGCACGACATTGTCGGCGACGATCACCGTGCCGACACGCGAAAGGCGCATGATTCCTTCCAGATACCCTGGATTGTTGGGTTTATCCGCATCAATGAAGATGAAGTCGAATGCCTCGATCCGTTCCTTCGCCAGTTGGGCTAGAGATTCCAGAGCAGGGCCTTCACGTAATTCCACCACACCGGTCAACTTAGCGCGTTCGAAGTTCTTACGAGCGACATTCGCGTGGACCGGATCGAGTTCAAGGGTGACAAGCTGCCCTCCAACGGGAAGCGCTCGCGCCAGCCAAACAGTGCTATACCCGCCAAGCGTTCCGATCTCCAGAATGCGCCTGGCGCCGCACGATTTCGCAAGCAGGTTGAGCAGCTTACCCTGATTCGGCGCAACGTCAATTGGAGGCAGTCCCGCCACTATGTTTGCCTGCAAAGTTGCCCTTAGCACAACGTCATCGCCGAGTAACGTTTCGACAAAGTAGTCGTCGACGGCAGTCCACATGTTTTGGCTCATGAATAAAGCCTACGTATAGCGTGCGCCCACAGGCAAGGTCACTGTCTTTAGAACGAATCGCGCTGATGCTCGCCACATCTATACTTCACTTATGCCGTCGAAAACCCTTCCGCGCACACTGGGCCAGCTTCGTTCCTCTGAATACACTCCTGAGCGCGTTTCGCGCAGCGTGAAGGACGAGCTTCGTGACAACTTGATCCTCCGGCTGCGCGAGATAGCTCCCGGTGGCAGGCGCGAAGGCGAGTCGCTTTTTCCTGGCATCGTCGGCTATGACGATACTGTCGTTCCGCAGGTAGTAAACGCTCTACTCTCGCGGCATAACTTCATTCTGCTCGGTCTGCGAGGACAGGCGAAGTCGCGCATTTTGCGCTCGCTGACAACACTGCTCGATTCGCAATCGCCGTTCGTTGCGGGCTCAGAGCTGCGGGATAATCCGTATGCACCGCTGTCCAGTTTCTCGCGTGATCTGATCTCCTCACTAGGAGACGACACGCCAATCGACTGGATGACGCCGGAGCAGCGCTTCGTAGAAAAGCTCGCTACCCCGGACGTAACAGTCGCCGACCTGATTGGTGATGTTGACCCCATCAAAGCGGCTCGGTCCGGCCATGAACTCGGCAGTGAACTTACGATGCATTACGGTTTGCTGCCGCGCGCTAACCGTGGCATCTTCGCTATCAATGAGGTGCCCGATCTAGCTGGCAAGATCCAGGTTGCGCTCTTCAACATCATGCAGGAAGGCGACGTTCAGATTAAGGGCTACCCCGTTCGCCTGGAACTGGATGTCGCGATCGTTTTCAGTGCGAATCCTGAGGATTACACCGCGCGTGGCAAAATCGTGACGCCGCTGAAGGACCGCATCGGGTCGGAAATTCGGACCCACTATCCTGAATCGCTTGACGAAGCCATCAGCATTACCGAGCAGGAGGCTTGGACCGCCCGTTCTTATGTTGCTGACGACACAGCCGTCGAGCGCATCTTCATTCCGCATTACATTCGGCAGATCGTCGAGCAGATTGCGTTCGTCGCTCGTGACGACAAGAAGGTGGACAAGCGTTCCGGAGTTTCGCAGCGGCTGCCAATCTCAACAATGGAGCTTGTTGTTTCGAACGCAGAGCGTCGCGCCTTGCTGCACGGAGAAAAGTCTGTCGTGCCGCGTGTAGGTGATATTTTTGCTGCGCTCCCTGGGATCTCGGGCAAGGTGGAGTTGGAGTACGAAGGCGAAATGCGTGGCTCGGAAACAGTGATCCGCGAACTGATCCGCGTAGCGATCGCCAATATTTACGACACCTACTTCGCCGACACCAACACCCAGCAGATCGAGCAGTGGTTCAATCTGGGCGGTGCAGTTGAGCTCAATGACAAGCAACCCTCGCAAGCAGTCTTCACCTCCCTCAAGGAGATTCAAGGACTCTTCGACAAGCTCGCGCCTCTAAAAATTAACTCGCGAACACCGGTTGACCAAGCCGTCTCCGCGGCAGAGTTCCTGCTGGAAGGCATGACGGCACACAAACGCATCTCGCGCTCGGAAGCGCGCACATTCAGTGCAGGCGAAAAGAAGCGCCGCAACGAAGATGCTGCCCAGCTTGCGGAGCGCATGCGCGAAAAGGAAAAAGAGAACGCCTTCAATCGCACTCGCCGCGGCTTCAACTAGCCCTGTATGTGGGACGAGCGCGACTACATAGCGCGGTGGATTCAGGGTTTTTGCGCCGTTTTGCTCGCTCTCTTTGCGGTCGCCGACGCCTGGTTTGTCATCTCGAACTTCGGTTTGCTCTACGGCATTTCCGGAGTCGTTCTCTTCATCGCTTCCGTACGTCTGAGCTGGCGGTGCGCGAGGTATGCTGTCACCGGTAGAAACAACATCAATCTCGATGGCTTCTAACGATGCCTGAACTTCCTGACATCACGGCCTACCTTACCGCCCTTCAGCCACGCGTCGTCGAGCAAACGCTCGAGTCGGTGCGCATCGCGAGCCCTCTTCTTCTACGGACAGCAGTTCCATCGATACAAAGGGTTGACGGCAAAGTCGTACGATCGCTGCGGCGCATCGGCAAGCGCATCGTCTTCTGCTTCGACGAGGAACTCTTCTTGGTTCTGCACCTGATGATCGCCGGTCGGCTGCATTGGCGAGCCGTGGGCGCGAAACTCGGCGGTCGCAATCACCTGGCTGCTTTCGACTTTCCAAACGGATCGCTGGTTCTTACGGAAGCCGGAACCAAGCGCCGTGCTTCGCTTTATCTCGTACAAGGCGAGTCAGCGCTTGTTAATCTCGACCCCGGCGGTATCGAAGTCTTCTCCATCTCACTTGATGAGTTCAAGAAAGCTCTTACAGCGGAGAACCGCACGCTGAAGCGTGCGCTGACCGATCCGCGCATTCTCTCCGGAATCGGTAACGCGTATTCCGATGAGATTCTCCATGCAGCTCAACTCTCTCCAATCACGCAAACGCGGAAGTTGACGGATGACGAATGGCAACGACTCTTTGCGTCCACTCGTGAAACGCTACAACTCTGGATTGATCGCTTCAATTGCGAAGCCGAGCAGACGTTCCCCGAGAAAGTGACAGCATTCCGCCCTGAAATGGCAGTTCATGGTCGCTTCAATCGGCCTTGCCCACGTTGCGCCGCGCCGATCCAGCGAATTCGCTTTGCTGACAACGAAACAAATTATTGCCCTACCTGCCAGACTGACGGCAAAGTGCTCGCCGACCGAAGCCTTTCACGCCTGCTTGGATCGGACTGGCCGCGCACACTGGACGAGCTGGAAGCACTGAAGCGCAAGTAGTTCCTCTCCTTGTAGCTTCGGCGCATCATCACTATGCTTGGTGGAACGCAGTCGCCCATGGCAAACAAACTTCGAGCCCTAATGATCGCGCTGCTTCTCACCGCAGCCGCTGCTTCTTGTGCGGCGCAACGTGTGGCATTCTATGCGACGTATTCCTTTACCCGTGCCGGCAATGTCGAAGACGGAATCACGCAAACGGCCACCGGTTTGCAAAATCAGTACGGGACGCTGAACTCCTCCGGCTTCGGTGGTGGAGCGACTCTTTATCTCTTCCATCTGCCTGGGATAGCGGTCGGTTTAGACACGCGTGGGGCGACACGCACTGGGCTCGGCAATGTCGATGAAGCTTTGTTCGACGTCAAGCTGAGCGCGACCAAGCAGCTCTTCCATGTGAAACCGTACATCGGCGGAGGTGGTGGATTCATGAAGACCCGCGCTCGCAACGTCTCCGATCCGGCATCAGGCTTCACTGATACCGACGACTCCTTCACCACACATTACGACTACTACCAAGGTTTCGCCGGCTTGGACTATCCGCTGAAAAAAGTGTTGGACGTTCGCCTGATTGAGGTGGGGGTTGGCTCAAGCTTCGGTATGCCGCAGAACGAATCTGTTATCACCATCAACTCCGGCATCGTTCTGCATTTCTGAATCGGCGCATAAGAACGTTGCATAGTCGTTGCTTCCATGTGCGCATTGTTGAATGCTTGCTGCATGAGCACAAACCGCACAGAAGCTGTGTTCTCCGCGACTGCATCGACTTACGATCCTGCGCGAGCAAAGCTCATCCCATGCTTTGCAGCCTTTTATGGCGCGGCTGTATCTGCTTTGCCGGAACACACAGAACATGTGCTTGATCTTGGAGCCGGTACCGGTCTGCTTTCAGCCTTCGTTCGACAGCGCTTTCCTGACGCCTACTTGCACATGATGGACAGCTCCGCGCCAATGCTGGAACAAGCAAGAGCTCGCTTCGAAGGTGATCAAGAAACTGTCTTGGAACTGGCCGACTACACTACTGCCATCAAACCGCGGGGCTATGATGCCGTAGTTTCCGCGCTCTCCATTCACCATCTCCCGGACTCAGCAAAGCGTGAAGTTTTCGCGCGTGCCTTTACGGCTCTCACGCGTGGAGGGGTATTTGTAAACGCCGAACAGATACTTCAGCCTTCGGTAGATCTAGAAGCTCAAGCAAAGGAGGATTGGCTGACCGAAGTGCGCGCACTCGGCGCGACGGAGGAGCAGATCTCCGATTCACTTTTACGCCAAACAGAAGATCGCTGCGCGACAGTTGATGATCAGCTGGAATGGATGCGGGTAGCAGGATTCGCTGACGCCCGATGCATATTCCAACAAGGCCGTCTCGCTGTTTTTGTGGGGACGCGAAGCTCGTAATGAAGCCGTTCGCGAATCGTCAGTCGCGATCACTGCCAAAGATCGGGATACCCTGCCGTACGCGGAAAGCGATGCTCGCTGCGCGGGCTGTGTAGTCAGATTGCGGGTACTTCTGCCGCAACTGGTCGGCGATCGCCTGGCAGTTCTTCGCAGCATCGTCAGCATGCTTCTTGTTTTCATCCACGGTGTACATAGTCACCAGCGCACCTTGCCGGTACGCAGCATCGTAAAGCGCTTCCGCTGATTTGGGGCCGCCGGAATATTTGTCCGCGTACTTCAGGTAGATCTGCGTCTCCATCTCCGGGCACTTGGGCAGCCCCTGCCAGTCGCCACAGAGCTTGTTGTCAATCAGTGCGAAGGCGGCGCGTGCGGCAGAGGGCGAATCAGGGTAGTACTTCATCACCCGCTTGAATTCGCCTTCGTACAGCTGCGGACGTAGATATGCTTCCTGCTCATGCGCGCTCGGCAGGGTCGAGATGTCTACTTTGTCGAGCTGCCACCGGATGTCCGCGGAACGAAACGCAGCCTCGGCGGCCAACGGTGAGTTCGGGAAATACTCCCAGACCCTGCGATACAATAGATGCGCTTCCGAGGCCGCTTCTTTCGGTGGATGCGGCTCCGCAGCTTCCGCCTCTAGTTCTGCCGCGAGACCATAAATCAGCGCGTCACCATTGGGCGTTTGCGCACTGACGATACCTTTGTCCCGAATCCACCCTGAGCTCGGATCCGGATTGGCGTCGGGGTCTTCGATCTCAGGTTTCGAGTCTGGATCAGCATCGTCCTTACTGTCAGTGTTTGCAAAGACACTTACCCAAGGACCGTTGTGCGCGGTGACAACGACCTCATGACCAGGCGTCACGGTCGCGATTGGCGGAGAGCTGCCGTCGGCCTGCACATAGACATTCGCAGTATGCAGTACGGTCGCACGCGCCGAGCGATCGTATCCGCTCAGCGCATCTTTGCTCTTCTTTTGAGCGATCAAAAGAGTCGGAGTGAGAAGCAGGCAGGCAGTGAGCGCACGAGAAGACATGGTCTTCTGTTAGACGCGGGCAAGCGAAGCTTCGGCTTCAAGCTCGGCTCGCAGACTTGGCTCCAGATTGCCGCCGGACATGATCGCCACAGTCTTCTCTGCAGCAGGAAGTTGATCGCCGTGGAAGAGTGCCGCCGCCAGCGTAGCCGCGCCGGAAGGCTCAGCCACCAAATCCGTGGCCGCCAGGATGACCTTCAGTGCTGATCGAATCTCCTCCTCCGTGACCGTTACGACTCCGTCGACGAAGTGTAGGATATGCGCAAAATTCCGCCGACCCAATGATTGCGTGCGCAATCCATCCGCCAGCGTGCGGACCGTCTTGGAGGCAGGCCACTCCACGAGTGTCCGGGTGTCGAACGACTCTTTCGCGTCGGCAGCCAGTTCAGGCTCACATCCCCAGATATGAGGCGCCTTGCAGCCATCCGCCTCACATTTCAGCTTGATCGCCGTGGCGACGCCCGATAGCAAACCACCACCTGAAACAGGTGACAGAACTAGATCCGCGTCGGGACACTGCTCCAGGATCTCAATGCCGCATGTAGCCTGGCCCGCGATGATCGCCTCGTCGTCATATGGAGGAACCATGGCGTAGCCAAACTTCGCAGCGAGTTCCTCAGCCTTCGCTTTGCGTTCGGTGGAGGCATTGCCGACAATCACGATCTCCGCGCCCAGCGCTGCGGTCGCATCTCGCTTTACCTTCGGCGCACCCTCCGGCATCACAATGACAGCTTTCGAGCCGAGTGCGCGTGCCGCGAAAGCAGCACCCTGCGCATGATTTCCGGAGGAATATGTAATGACTCCACGTTTCAGTTGGGCCGGGCTCAACTGTGCGACCTTATTGAACGCCCCTCGCAGCTTGAAACTGCCGATCGGCTGAGCTGATTCATCTTTGAAGTAAATCTCAACTCCGGAGTGCGGGCTGAAGCCAAGCTCGCGCAATTTGCCATGCTCTAGCCGCACCAAAGGCGTACGGACGGCTATCCCACAGATGCGATCCTGCGCTTCACGAATCGCGTTCAGATTGATCAAATCCGCCATCGCCCTAAAGTATAGAAGCAAGCACTAGGGTTTCTCTGCGGCATGCAGAATCAACGCAAAGAAGTGGACGAGCCGCAGCCGGTCCCACACGCCCGGCGCTTTGCCATCAAGATCGAGGTGCGACAACACCGGAGAAATCAGAGCAGCTTGCAGTGTTTGACTCGGTAGTTCGTCTTCCATCCACTGCGTCTCCGCGGAGGGGATGATGTTGTCACCTTCACCGTGCAGCAGATACACCGGCGTGGTCAGCTGGCCGATGTGCCCGTGCGGACTCACGCCTGCCATGTCCGCTACGTGCTTTGCCTCAGCCCTTGCGAGCGCGTCCCGCGTCTCGGGCGAGGACACATCCTTCAACTGTTTCGCTTCGCTTTGTTGCCTCAGGTTTAGCGTCGCAAGGGCCGCCTTTTCGCCTTCTAAGTCCTCGTAAAGATGCGCGCGCAGAACCGCACGCAGGGGTTCGATATCGGACGCCGGCACGAAGTCTTCAAGGTGCTCGTACTCCATCACAAGAGCGCCATACTCGTGAGGCGGCAGCATCTCCGCCGTACCGTTCGGACGCTCATCTTCGCCGGTCCGATAAAACTTCGCGACACGCGCCATTTCATCCTGCGATCCGATCGCAACGACAAAGCGGATGCTCGGCCGGTACTTCGGGTCGGCTGCCGCCAGCAGCGAAAGTCCGCCGGAAAAGCTCAGCCCCATCACACCAACCGGTTTGCCACCGTTCTCTGCGACGAGCCAGCTTGCGGAGTCACCGATGGTTGCGATGGAGTTTGCGCCAACATGATAATCCCTGATGTCCGGCAGCTCGGGTGTAAGAACGCTGATTCCGCAGGCAGCCATCGCGGACGCAAACGTCACCAGCCGCGGCTCATTCATACCGAGGTGGTGCACACCGTGCAACAGCAGGAGCGCCGGCGCATGCGGATGATTCTGCGGTGTAAAGAAGCGTGCACGCACCGGCCCGTGAGCCGTGCTCAGTGTGACCTCGCGGACAACGATGGCGTCTCCTACCAACGCTCGCAGCGCAGGCGGCACGGCTTCGTTGGAAACGAGATCGAGTACGGCAATCGCTTGCAGATGTGCGCGAGTGAAGGGCCAGGCAATGACGCACAGGATTCCAAGCAACAACAGCGCTATAACAATGCGCTGCCAGAGAGCACGCGGCTGTTCATCACGGCGCAAACGTAGTCGCGACGCCAGAGCAGCGATGCCCCGACTCTGGAAGCTGGCCATGCTGCCGTGTGAGGAGTGCGTAGACGACATACGTGTTCCGCTATCGATGGTTGACGAAGAGCGCAATCAGCAACGCCAGCATCGCAATATTTAACAGCAGAGTGCCTATCAGCAACGTTGTCATTGTGGTCAGACGACGCTGTAGCTTCCCCAGCCGCATTGCCGTCGCTTCGGATGCAATCTTGACTGCCCGAACCTCATTGCTCAGCGCAACGAGCGTTTCACTTTGTTCGTGCAATTGGCGATACAAACCAGAATGGGCTGCCGATACCTGCCCGAGGTCGCCACGCAGCCCCTCTGCCATCGCCTCCATGGCTTTGCGGCTTACATCTTCCGAAGAGGACTTGCTCTGAAAAAAGCGATCCGCGAGCGGGACCAGCCGTGTCACGTGCGGCGCAAGTTCAATCAGTTGCGCAATCGCTTTAGGCCACATGAACTTCTCCGATGTTACTGCGCAACAACAGCCGATTGTTGAAAGCGACGCTTGCGACGATGCTGAAGAACGAGGCCGACGATCGTGCAGAGAAGAATCGCAGTCACGATGCTCTGCGACCACACGCAGTAGATGCACCATTTTTCGATGACATACGCTTCCATGAAGGTGAGAAACGAGGCAAAGGCGAAGCCGATCTCAGCAGCCTGCAGCACAAGCCACAAGCGATTCGCCAGCGCGAGCACCGCGATCAACGCGTACCCGGCAATACCGAAAACGGCGACTGGTATGTGAGGCTGCTTCGAGCCTGGTGCTTCATCGAAGCTGGATGGAGGGAACACGGCGAAGCGCGAATGGTTGACAGAGCCGCAGTCCCATTTCTCACTTACAGAACAAGGCGGTGCGGCGCTAGGATCCTGGTTGTGAATACGGAGAGCGAGAAAGGAATCAATCACGCCGGCAAGGGCGAGCAGAGCAATCAGATAACGCATGTCTTCCTTATTGTAGGACGCAGGAGAAGACGTCTAGCGCATGCCGCGCCGGCGAGGTTTCGGCCGCAGATGCAGAGTTGCCCCTGGAGGCGTGGGATCGGACACATGAACTGCCTTATGGCTCCCGGACTCGCGTTTCTTTTTGGTGCGAACCCCAATAAGAGCAGCGGCCGCTACTGGGGCAAGGACCATTCCCACAAATCCGCCGATCACATAGAGAGGATTCAAATTCATACGCTTCAGTCTAGTTAACGTGCTTCATGCGCCTGCTCATGAAATCCATGAGCAGATAGTTGCCCAGAGTTTGCGGCGTGGTGAAATACGCCTTGCCACGGCACATGGCGGACACCTTCTGCACGAATTGCACCAGGGCAAAGTCGTCCGCGAGCATAAATGTGTTGATCATCACACCGGCGCGTTTGCAGCGGCTCACTTCTTCCAGCGTCTCTGAAATGACGATCGGGTCGAGCCCAAATGCATTCTTGTAGATGCGCCCGTCTTCCATCGTAAGCGCTGACGGTTTACCGTCCGTAATCATCACGATCTGCTTCATGTCTTTGCCGGAACCGCGCAGAATTCGCTGCGCAACCCGTAAGCCCTCACGCGTGTTCGTGTAGTGAGGTCCGACCTTGACGCGTGGCAACTGCGAGATCGGGATCTCCTCAGCGGAATCATGGAACAGCACCAAAGAAAGACTGTCGCCTGGGTATTGTGTGCGGATGAGGTGACTCAGGGCCATGGCAACGCGTTTGGCCGGTGTGAACCGATCTTCACCGTAGAGGATCATCGAGTGCGAGCAGTCAAGCAGCACCACAGTCGCACAAGAGCTCTGATAGTCCGCCTGCTGAACAACTAGATCGCTGTACTCAAGGTTCAGCTTGCCTGAGCCGTCCGGCGCACCCTCGCGGGCAAAGACAGAGTTCAACGTCGCGCCAATATCCAGATTAAGCGTGTCACCGAATTCATAGCCTTTAGAGGAGCCGTTCGTCTCGACACCGGCGGCCTCATACCGCGTGTCGTGGCGCCCTAGCGAACTCTTGCCCAGAGGCCCGAGAAGGTCACGCAGGGCCTTGTAGCCGAGGAAGTCCATCCCTTTGTCAGTGACTTCGAAACGTGCGTCCGTCGGCTCACCTGATTCACCTTCGCCCTCGCCTTTGGCAGGTTCTTCCGCGTTTAGGAACGCCTCATCCTTCATGCGCTGAATGACTTTGTCGACCAGCTCTTCTTTGCCCTCTTCCGGAAGCTCGTCGTACTTATCCTGCGCATCTTCGTCCAGTAGTTCGCCGGAGTCCAGCGCCTGCCGAACTGCGTCACGAAGGCTTTCCATGGACTCATCGGAATTCTGAAAGGGAGAAAACGGATCCTGGTAGCCGGAATCGAGGAAGAAATCCGACAGCGCTTCCATCAAATCTTCAAGATCGAAACTTGTGGAAAGATCTCCGGTGAACTTCGTGTAGCGTGTCAGTTTCATGCGGAGGCCCCTTCTGCATTGTAGACTCCTGCGTCACGCCGAACGATTCATCAGATGGCCTGCGGACCTTTAGAATCGATCAATGCCTTTACTGAAGATTTTGATTCTGGCGATCGTGCAAGGGCTCGCCGAACTGTTGCCCGTTTCAAGCTCCGCGCATGTAGTCGTCGCCGAAAAGCTGATGGGTCTCGATCCGTCATCCCCGGAGATGACGCTGGTGCTGGTCATGCTGCACACCGGCACGATGTTTGCCGTCATTGTGTACTTCTGGAACCAGTGGAAGCGAGCGTATTTCTCCACCCGCGATGCGTTCAAACGCTTCGCCATCCGCGCCGTTTGGGCGAGCGCTCTCACCGCAATCATTGGCTACCCGATCATTAAAGTCATTGAGCATCAGGAGCGCTATAAGTTCGTCATCCCGGCGAGCGGCAGTATTCCCTGCTCGTACACGCATGGCGACATCGAACAGCTCTTTTCGCGGCTCGACATCGTTGCATCTGCTTTGTTCGCCGCCGGTTTGCTCATACTTTGGGCAGGAATGCGTGAGAGAAACGCCGAATCCCGCACGGTCACAGCGTATGAGCGTGCCGCATCGCGCTCTGGTGACAATGTCACGTTTGCGCAGGCTGGCTGGATGGGTGCCGTGCAAGGTTTCTGTCTTCCATTTCGCGGTTTCTCACGCTCAGGCGCTACCATCTCTACGGGTCTGCTTACAGGTGCCAACCGGGAGCGAGCGGAGCGCTTCTCCTTTGCGTTGGCGGTCATTCTGACGCCGCCAGCAATCCTGCGCGAACTCGCTCGTCTCCATCACGCAGCGAAGGATGCAACTGCCGGCTGCGCAAGCTCTGTTTACCTCCACGGCAGCCTTGTGGCGTCGCTGATCGGCATGGTGTTTGCCTTTCTCGCGGGACTAGCCGCGCTGCGCTGGCTAAGCTCTTGGCTGGAAGAAGGCCGCTGGTACTTATTTGGCATCTATTGCCTGCTGGCAAGCTGCGGAGTCTTCTTTCTTCACCACCTCGGCTACTGAGCATCGAGGTGCTTATTTACGAAAGCGGCTGGCTAACGAAGCTAATTGTCATCTCGAGCGGAGAGCGCGAGTGAACGGGCCATAGTGGAGATCCCCATATTTGCGGAGGTGAGCGCGTAGCGCGAGCCAGGTCTACGTCCTATTTACTTAGAACCTCCGGTCGCGTATATCGCCAGGCCCACCAGAGCAACGGAAGTTGCAGCGGTAGTCGCATCCACAGCGCCCAAAGTGGAACTCCCGGATACCGCTCTGGATGCTGAACCATCCAGACGTTCGCCGGCATGACGGCGATCAGCAAAAGCACAATGCCCCACGCGGCGGACTGCTGTGTAGGGCGGATCATCACGCCGATTCCTCCCGCAATCTCGGCGGCACCGCTTATGAGGACAAGGTCGCGGTGTAGAGGAAGGTAAGCCGGCATGATGTTTGCGTAAAAGCGGGTGAACATGAAGTGTCCTATACCGGCAGCGACGTACAAAGTTCCCATCACAAAGCGTCCGAAGCGCACTGGGCTTTCCTTCCAGAACAAGCAAGGCAGCCCTTTGGGCTGCCTTGCTTACGTAGGTGATGTGAGCACTTGTTATTTAGCAGCCAGCGCGTCGCGATGGTCACGTACATAGTCATGCGATGAATTGACGTGTGCCTGCTGCTCGGCTAGCAGTTGACGTATCGGCAGCGGAAGATCTTTTTCCAACGCTTCCTTGTAGGTCTTCTTGGCAACATCTTCTCCCTGCTCCGCAGTGGCCAACAACGAGTGGTCGCTGTCTGCCCCCAGCTTTGCCTTTAGGTCTCCCCATGTCCGATGGAGAGCACCCGAAACGGTTCCGCCCTCCTTGACGTCGGCCATTCCAGCGCGATGAAGTTCGTTTTCCAGCTCCGCACGAAAGTTCGCTCGCTTGAGGCTTTCTGCGAGGAAGTAACGCTTCAGTGTGTCGTCTTTAAGGTGCTCGCCGATATCGGCGAAGCCCTTCTGGCCGTCATTGAGAACCTTGATCACATTCAGGAGAACCTTTTCGGTTTCCTGATTCTTGCTCGATCCATCTAAGTCGTTAGCCATTGCTTCAACCCTTTCCCTCGAAAACGTAGGAGCAGGGTCCATCGGCTGGTGCGATTCTCCTATGCCGATGACAAGCGGGAGAAATCGCGAAAATCCCGCTCCCCTGCTTCCATGTATGTGCTGGATACATCAGCGGTCAAAGCCGACGTCCGTGCATCAAGAAGACAGATGCGCTCCCCTGCGAAATTGTTTGCTTCGCGGACAGACGGAAAGCATCCTCGCTGTTGAGCCGGGCAAAAACGTGGGCGCGCAGTCATCAGTGTGGTTCCACCCAGGAAGACATGGCTGCGCACCGCCTCCTGTGGAACAATGAAGTTGCTCTGGTGATGATTGGTGTGCCGTCTTCCGCGCGAAGGTGTCGCGGCGAACGTTGAACCATGCGCGTCATCCCACAATGAAGCCCCAGAGATTTGTCTATTCCCCGACGCGCAGCCCGCGCCTGAACGAGATGCTCGGGCTTGTGGTGCTGGTCGGTACCGGCCTCCTGCTCCTCTCGCTCATCAGCTACACCCCTTCCGATCCATCGTTGAACACCGTTGCGAGCATTCACCATGCGCACAATTGGACCGGCATTGCCGGAGCTTATCTGTCCGATCTCCTGTTGCAAAGCTTCGGCTTGGCTATCATTGCTATTCCGCTGATCACCTTGCGGCTAGGCATCTCCTGGATGCGATCACGACCGGTAGGCTCTGCGGTAGCAAAGACGGCAGGCCTTGTGCTTTGGCTCCTGTTCGCACCGGCTGCCATTTCCCTGCTGCCCTGGAATCTGCTTTGGCGTCACTCAATTCCGTTTGGTGGAGCGGAAGGCCGATTGATCGCTGACAACCTGGTGCAGGTGATGAACCTGCCGGGCGCTATCGCCGTTTGTTCGTTGATGGTGATGCTCTCGCTTTACCTTTCTACGACGTTCCTCATCGTGACTGCTCGCGAATGGTTCACCTCGCACTTCGCCTTCATCCGCAACACGCGAGCGCGCTACCAGGCGTGGAAGGACCGCCGCCGCGACCACGAGGCTGAGGAAGTGATTCGCGCCTATGAGACCAAGCGCGAGCGAGCAGTGGCGAGGGCCCGCAATCGTGCCGAGAAGGCGTTACGTGCGGCAGAACCGGCGCCTGACTTCGCGATGGATGCTGTGCCTTCCAATAACTCTTCCGTCCTTTCCGGCCTGTTTGGCTGGTTGCGTCACCGCAGAGTGAAGAAGGGTGCGGCGGAACAGGTTGAAGCAAAGCGTGCTGAGTTTGCACCGGAAGCGCCCTCAGTCTGGGACAACATGCCACGCGTGATGGTCGATGAGCCCTTGTTATCTGGTGTCGATGCAGCGGCGGCTGCCGCTGCGCCCTATGCGGCTCAGCTGGCAGCGGCTGCCGAACCTCTACAAGGCGAAAACCATCAGCTCGGCTTCAGCGAAGAGCCTGTTCTTGCCGACGATGACTGGCTCGACTCTCCGGAACGCAACGCGGCTTTCAAGTTACCTGTGGCGGATGCGCTGCCTGCCGGCGTTCCCGCTGGTCCGCAGTTGGTGAAACGCTCCATCGCTGTGCCGGAAGCGCCGCCGATGCCTTCGCCAATGGCTGACCTGCGCGACCAGAACATCGCTTTCGGCAAGCGCGCCGATGCGGATATTCGCGCTGTAGCGATTACACCAAAGTCGATCCGCGGCTACAAACTGCCACCGAGTTCGCTGCTCTACAAGAGCGATGAGCAAGCAGAGGTGCGTG
Organism: Verrucomicrobia bacterium Tous-C9LFEB; assembly: GCA_903970445.1. Taxonomy (GTDB): domain Bacteria; phylum Acidobacteriota; class Terriglobia; order Terriglobales; family Acidobacteriaceae; genus Granulicella. The sequence continues at coordinate 6,334 of CAJCIP010000108.1, read as the reverse complement.
AGGACGCGCTGCGCGAAGAGGCTCGCGTGCTGGTGGAGAAGTGCGCGGAATTTGGCGTCGATGGCATCGTCGAGCAGATCAATCCAGGACCGGTCGTCACGACGTTCGAGTTCCGTCCGAGCGCGGGTGTGAAGTATTCGCGGGTTACAGGACTCGCTGACGATCTATGCCTTGCGATGGCTGCGGAGTCGATCCTGATCGAGCGCATGGCGGGTAAGTCTACCGTCGGCATTCAGGTGCCAAACCATGATCGCGAAACGATCTGGCTGCGCGATGTGGTGGAGTGCGAAAGCTTTGCGCAATCCAAGTCGAAGCTGGCGATTGCGCTTGGTAAGGACATCAACGGCCGCATTGTCACGGCTGACCTTGCGGCCATGCCTCACGTGCTCATCGCAGGATCAACGGGCTCGGGTAAATCCGTGGCAATTAACGCGATGATCATGAGCGTGTTGTACAAGTCCACGCCGGAACAAGTGCGCATGATCCTCGTCGATCCGAAGCGCGTTGAGCTTGGAATGTACGAAGGCATTCCGCATCTCTTCACGCCGATCATCACCGAGGCGAAGCTTGCGGCGAACGCGCTGCGCAATGCAGTGAAGGAGATGGAACGGCGACTGAAGCTGCTCGCAGCGAACCATGTGCGCAACATCGACCAGTTCAACAAGTTGTTTGATCACGGAAGCGAGTACCTGTTCGAGAACGTGAACCAGGAACCGCTGCCTTACATCATGATCATCATCGACGAGCTCGCCGACCTGATGATGCTTGATCGCGCCAACGTGGAAGAGGCGATCACGCGGCTGGCGCAGATGGCGCGTGCGGTTGGCATCCACCTGGTGTTGGCGACGCAGCGGCCGTCGGTCGATGTCATCACCGGGCTCATCAAAGCCAATGTGCCCACGCGCATGAGCTTCCGGCTCGCGACGAAGGTGGACTCGCGGACCATCATCGATTCGAATGGCGCGGAAAGCCTGCTCGGCCGCGGCGACATGCTGTTCCTTCCGCCGGGAACCTCGCGATTGCAGCGCGTTCATGCTCCTTACGTTACCGAGAAGGAGATTTCGGCGGTCACCGAGTTCTGGAGGCAGCAGGGCTCGGCGGAGTATGCCGAAGGCTTCCTCGAAGGACCGAAGGATGAGAAGGGTAATCCTGAAGCCAGCGCCAACGATGGCGAGGATAACGATCCTATGTTCGACGATGCGGTGCGGCTGGTCTACGAGTTCGGTAAAGCATCCACTTCGCTGCTGCAACGGAGGCTACGCATCGGCTATGGACGCGCGGCGCACCTGATCGACATGATGGAGCGCGATGGGCTGGTTGGACCTGCGGATGGCTCCAAGCCGCGGGAAATACTGAAGGGGCGTGAGTACTTCTCCGAGGTAGATGCCGCGCTGCAGTAGTAGGTACCCCCTCCCCCTGTACTTCGGCGATAAAGTGTTCCATCTACGCGGCTTAGCCCGGCACCGGTCCACAAAGTCTTGAGACTGCATGGGTTAGACGCAAAGTCTTCATTTGAGAGTGTTTATGGCCGCTGCGTAACGCATTCCGCAGAAGAATGCACTTAGCCAGATGTCGTGGCGGCGACAAGCAGGTCCGTAGCGGACGGCTCGGGATGACAACAAGGAAAGATCGCCTGCAAAAACGCTCTCATTCCATTGTAGTCAGTCCGGTGAATTACTATGACAATTTTCTTCGGTGCTTTCAGCTACGAACGATGCGGTGTTTTCGAATTTTCCACAGCTTGCACGTATTGACAAGAATTTAGGGAGGCTTGCGGCTTGACTCTGGAGGATTTTGCAGCCAAGAGCGTGACGTTTCATGTCAAAAAGATCCTCCTAGTTCCCATGATGGATGAGCCCTCCTCTAACAACAAATGAAGCTCGAAAAGAGATACAAGGATGACAACTCTTGAACGTACTCGTTCTAATTGGAAAGCGAAGTTAGCTGTCCGAGGTAATGCTTACCGTCTCCGGCTCCTGAGACACCGTGCAGTGTTCATCGGCCATCACGAGATGCTTGTCGAGTAGATTCACGCCAAAGTCGATCTGCTCCTTCGTTACGATCAGCGGTGGCGCGACGACGAAGTGTGAAACCCAGGCCTGAATCGTCATGCCGTCGGCCACGCACTTTGCTGCAATCTGATCCACGAGCAGCGGCTTTCCGCTGACCTTGTCGCTGTACGTCGCGAATGGCTCTTTCGTTTTACGGTCCTTCACCAGATCAATCGCCCAGAACAGACCCTTGCCGCGTACTTCGCCGACAGAGACGTGCTTGCGCTTCAGTTCGCGGAGCTTTTCACCCAGATACGGTGCGAGCTCGGCAGCGCGTTCCACCAGGCCGAGCCGTTGCATCTCGCGAATCGTTGCCGTCGCCGGCTTCAGCGTCAACGGATGCGCTTCGTAGGTGTGCCCATGGGAGAAGTAATGATCGTCAAAAAATGCAGCGATCTTCTCGCTCGTGGCACAGAGGCCAAGCGGCACATACGCGCTGGTGATGCCCTTCGCCGTGACAAGAATGTCCGGCGTCACACCCCAGTGCTCCATCGCGAACCACTTGCCGGTGCGTCCCCAGCCGGTCATCACTTCATCAGCAATCAGCAGCACATTGTTGCGGTCGCAAATTTCGCGCAGGCGCGGCATGTACTCATCAGGTGGAACGATGACGCCATTCGTGCCGACAATCGGCTCCACGATCACCGCCGCCACATCGCTTTCGTTCCTGATCATGTGCTCGATGTAGTTCGCGCACGCAATGCCGCACGAAGGATGATTTTGGCCAAGCGGGCAGCGATAGCAGAACGCCTCCGGCGCAAAGATCACGCCCGGCAACTTGCCGCCGGGCTCCATCGCCCAGCGCCGCGGATCGCCGGTTGCCGCAATTGAACCTGAAGTCGATCCGTGATAGCTGCGATAGCGCGCGATGATCTTGTTCTTGCCTGTGTACATGCGAGCGATCTTGAACGCCGCTTCGTTCGCTTCCGTCCCGCTCGTTGTGAAGAAGAACTTCTTCAGCCCTTGCGGCAGCACTTCAAGCAGCAGCTGCGACAGCTCTGCACGAGCTTTCGTTGCGTAGCCGGGCATCGCATAGCTCAACTCTTCAGCCTGCTCCGCAATCGCAGCAATCACCGCTTTGTTCTTGTGGCCGATATTGGAGCACATCAGTTGCGACGAGAAGTCGAGATACTTCTTGCCCGCGCCATCGGTAAGGTAACAGCCCTCTGCATCAGCGATGTGCATCGGCATCCAGCCCTTCTGGAAGCGCCATGTGCCGTAGTTCGTGGTGCGCGTGATGTCTACGATCTGCTGTGAGGTGAGTTGTTCCATGTGTTTCTCTCTGTTTCTTCAAGGTTGAGTGAGGGCCGGCAAGCTTTCCTGCATTACCGGTGAAAGCTTCATCATGGCGACATAAACGGCCGCACTCAGGAAGAAGCCGACAAACCATGCGTAATCGTAAAGGAAATGCAGGACGGGTACGAACAAACCGATCAAGGCTGCTGCCACGCCGCACACCAGAGCGACAAGCGCGCGAGGATTGACGCCTCCACTGTACTCATAGGGACCACCACGATGGTAAAGTGCGCCGACTTGAAGCTGTGTGTGCCGCACAATGAAGTAGTCCGCGACCATGATGCCGGCCACCGGTCCGAGTAGACCGGAGTAGCCAATGAGCCAACCGAAAATGTAATTGCCAAAAGTGGACATGAGCTTCCACGGCATCATCGCGAGCCCGAGAAAACCGGTGATCATTCCACCCATGCGGAAGCTGATGTATCGAGGGGCAAGATTGGAGAAGTCGTTCGAAGGCGAGACCACATTTGCGCCGATGTTCACGTTGAGCGTCGCAACCAGAATGCAGACAAGCGCGATAGCCGCCACGGCCGGCTGGTGAAACCGTCCGAGCAGATCGATAGGGCTCCAAACTGACGCGCCGAAGATCACAGTGGAGGCCGACGTAACGGCGATGCCGATAAAGGAGTAGAGCACCATCGCCAGAGGCAGGCCGATCGCTTGCCCAACGATCTGCGATTCCTGATTCTTCGAGTAGCGTGTGAAGTCAGGAATGTTCAGCGAAAGCGTCGCCCAGTAGCCCACCATCGCAGTGAGCGACGGGAAGAAGAAGTGCAGGAAATCGTGCCTGGTGGTGAAATGGCTTGGCGCAGCGAGCATGGGACCGAAGCCGCCCGCCTTGTGCAGCATCCAGAAAAGCAAGGTGAGCGACATGACCAACATAAAAGGCGCGGAGAAGCTTTGCAGAAAGCGGATGCTTTCCACGCCACGCCAGACCACGACCATATTGATCAGCCAGAAGCCTAGAAAGCAGATCCACAGTGACGCAGGCTTTGCAGCAACCGCGGGCGCGATGACACCGAGCATCGCGTGAATCGACTGCCCGCCGATCCACGACTGAATGCCGAACCAGCCGCAGGCAACAATGGCTCGCAGCATTGCAGGCAGGTTCGCGCCCCGTAGGCCGAAGCTCGCACGCACAAAAACAGGGAAAGGAATGCCGTACTTTGCACCGGCGTGGGCATTCAGAATCATCGGCACACAAACGATCACGTTGCCAAGCAGGATGGTGAAGATCGCCTGCTTCCAGTCCATGCCGCCGGCAATCAGCGAGGACGCCAGCATGTACGTCGTTACCTCCATCGACATACTGAACCAGAGCGCGATGAAGTTGTAGGTCGTCCACGTGCGCTGCGCAGGCTGCGTGGGCGCAAGATCATCGTTATAGAGATGGCTATCCGGCAGCGTGGCAGCAGGCGTAATCAAACAGTGCCTCCACCGTTCGCGACACGCTTGATGAAACGTCCGCGTCCAGTCTGTCCAATCCATTTGCCTTTGTCGACAACAAGCTCACCACGCGAAAACACTTTGCTCGCGTTGCCGCGCACGGTCCAACCTTCGAACATGTTGTAGTCCGTAGCCATGCACTGTGTGGCAGCCTGGATCGTGTACTCGGCGTTTGGGTCCCAAAGCAGAACATCGGCATCTTTGCCGGGCTTGAGTTCACCCTTTTGCGTCATCCCAAAGATCTTTGCAGGATTCGTGCAACACAGTTCGACAAACTTTTCCGGTGTAAGCCGGCCACTGTTCACGCCGAAGTGCCAAAGAATTTGCAGCCGGTTTTCAATGCCCGGACCGCCGTTCGGAATCCTGGTGAAGTCGTCTTTGCCGAGGGACTTCTGATCTGCAAAGCGGAATGGGCAATGGTCTGTGCTCACGACCGAAAGCGAACCATCGGTGAGCGCTTCCCACAGCGGCTCCTGATTCCTTTTCTCACGCAATGGCGGAGTAAACACAAATTTCGCTTCTTCCCAGCTCTTGCCGGGCATCTGGTCTTCGATAGAGAGGACAAGGTACTGCGTGCAGGTTTCCGCAAGGGCGCGGCTGTAATGTGCCTGCGCATGGCGCAGTTCACGCAACGCTTCTTCATTGGAAAGATGCACGATGTACACGGCGCATCCGGTCATTTCAGCCAGCGCTATCGCACGATGCGTTGCTTCAGCTTCGGCCTTTGCAGAGCGCGAGTGCGCATGAAAGTGCGGTGCAGTCCTGCCTTCAGCAATGTACTGAGCCACAACAACGTCGATGGCCGAGCCATTCTCCGCGTGGATGCAGCACAGCGCATTGATCGAAGCTGCCTTCTGCATCACCTGAAACATCAGGCCGTCGTCAATCATCAACACGTTAGGATAGGCCATGAACAGCTTGAAACTGCTGATGCCCTCGGCGACCATCTCTTCCATCTCGCTGAGTGATTTACCGTCAGTACCGAGATCAGTCACAGCCATGTGCAGCGAGTAGTCGAGGCAGGCCTTATCCTTCGACTTTGCCAGCCACGTATCCAAAGCCTCGCGAAGCGTGTGTCCGCGTGATTGCAGCGCGAAGTCGATGACACTCGTTGTCCCACCGACAGCCGCTGCGATTGTGCCGGTGCGATAGTCGTCCGCAGAAACTGTGCCGCCGAAGGGCATATCGAGGTGTGTATGCACATCGATGCCACCCGGCATGACGAGCAGATCGGTTGCCTCCACGATCTGATGTTCAACTGCCGGGATCCCCGCACCGACCTGAACAATCAATTCGTCTTCGATCAACACATCTGCCCGCTGTTGTCCGGCAGCGGTTACAACGATCCCGTTTTGTATCAGAGTGCCCATGTACTTCTCCAGCTATCCGCTCACAGCAACTTCGCACTCGGCGCTTGATGGTGTAAGCCCATCGGCGGTGCGCTGTTCCCAGGTGTACTGCGGCAAATCGTTCTCCACCTTGTCCATCGTGATGCAGTTCTCGACAGGGCAAACCAGTGAACACAGATTGCAACCAACGCA